>NZ_PVZF01000003.1:0-300000 GCF_003002055.1 Kineococcus rhizosphaerae
GTCGCCTTCAGCAGCTCCACACTGCCCTCGGAGGTCCTCTCTTGCCTCAACGACCTGCGGTTACCGGCGTGTCACCAACGTCCATGGTCAGTACAGCTAGTCATGGCACACGCACGACGCCCCGGAGGCGGCCGCAAGGGCTGGCTCGGGGCCTACAGGAAGGCCGACGGGCGGGAGGCCACCAAGCTCTGGCCCACCAAGAAGGAGGCCACCACCTGGGCCAATGAGCAGGAACGACTGCTCCTGCGCGGCGAGTGGCTGGACCCGAAGAGCGGAAAGGTCACCGTTGGCGAGTACGCCGATGAATGGCTCGACTCCAAGCTGCACATCAAGCAGACGACCCGGGAGAACTACCGCAACGCCCTCGACAAGCGGATCATCCCGACCTGGGGCGCTGTCCCCTTGTCCGGCGTGACCCACGAGGGGGTCTCGTCCTGGGTCAGTCGGATGCACAAGGGGGGCTCGGCGGCATCGACGATCCGTGAGTCCTTCGTCGTGCTGAGTGGCGTCCTGGACCTCGCGGTCCGGCGTCAGCGGATCCCGAACAACCCGGCCAAGGGAGTGTCCCTGCCGTCCCTCCCACCGTTGGTGAACAGCGACCGCCGCTTTCTGACGGCCGAACAGGTGTGGAGGATCGCCGACCACATCTCCGCCGAACGTGACCGCCTTCCGTTTCTGGTCCTGACCTTCACGGGGCTGCGGGTGGGCGAGCTCGCAGGCCTTCGCGTCCGTGACTTCGATCAGCTCAAGCGTGAGGTGCGCGTCAGCCGCCAGATCATCAACCGAGGTGGTCAGCAGCGAGTGGAGACTCCCAAGACCGCCAGCTCGAACCGCACAGTTCCGGTGCCGCCGTTCCTCGTGGCCCTACTCACGGCCGACCTGGCCGGCAAGGGGCCGGACGACCCGTTGGTTCCTGCACCGCGTGGCGGGATCCTCCGGACGGAGAACTGGCGCAAGCGGGTCTTCGACCCCGCGGTCCGAGCGGCCGAGGTCGCGGTGCAAGTCCCAGGCGACACCGTTCGTCTCCACGACTTGCGGCACACCTTTGCCTCGCTGCACATCCAGGCGGGCACACCGCCGAAGCAGCTATCCGAGATGATGGGTCACAGCAGCATCGGCGTGACCCTCAACCGGTACAGCCACCTGTACCCGGGCGACCTCCACCGATTCGCCGACGCTCTTGAGACAGCGGCAGCAGCGGCTCGGAGGCCGCGCGCAGAACAGTCGCAGAACGAGCCCGCGACGGCGGGTGATCGCCTGACGGTCGTAAAGGACCCGAAGGCCGTCTGACCTGCACAGATGCAGGTCAAGGCAGGTAAACGATCTAAGCAGTGACTGTCTCACTGAAAATCGGAAGGTCAGCGGTTCGACCCCGCTCCTGGCCACCTGGGATCGAGCTCACGAAGGCCCCGGCGCACTGCGCCGGGGCCTTCGTCGTGACCATCCGCTCACCGCCGGTCATTGGCAGCTCTCCGGCGGCACGTCGAAGATGCAGGGGCGACGACGCACTGTCCTCGGCGAGCGCACCGACCCGGCCGCCCTCGACGTCGCCCCGGGGACGGCCCTGGCACCCGGCCCGCACCGCGTCGAGGTCGTCGTGGACGGGGTGCGCTCGGGCCTGTGGACGGTCGCGGGATGACGGGGTTCGCGGACCACTGGGAGCACCTGCGCGCGGAGTTCGCGCTCCTGGAGCACACGTTCGAACCCGCCGCGCCGGAGCACGCCGACGACCTGGCCGAGCTGCGGGCCGCGATCGAGGACCGCGTCGCCGCCACCGACCCGGGGGGCGGCTGCCGCTGGCGCGGATCGTGCGCGCCGTGCCGCTGACCCCCTGGGAGACGACCCTCGTCGTGCTGTGCCTCGGCGTCGAGCTCGACGCGCGCTGGGCCGCGCGGCAGGGGGACGCGGTGCTGCGCCGGCCCGGGACGGGACTGGCCCTGGAGCTGCTCACCGACCTCGCCCCGGCGGCGCTCGTGCGCCTCGGCGTCCGCGGGGAGTCGTCCCTCGCGCAGCTGCATGTGGACCACGTGGCGGTCGACTTCGCGCTCGAGGGCGACGAGGAGATCGCGCGCCGGCTCGCGCGGGCGTGGCTGGACGCGCTCGTCGGCGCGTCGGTGCGGCCCTCACCGGGTCCCTCACCGGATCCGTGACGCGTCAGGACACCGGTGACGGTCGCCGGGCTGAGCCTCCGCCGGCCCGCGGGTCGGCCGTCGCCGGGGGTGGCCGTGGTCGGGTCGTCCGCGGCGGCCGGGCCGTCGGTCAGGTGGGTGGTGTCCTGGCCGGCCACCCGTGAGCGGGCACCCTGCAGCTCGGGTCCGACCGTGCGCCTCCTGCGGGCCGCCGCTCGGGCGTCGTCAGGAGCGCACGAGCCGGGCGATGGCGGCCGAGGCTTCCTTGATCTTCGCCTCAGCCTCCTCGCCGCCGTGGGCGATGGCGTCGCGGACGCAGTGGGCCAGGTGTTCTTCCAGCAGGCTCAGCGCGACGGCCTCCAGCGCCTTGGTGGCCGCCGAGACCTGGGTGAGGACGTCGATGCAGTAGGAGTCCTCCTCGACCATGCGCTGCAGGCCGCGGACCTGGCCTTCGATGCGGCGCAGCCGCTTCAACTGCGCGGTCTTGGTGTCGGCGTAACCGGGCGGCGTCGTGGGCGTGAGGGCCGTCATCGCTGTCTCCTCCTGCAGCTGGGGGTCTCCATCATCCGACCGATCACCCGTCCGACCGATCACCACTGACCCGATCGTGGGGCTCGGGCCGCGCAGCGAGCGTGGGAGCGGGCGTCACAGGCGCTGGGTGCGCAGCCGCAGCGCGTTGGTGATCACGCTGACCGAGGACAGCGCCATCGCGGCGGCGGCGATGACCGGGGAGAGCAGCAACCCGGACACCGGGTACAGGACACCGGCGGCGAGGGGGATGCCGGCGGCGTTGTAGACGAAGGCGAACAGCAGGTTCTGGCGGATGTTGCGCATCGTCAGCTGCGAGGTCCGCCGGGCCCGCACGATCGCGGTCAGGTCCCCCTGCAGCAGGGTCACCCCGGCGCTCTCCATCGCCACGTCGGTGCCCGAGCCCATCGCGATCCCGACGTCGGCTGCGGCCAGGGCGGGGGCGTCGTTGACGCCGTCGCCGGCCATGGCCACGACCCGGCCCTCGGCGCGCAGCCGCTGCACGACGTCGCTCTTGCGGTCGGGCAGCACCTCGGCCTCGACACGGTCGATGCCGAGGCCGGCCGCGACCGCCTGGGCGGTGACGCGGTTGTCGCCGGTGAGCATGACGATGTCCAGCCCGGCCTCGCGCAACTGCTGCAGTGCGGTGGCGGTGGAGTCCTTGACCTGGTCGGCGATGGCGATGACCGCACGGACCTCGTCCTCGACGGCGACGAGCACGGCGATGGCCCCGGTCGAACGAACCTCGTCGGCCACGGCCTGGGCGGGCCCGGCGTCCAGACCCATCGAGGACAGCAGCCCGGCGCTGCCGATGGCCACGCGCTGGCCGTCGACCACGCCGCTGACCCCGCGACCGGCGGGGGCTTCGAAGTCCTGCACGACCGGCACCGCCAGCCCCCGCTGCTGGGCGGCGCGGACGACGGCCTCGCCCAGCGGGTGCTCCGAACCCTTCTCGACGGCGGCGGCCAGGCGCAGCACCTCGGCCTCGACGGCTTCGTCATCGGTCGTGACGGCGGGGACCAGGATGACGCGGTCCACTGAGGGGCGGCCTTCGGTGAGGGTGCCGGTCTTGTCCACGACCAGGGTGTCGACCTTCTCCAGCCGTTCCAGTGCCTCGGCGTTCTTGATCAGCACTCCGGAGCGGGCACCGCGGCCGACCCCGACCATGATCGACATGGGTGTGGCCAGGCCCAGTGCGCACGGGCAGGCGATGATCAGGACCGCGACGGCCACGATCAGGGCGTGCGCCAGGCGCGGGTCGGGGCCGGCGACGGCCCAGACGACGAAGGCGATGACGGCCACGGCGATCACGACGGGCACGAAGACGGCTGAGACCTTGTCGGCCAGGCGCTGGATCGGGGCCCGGGAGCGTTGGGCCTCGGCGACCATGGCCACGATCCGGGACAGCATCGTGTCGCGCCCGACGGCGTCGGCGCGCACGATCAGCGACCCGGCGGAGTTGATGGTGCCGCCCAGCACCCGGTCCCCGTCGGTCTTGGTGACCGGCATCGACTCACCGGTCACCAGGGACTCGTCGACCGAGGAGCGGCCTTCGAGGACGGTGCCGTCGACGGGGACCTTCTCCCCGGGGCGGACCCGCAGCCGGTCTCCGAGACCGACGTCGTCGAGGTTGACTTCCGTCTCCTCGCCTGTGTCGTCGAGGCGGCGGGCGGTCTTGGGGGTCAGGTCCAGCAGGGCGCGGATGGCGCCGGAGGTCTGCTCCCGGGCCCGCAGTTCCAGCACCTGGCCCAGCAGGACCAGGACGGTGATGACGGCGGCGGCCTCGAAGTAGACGTCGACGGCGCCCATCTCGTCGTGGAAGGCAGCCGGGAAGATCCCGGGGGCGACGGTGGCCACGGTGCTGAACACCCAGGCCACGCCGGTGCCCATCGCGATGAGGGTGAACATGTTCAGGTGACGGGTGCGCACCGACGCCGCACCGCGGACGAAGAAGGGCCATCCGGCCCACAGCACCACCGGGGTGGCCAGGGCGAACTGGATCCAGGTGGAGACGTCGCTGGGAATCGCGTCGTGCACGGCGGGGATGAAGTGCCGGCCCATCTCCAGGGCGAAGACCGGCAGGGCCAGCGCGAGCCCGATCCAGAACCGGCGTCGCATGTCGATGAGTTCGTGGCTGGGGCCGGTCTGGGCGGTGATGACGACCGGTTCCAGGCCCATACCGCAGATGGGGCAGCTGCCGGGTCCGTCCTGGCGAACCTCCGGGTGCATCGGGCAGGTGTGCTCCACCGCCTCACCCGGACCGGCCTGCACGGCGACCTTGGTGCTGGTCCCGGCGTGGTCGTGACCGGCGTGGTCGTGATGCGTTGCGACGTAGCGGTCGGGGTCCTCACTGAACGCCGCTCGGCATCCCGGTGAGCAGAAGGAGTAGGTGGTCCCATCGTGCTCGGCTGACGTCGTCGTCGCCGGGTCGACGCTCATGCCGCACACGGGATCCACCGCTGACGGTCGGGTCTCCAGCCGCGGGTCGTCGTTGCGAGTAGCCATGTCCTGAGCATACCCCCCAGGGGTAACCGCGCAAGGGGTGCGCGCCTCCGGCGGAGGACAGCTCAGGGACGGCGCGGGGTACGACGGGAAGGGAACTGGAAGCCTCCCGATGCCTCACCCGGCCTCGACCGAGCAACGGCTGGTGGGTGGGCCAGGCCCACCCACCAGCCACCTGATCTCTGCTCAGCTTCGTCAGCCGAGGGCGGTGAGCATCTGCTTCATCTGCTCGATCTCGCCGCTCTGGCTCGTCACGATCGAGTCGGCCAGCTCCTGGGCCTGCGGGTTGGAACCTCGCTGCTGCTCGGTCTGGGCCATCTGCACCGCGCCGGTGTGGTGCTCGATCATCAGCTGCAGGAACACCCGGTCGAAGTCGGTGCCGGTGGCGTTCTGCAGCTGAGTCATCTGCTCCTCACTCGTCATCCCGGGCATCCCCGACGTCGAAGAGCGGTCCATGCCCTCCACACCACCGGCCGTGCCGCCGGTCATGGGGGTCATCGAGGGAGCGGCCGTGGCCGGTGCGCCCCAGGCGTTCAGCCAGGAGGTCATCTCCTCGATCTCCGGCCGCTGAGCGGCCTCGATCTCGGCCGCGAGGTCCTCGACCTGCTGGCTGGAGGCCTGGGTGGTGGCCATCTGCGCCATCTCGACAGCGCCCTGGTGGTGGACGATCATCATCTGGGCGAACATCACGTCCTGGTCGTCGTGCTCGGCGTCGACGCTGCTGGTGGCGCCGGCCGAGGGGCTCGCCGAGGTCGTCGAGGACTCCGAGGCCATCGAGGAGTGGTCCATCGAGCCGGCGTCGTCGCCGCCGCAGGCGGCCAGGACCAGCGACAGCGTCGCGGCGGCGCCGAGGGCGACCACCCGCGCGAGCGGACGGGCGGCGGGTCGGGTCGTGCGGGCGGCGCGGGTCGTGGGAGTAGTGGTGCGCATCAGAGGTACAGCTCCTCGGGTGAGTCACGGGTGGAAGGCACGACGGAGCAGCGCGTGGACGAGGTCGTCCACGACGCGCAGGGGTCGGCCTAGACCCGGATCACGCAGAGGCTGACGCGTGGCCAGTGCCACGGCGGCGGCCCGCGCCAGGGCGTGGCGGCGATGACCTGGTCCAGCCAGGGGTCGGTGAGCCGGTACGAGGGGCGCAGGGCCTGGGCCGTGGCCCAGGCGAGCAGGACCACCAGCAGCGCGACGCCGGCGGACAGGAACAGCACGCAGTCACCCGTCGAGCGGTGGTGCTCGTGGTCGGTGCCCTGCAGCGAGGTGACCGACTCGGCGTGGTCCACGGCCGGCGCAGGGCTGGTCGACACGGAGGCGCCGGGGACGGCGGTGTGGTGGCGGCTGACGGCGGCGGCCAGGACGTGCATCGCACACAGCCCCAGGACCACGGCGAGCACGAGCAGGACGCGCGGGACCGTGGAGGTCCAGACGGGTCTGCGGGTGCCGCTCACGACCCCAACGCTAACCCCTGGGGGGTATGCGTGCAGGAGGGCACCTCGGCCATGCACCCCGGGTGCTGCGTCGACGGTGGTGGCGGTGGCGTCGATGCCCGGGACTTGACGCCCACCGGCCTCTGACTCAGCATCTGCGCATGAGTGAAGATGCGAAGCGCTGCACGTTGGGCGTGGACAGTCAGTACGTCGAGGTGGCCGCGGAGGTCTTCTCCCTGTTGTCCGACCCCACCCGCATCCGCATCGTCCTGGCGCTGCGCGGACAGGAGCTGTCGGTGAACCACCTGGCCGACGTCGTCGGCAAGAGCCCCACGGCGGTGTCCCAGCACCTGTCCAAGCTGCGGTGGGGGCGGATGGTGGCCACCCGCCAGGACGGCA
Organism: Kineococcus rhizosphaerae; assembly: GCF_003002055.1. Lineage (NCBI taxonomy): Bacteria > Bacillati > Actinomycetota > Actinomycetes > Kineosporiales > Kineosporiaceae > Kineococcus > Kineococcus rhizosphaerae. Next base: position 6,980 of record NZ_PVZF01000003.1, read on the forward strand.
ACCGCGTCTTCTACCGGCTGGTCGACGAGCACGCCCGCAACCTGGTCGCCGAGGCCGTCTACCAGGCCGAACACGCGCTGGAGCCGCAGACGGCTCACCAGCGCGCCGGAGTCGACGGTGCCCCCGTGCACACGCACCGGTCGGTGGGTGTCGACGCCCCGGCCACCTCCAGCCCGACGTCGACCGGGGAGTGCCCCGTCCGATGACCAGCGTCCTCGCCCCGCGTCCTGACCTGGAGCGGGCCGGCCGCGTGCTGCCGCGCCCGCCGTCGATCCTCCGCACCGGCCTCCAGCTCCCCGAGGTCCGCTGGGCCGGGCTGGCGCTGGTCCTGTTCCTCGTCGGCGGTGCGCTGCAGCTGACCGGAGCCCCGACCTGGGCGTACTGGGCCGCCTACCTCACCTGCTACGCCGCCGGTGGCTGGGAACCGGGCTGGGCCGGGCTGCAGGCCCTGCGCGAGAAGACCTTCGACGTCGACCTGCTCATGGTGCTGGCCGCCGTCGCCGCCGCCGGCATCGGCCAGGTGCTCGACGGGGCGCTGCTCATCGTCATCTTCGCCACCTCCGGGGCCGTCGAGGCGATCATCACCCAGCGCACCGCCGACTCCGTCAGCTCCCTGCTGACCCTGACCCCCGAGCAGGCCACCCGCCTGGACCCGGCCACCGGCACCGAGCAGGACGTCGACGTCGCCGACCTGGCCGTCGACGACCTCGTCCTGATCCGCCCCGGCGAACGCATCGGCGCCGACGGCACCGTCGTCGAGGGCCTGTCCGAGGTCGACCAGCAGGCCATCACCGGCGAGTCCGTCCCCGTCCCGCGCGGGCCCGGTGACGAGGTCCTGTCCGGGACCGTCAACGGCACCGGCGCCCTGCGGGTCCGGGTGCAGCGCGAGGCCGGCGAATCGGTCATCGCCCGCGTCGTGGCGATGGTCGAGCAGGCCTCGGCGACCAAGGCCACGACCCAGCTGTTCATCGAGAAGGTCGAGCAGCGGTACTCCCTGGGCGTGGTCGTCGCGACCCTCGTCGTGCTGGCCCTCCCGGTGGTCTTCCTCGACAGCTCGTTCGAGGACGCGCTGCTGCGGGCCATCACCTTCATGATCGTCGCCTCACCCTGTGCGGTGGTGCTCGCGACCATGCCGCCGCTGCTGTCGGCCATGGCCAACGCCGGCCGTCACGGGGTGCTGGTGAAGTCGGCGACGGTCATGGAGGCCGTCGGGCGCACCACGGTGTTCGCCTTCGACAAGACCGGCACCCTCACCGAGGGCACCCCCGAGGTCACCCGGGTCATCACCGCCGGACGCCTGAGCCGGGACCAGGTGCTGCGCACCGCCGCGGCCGCCGAGCAGTTCAGCGAACACCCCCTGGGCCGGGCCGTCCTCCGCGCAGCCCACGAACGCCGGCTGCAGATCCCGGCCGCGAGCGAGTTCCAGTCCCTGCCCGGACGCGGCGTCGTGGCCTCGGTCGACGGTCACGCGATCCGGGTCGAGCGGGCCGAGCACCCTCGAGGTGACGTCGGGATCGGCACCGTCGTGGGGGTGCACCTCGACGAGGCGCTGGTCGGGACGATCACCCTGGTCGACCGGCTGCGCCCGGACTCGGCGGCCGCGGTCGCCGCTGCGGCGGCACTGACCGGCAAGCCGGTGCACCTGCTCACCGGGGACGACGAACCGGCGGCCGCGGACGTCGCGGCCCGCACCGGGATCGGCGCCGTGCACGCCCGGCTGCTGCCGCAGGACAAGTCCCGCGTCGTCACGCAGTTGCAGGACGCCGGGGAGCGGGTCCTGCTCGTCGGGGACGGGGTGAACGACGCGCCGGCGTTGGCGACCGCGGCGGCGGGGGTGGCGATGGGCCGGCGCGGCTCGGACCTGGCGCTGGACACCTCTGACGCGGTCGTCGTGCGCGACGAGGTCGACGCCGTTCCCCGGCTGGTCGCCCTCTCGCGCCGGGCTCACCGGATCGTCGTGGCCAACCTCGTCGTCGCGGCCACCTTCATCGTGGTGCTGGTCACCTGGGACCTCGTCGGGCACCTGCCGCTGCCGTTGGCGGTGGCGGGGCACGAAGGGTCCACGGTGGTCGTGGCCCTGAACGGGCTGCGGCTGCTGCGGGCAGGTGCGTGGGAGCAGCGGTGTCTCGACGCAGGACCGTCACCGACGTCCTGACGCACGACGATCCCCCGCCGGGTCCCGCACCGGGTCCCCGACGTCGCGACGTCCGACCCGGGGGTCCCGGGAGCAGGGTGTGCGCCACGGTCCAGCTGCCGTCGGGGGCGACGCGCACGTCGAACGTGATGGCCTCGCCCTTGGCGACGTGGACGTCGTGGTGCAGCGAGGTCAGCACGTCGACGTGGTCGTACCCACCACCCTCCAGCGGGATCGCCAGCCGCCGTCCCCGAGCCGGACCTGCACGTCCGGCGTCAGGCCCTGGTCGCGCAGGGACCGCAGGAACAGCTCGATCCCCCGCCGCTGCGCCTGCTGCTCACGCCCTCGGGCGCGAGCAGGAGGCCGAGGAACTCCTCGGGACCGAACCCGGGGCCCACCAGGTGCGCGCGCTGCCAGCCGGCGACGAGGTCGGCGAGCCGGGCCGCCAGCCCGTGCGGGTCGGTGCCCAGCCCGCGGATGCCGCTCCCGCCCAGCGTGCAGCCCTCCAGGCCGACGCCCGGGACCTCCCCGCGGCTGAGGGACTCGCGCAGGGCCCCCTCGGCGAGGAACTCCGGCTGGGACACCTCCAGGGCGGTGAACACATCGACTGCGGACGCGGCGGGCAGGGGTCCGAGCGCCTGCGCGCGGGCGCGGGCGGCGTCGGACAGGGCCCGCGCCGACCCGGGTTCGGCGACGCTGCCCGCGGGGGCGGGCCGGCCGGGCGGCAGCACCTCGGGCTGGTCCCCGACAGGGGTGACCTCGAACCCGGACGCGCGCAGCACCTCGTCGGCCTTCACGGCCTCGACGCGCAACCGTTCCAGCGCCTCGCGCACCGCCGCGTCCCCGCGGCCCCGGCTGCGCTCGTACGCCTCCCGGGCCCGCTGGAGCCGCTGCATCTGCAGGCGCCTCCCGCCACGCGACGGGCAGGGGGTCGGCGCCCCCGGCCTCCAGGGTGTGGCCCGACGCCCACGCGCGCAGGATCTCCACCGACCACTGCTCGAGCTGCGGGCCGACGCCCCCGCCTCCCGCCGCCGGTCGCGGTAGAAGTCGTCGAGGTCGCGCAGCACCCACTCGAACACCGGGCTGGAGGGGGCGAGGTGGGTGGTCTGGTCGCCGTGCTCGCGCGCGTACGCCTCCGGGTCGGCGACCTCGATCCGCCGGCCGGGTTCACCGGCCATGGGGGGCAGTTCCACGACGATGCAGCTCCGCTGCCGCACCGATCACTCTGCGTGCACCGCTCGTCCTGCGCCGAGAAGCTGCTCGCCCGTGAGCGGGGGGTCAACGGTCCAGGGACCGCGGGTAGCCTCCTGCCGTGCCGAAGATCCCCAGCCCCGCCCTCGTCGCCCCCGCCGTCCTCGGGGGGTACGCCGTCGGCCGGGCCACCGGGAACCGGCGGCTGGCCGGGGTCGCGCTGGCCGCCGGGGTCGGCGCGGCCCTGCCTCGCTGGGCGCAGGGCTCCCCCGTCCTCGCCGCGGCCCTGACCGCGGGCACCGTGGGCCTCGTGGGCGTCTCCCACCCCCTGTCGAAGCGGCTGGGACCGTGGCCGGCGGTGCTGACGACGACGGCCGCCGCGGCGGTGCTGGCCGGGATCGGCGACGCGTTGGCCGCACGCTCCGGCGCCGCCGGATCGTGACGCCCGCGGGGGCCGACTGGCGCACCCTCGCTTCCCGGACCCCGGCCACCCTCCTGCTGACCGGGACGACCGTCCTGTGGGCCTCGGCGGACCTGCAGCGCCTCGTGGGGGCCGACCCCCAGCTCCTCGTGGGTCGCGACGTCCTGGACCTCGTGGTCGAGCACGACCGAGCGCGGGCCCGGTCGGCGCTGGCCGAGGCGGTGCGCCGTCCCGGTGAGCGTCTGGGACCGCTGCGGGTGCGGCCCCGGCAGCGGCCGGACCTGCGGGTCGAGGTGGTGGCCCGCGCCCGGGGCGCGGGCCACGTCGTCCTGGCGGTCTGGGACGTCTCCGAACGCGTCGCCGCCGAACGGTCCCTGGAGCACCGCGCGTCCCACGACGTCCTGACGGGGCTGCCCAACCGGGCCCTGCTGGCCGAGCGGTGGGAGCGCTCGCGGGCGCGGGCCGGCCCCGCGGCGCGGACGTTCGTGCTGCTGTGCGACGTCGACGGCCTCAAGGAGGTCAACGACCGGTGCGGTCACCGCGCCGGCGACGCGCTGCTCGTGGAGGTGGCCCGGCGGCTGGCCGCCGAGGTCAGGCCGGGTGACACCGTCGCGCGCCTGGGCGGGGACGAGTTCGTCGTGCTCGTCGACGCGGTCCCGCCCGAGCACGTCGAGGCGCTGGTCCGGCGGCTGCGCCGGACCGTCCTGCGGGCTCAGGAGGGCGCGGACGTCCGGTTGTCGGTGGGGTGGGCGGCCGACGACGCCGACCGTTCCTTCGAGGCGGTGCTGGCCGAGGCCGACGGGCGCATGTACGAGGACAAGCGCGCGAACCGCGGGGTCACGGGCGGGTCGCCGTGAGGTCGCGCACCTCGGCGTAGCGCTCGCGGACGCCCGGGGTGGGGTCGGCCTCGAACGTCTGCGAGCGCCCGAGCGACCACGCGGGCGGCGCGTCCCCGCCGGCGAGGACCCAGGCGGCCTGCCGGGCGGCGCCGTCGGCCACGTACTCCCCCGGCTCGGGGACGACGACGGGCCGCCCGAGCACGGCCGGGGCCAGGACGCGGACGGCCTCGGAGCGGGCCCCGCCGCCGACGAGGACGACGCGCCCGATCCGGCACCCCTGCTCGACGAGCGCGTCGAGGCCGTCGGCGAGCCCGCACAGCAGGCCCTCGACCGTGGCGCGGGCCACGTGGGCCGGCGTGGAGGTCGCCAGCGTGAGCCCGTGCAGGGCGCCCGTGGCGTCCGGGCGCACGGGGGTGCGCTCGCCCTCCAGGTAGGGCACGAGGACCAGCCCGCCGCTGCCGGCGGGCGCCGACAGGGCCAGCCGGGACAGCTCGGCGTGGTCGACGCCGAGCATGCGCGCCGCGGAGTCCAGGACGCGCGCCGCGTTGAGGGTGCAGATTAGCGGCAGGTACCGCCCGGTGGCGTCGGCGAACCCGGCGACCAGGCCGCTGGGGTCGTGGGTGGGGACCTCGCTGACCACGCTCACCACGCCGGAGGTGCCGATCGAGACGACGACGTCACCGACCTGCGCGCCCACGCCGAGCGCGGCCGCCATGTTGTCGCCGGTCCCGGCGCCGAGCAGGGCCCCGCGCGAGAGCGGGCTCGCGCTCGGCCCCGCCGACGCGGCCGGGGCGAGGACCTCGGGCAGGTTCGGCGTGGCCCCGAAGGCCTTGTGCAGCAGGTCTTCGCGGTACGCGCCCTCGCGGGGCGACCAGTAGCCCGTCCCGCTCGCGTCGCCCCGGTCGGTGACCAGGCGCGCCCCTCCCGAGAGCTTGAGGGTGAGCCAGTCGTGGGGCAGGCAGACCGACGCGGTGCGGGCCACCGACTCCGGTTCGTGCTCGGCGATCCAGCGCAGCTTGGTGATGGTGAGGGAGGCGACGAGGACGCTGCCGACCTGCTCGGCCCAGGCCCCCGGCCCCCCGAGCTCCGCGGTCAGCGCGTCGGCCGCCTCGGCCGACCGGCCGTCGTTCCACAGCAGCGCGGGGCGGACCACCTCGCCGGCCTCGTCGAGCAGGACCGACCCGTGCTGCTGGGCCCCGACGGCGATCGCGTCGACGTCGTCGAGCCCGCCGGCGTCGGCGACGGCCTCCTCGAGGGCCCGCCACCAGTGCGCGGGATCGACCTCGGTGCCGTCGGGGTGCTTGGCCCGTCCGACCCGCAGCAGCTCGCCGGTGCCGGCGTCGCGGACGACGACCTTGCAGGACTGGGTCGACGAGTCGATCCCGGCCACGGTCGGGCGGTCCTTCGAGCGGTCCTTCGCGGCGGTGGTACCGGCTCCTGCGCTGGTCATGGGCACAGCTAACACGATCCCCGGGCCCCCGGGTGAGCGGCCGGCGGCCCGTCCGGGGGCCTGTCGTCGCGACCGGGATGCCGGAACGTCTCCCGGGCATGTACCGTTGGGGGCACGGAGAGATGACAGCTGCTCCGGGGTCAGCACAGTCTGCCCCGGCCGACGCGCGAGGGGGTCGACGCCATGGGGCGCGGCCGTCAGAAGGCCAAGCAGACGAAGGTCGCTCGGGAGCTGAAGTACTTCAGCCCCGACACCGACTACAACGCTCTGCAACGTGAACTGCACGGGCCCGACCCGTACCGCCAGACGGGGCGCCAGCCGGCCCCGGAGGCGACGGAGTCTGACGTGGAAGACGACTCGGACGACGACTCCGAGGACTGGTCGAAGTACACCGCGACCGACGACTACGACGACTGGTCGTCCAAGCGCCGGGCTTGACCCGGCGCAGCGCGAAGTCCTGCAGCACCACTGAGTAGTACCGCTCGAGGCGTGGCGCCCCTCCGGTCCTCACCAGCCCTGGTGAGATCCCCGGAGGAGCGTCACGCCTCCTGCGATCCCCTTGCCGTTGCTGGCCCCGTCGGCCTCGGTCCGGTCCCGGACCTCACCGCACACCCATGCCGGGATGCCGGCCTGCTCGACCGTGTCCACGACCGCCTGCGCGCTGTCCGCCGCCACGACCGCCAGCATGCCGACGCCCAGGTTGAGGGTGCGCTCGAGGTCGTCCACCGGGACCTTCCCCAGGTCGCGCACGAGGCCGAACACCGCACCGGGCGTCCACGTGGACCGGTCGACCTCGGCCGTGACGTGCCCGGGCAGGCAGCGGGCCAGGTTCGCGGCCAGGCCACCGCCGGTGACGTGGCTCATGGCGTGCACGCCACCGGTGGCCAGCGTCGCCAGGGCGGGCTTGGCGTAGATGCGGGTCGGGGTCAGCAGCTCCTCACCGAGCGTGCGGCCGAGTTCGTCCACGTGCCGCTCGTAGGCCCACCCGGCGTCGGCGAACACGCGGCGGACCAGGGAGTAGCCGTTGGAGTGCAGCCCCGAGGACGCCATCGCCACGAGGACGTCACCGGACCGGACGCGGTCGGCGCCGAGCAGCTCGTCGTGCTCGACGGCCCCGGTGACGGCGCCGGCGACGTCGTACTCGTCGGGACCCAGCAGGCCCGGGTGCTCAGCCGTCTCGCCGCCCACGAGGGCGACCCCGGCCTCCTCGCACGCGCGGGCGACGCCGGCGACGATCGCGGCCGTCCGCTCGGGGTCGACCTTGCCGCAGGCGATGTAGTCGGTCATGAACAGCGGGGTGGCCCCGACCACGACGATGTCGTCGACGACCATGCCGACGAGGTCGGAGCCGATGGTGTCGTGCTTGTCGAGGGCCTGGGCGACCGCGACCTTCGTGCCCACGCCGTCGGTGCTGGTGGCCAGCAGCGGGCGGCGGAAGTCCTTCAGCACCGAGACGTCGAACAGGCCGGCGAACCCGCCGAAACCACCGACCACCTCCGGGCCCTGCGTGCGGGCGACGGACGCCTTCATGAGCTCGACGGCGCGGTCCCCCGCGACGACGTCGACGCCCGCGGAGGCGTAGGTGGTTCCACTCACTGCTGAGCTCCCTCGGGGGTGTCGTGCTGGTGCCGGGTGACGGGGGTGATCGGGAGGCGCGGCTTGTCCATCGAGCGCTCCCCGAGCCGGTCGAGGTCGTTGAGCGGCACGGGGTACTCCCCCGTGAAGCACGCCGAGCACAGGCGCTCCTTCGGCTGCTCGGTCGCGGCGATCATGCCGTCGGCCGAGATGTAGCCGAGGGAGTCGGCACCGATGCTCTGCGCGATGTCCTCGGTGCTCAGGCCGTTGGCGATGAGCTCGGCGCGGGTGGCGAAGTCGATGCCGTAGAAGCACGGCCACTTCACCGGCGGGGAGGAGATCCGGACGTGGATCTCGGCGGCGCCCGCCTCCCGCAGCATCCGGATGAGGGCCCGCTGGGTGTTGCCGCGCACGATCGAGTCGTCCACGACGACCAGCCGCTTGCCGGCCACGACGTGCTTGAGCGGGTTGAGCTTCAGTCGGATGCCGAGCTGGCGGATCGTCTGGCTGGGCTGGATGAAGGTGCGGCCCACGTAGGAGTTCTTGACCATGCCCTGGCCGTACGGGATGCCGGACTCCTCGGCGTAGCCGATGGCCGCGGGCGTGCCCGACTCCGGGGTCGGGATGACGAGGTCGGCCTCGACGGGGTGCTCGCGGGCCAGGACGCGGCCCATCTCGACGCGGGCCTCCTGGACGACCTTGCCGTTGATGGAGGTGTCCGGGCGGGCGAGGTAGACGTACTCGAACACGCAGCCCTTGGGCTTGGCCTCGGCGAACCGCGTGCTGCGCAGGCCGTCGGCGTCGACGGCGATGAGCTCGCCCGGCTCGATCTCGCGCACGAAGCTGGCGCCGCAGATGTCGAGCGCGGGGGTCTCGGACGCGACGACCCAGCCGCGCTCCAGGCGCCCCAGCACGAGCGGGCGGATGCCCTGCGGGTCGCGGGCGGCGTAGAGGGTGTGCTCGTCCATGAAGACCAGGGAGAACGCGCCCTGCACGTGCGGGAGCACCTCGGCCGCGGTGGCCTCGAGCGTGTGGTCGGGGTCCCCGGCGAACAGCGCGGTGAGGATCGCGGTGTCCGTGGTGTTGCCGCGCGCGATCTCCGACGGCGACGGGCGGCCCTTCAGCACGGGCGCCGGCGTCGACGGGTACCGCTCGGCGAGCATGTCGCGCAGCGCGAACTGGTTCGTGAGGTTCCCGTTGTGCGCGAGGGCCACGGTCCCGCCGGCGGTGTCGCCGAGGGTGGGCTGGGCGTTCTGCCAGCCGCCGCCACCGGTCGTGGAGTAGCGGGCGTGCCCGACCGCGATGTGCCCCTGCAGGGACTCCAGCGCCGACTCGTCGAAGACCTGGGACACCAGGCCGGTGTCCTTGAAGACGAGGATCTGCTCGCCGTTGCTCACGGCGATGCCTGCCGCCTCCTGGCCCCGGTGCTGCAGGGCGTAGAGGCCGTAGAAGGTGAGCTTGGAGACTTCCTCACCCGGCGCCCAGACCCCGAAGACGCCGCACGCGTCCTGGGGGCCCTTCTCGCCGGGGAGCAGGTCGTGGTTCAGACGTCCGTCACCGCGGGCCACACCCCGAGTGTGTCACACCCCGCGGCGCGCGCCGCGCGGCTTGCGCGGTTCCGGGCGGGTTCCCGTGCGCCGGTCGGCGAGCACGGCGACGAGCACGCCGAGCAGGACCAGCACGAGCCCCAGGGAGCAGAACAGGTACCCGAACAGGGCCTTCTGGCTGTACCCGTCCGAGGGCGGGGTGTTGAAGGCGATGACGGCCGAGACGACGAACGCGAGGACCAGGCCGGTGAACGCGAACGAGCGGAACCGGGGGGCCCGGCGCCGGGTGACCTGCACGAACGCCGTGCCCTCGCGCTCGGGGGCCTCCTGCTGACCGGCCGGCGCGGGGGCCTGGCCCGGGGTGTCCTGGGACTGCTCGCTCACGGGAGAACGGTACGTGCTCAGGCCTGCACCGGCGGCACGAGCGGCAGCAGGTCCCCCAGGTCGGCGCGCTGGCCGCTGGCCTGCACGCGCCCACCCGCCCGGGCCGCGTCGAAGGTCAGCGTCCCCGTGGCCAGCGCCAGCCAGGTGGCCGCGTCCATCTCGACGACGGCCGGCGGGGTGCCCCGGGTGTGCCGGGGGCCGTCGACGACCTGGACGGCCGCGAACGGCGGGACGCGGACCTCCACGCTGCCGCCCGGGTACCGCACGGCGAGCTCCTCCAGGGAGTAGCGGACCGCGCTGGCCAGGACGGGGCGGGCGGGCGTGCCGCCCTCCTCGATCGTCCGGACGGCGGAGCGCAAGGCCGCGAGGCCCTCGGCCGGGTCGGTGCGTCGGCGCGCAGGCATCCCCGCATCCTCGCACCGGGCCCCGCACCCGCCCGCCGGAGCGGGCCCTCAGGCCGTCGCGGGGGCCGGGTTCGCCCGCAGCGCCAGCGCGACGGAGGCCAGCACCAGCAGGACGACGGCCGCCAGGACGGGCACGGAGACGGTGAACGCGACCCCGGCCGAGGAGCTGAAGCCGACGGCGAGCGCCGGGACGGCCATCCCTAGGTACCCCGCGAGGAAGATCCCGGCGGTGGCCTCGCCGCGCGAGCCGGCCGGGGCCAGGGACGTGGCGGTGGTGAGCGTCCCCTTGAGCAGGACGCCCACGCCGGCGCCGGCGACGACCCCGCCGCCGACGAACAGGGCCACGGTCCCGGCGAGCACCCCGGCCCCGAGGACGACGACCCCGGCGGCGGTCAGGACCAGGCCGAGGCGCAGCTGGTGGTGCGCGGGCAGCGTCACGAGCAGCACCTGGCTCAGCGCGGCGGCGGCGAAGACGGAGGCCGCGGTGAGGCCGCCGGGGACGGCGCCGGTGTGCCCCAGCGAGGCGAGGACGGCCGGGGCCAGGGAGCTGAACAGCCCCAGGACGGCGAACAGGCCGAAGGAGGCCAGGGCCGCGGCGAGGTAGCGGCCGCGGGCGGCGGCGGGGACGGCGACGCGCTGGACGCGGTAGGGCCGGTGCTGCGCGGTGACGGTCTCGGGGACGGACCGGACGGCCGCGGCCGAGACGACGAGCAGGACCAGGAACACCAGGTGCGGGACGCGCAGCGGGTCCCCGAGGTGCCCGACGAGGAACCCGGCGACCAGGGAACCGAGGCCGAGACCGCCGAGGTTCGCGGCGGTCGCCACGACGGCGGCGGTGCCCGGCCGGCGCGCGGCGCTGCGCCCGTGCAGCTCGGCGAGCCAGGCGGTGGCGGTGGGCGTGACCGCGCCGACGGCCAGCCCGGTGACGACGCGGGCCACGACCAGGACGACGACGTTCGGCGTGAGCGTCAGGGCCAGCGCCGCGACGGCCTCCAGGGCCAGGGCGGGGACGAGGACGCGGCGGCGGCCGAGGTGGTCGGACAGGTGCCCGACGGTGAACAGCGCGATCGCGACCCCGGCCGCGTAGACGGCGAAGGCCACGGTGACCACGACGGTCGGCAGCCCGTCGCGGACGCGGTAGAGGGCCCACAGCGGGGTGGGGACGGTGGCGAAGGCCATGGCGACGGCGAACGCGGAGGCCACGACGAGGAATCCGAGGCGGTGCCGGCGGGTGCTGCTCATGACCGCCCCAACGCCGCGGCCCGCTGCGCCTTCCGCGCCAACGCTGGACGGTGGGAGCATCCATCGGGATCGGCGATGGGAGAAGCGTGGAACTGCGTCAGCTCGAGGTGTTCCTCGCCGTCGTCGAGACGGGCACGATCAGCGCGGCCGCGCGCCGGCTGGGCTCGGCGCAGTCGGCGGTGAGCACCGTGGTGCGCGCCTTGGAGGAGGACCTCGGCGCGCCGCTGTTCACCCGCACGTCCCGGCGGGCGGTGCCCACCGACGCCGGGCTGGCGCTGCTGCCGCAGGCGCGGCGGCTGCTCGCGGGGGCCGCCGACGCCAGGGCCGTGGTCCGCGACGCCGGCGACGGCCCCTCCGGTCCGCTGGCCGTGGGCGTGGTCACGACCATGCACCCCGTCGACCTGCCCCGGCTGCTGCACCGGTACACCACGGCCCACCCGCGGGTCTCGGTCTCGATGCGCGTCGTCGCCGACGGCTCGCGCGGTCTGCTGCGGGCTCTGGTGGAGGGCGAGCTCGACGTGGCGTTCCTGTCCTGGCCCTTCCGCCCGCCCGCCGCCCTCGACGTCCGTCCGCTCGTGCGGACGAGCTTCCGGCTGCTGCTGCCGCCGGAGCACCCGCTGGCCGGGGACCGTCCCGTCGAGCTCACCGACCTCGCGGGCGAACGCTGGATCGACGGCCCGCCGGGGTTCGGCAACCGGCTGCAGGTCGACGCCCTCTTCGAGCGCGCCGGGGCCCGCCGCAGCGTCCGCCTCGAGGTCCCCGACGTCTCGACGTTCCCCCGGTACGTCGCCGCGGGGCTGGGTGTCGCGTTCGTCCCCGGCACGGTCCCCGTCCCGCGGGGCGTTCGGGAGCAGGCCGTCGCCGGGGACACCCTCGTGTGGGAGCTGTCCCTGGCCTCGGCCCGGCCCACCGCGGAACGTCCCGCCCGCAGGGCGGTCACCGCGTTCTGCCGCGAGGTCGAACGGGACGCGCGGGTCAGCACTCGGGGACGTTGACCCCCACCGCCGGGCGGCCCACCACCGTCAGCGCCAGCCCGCCCAGCGACGTCTCCTTGTACTCCGAGCGCATGTGCGCCCCCGTCTGGCGCATCGTCGCGATCGCCGTGTCCAGGCTCACGACGTGGCTGCCGTCGCCGCGCAGCGCCGTGCGCGCCGCGTGGATCGCCGTCGTGGCCCCCACCGCGTTCCGCTCGATGCAGGGGATCTGCACGAGCCCGCCGACCGGGTCGCACGTCAGGCCCAGGTGGTGCTCCACGGCGATCTCGGCCGCGTTCTCCACCTGCTCGGGGGTCCCCCCGAGGACCTCGGCCAGCCCGGCGGCCGCCATCGCGCTCGCCGAGCCCACCTCGCCCTGGCACCCGACCTCGGCCCCGGAGATCGAGCCGGTCTCCTTCAGGACGATCCCGATCCCCCCGGCCGCCAGCAGGAAGCGCACGGTCGCCGCGTCGTCGGCGCCGGGCACGAAGCGCCGGTGGAAGTGCAGGACGGCCGGCACGATGCCCGCCGCGCCGTTGGTGGGTGCGGTCACGACCCGGCCGCCGGCGGCGTTCTCCTCGTTGACGGCGAGCGCGAACAGGCTCACCCAGTCCATGGCGTGCAGGACGTCGGACTCCGACGACCCCTCCTCGGCCAGCAGTTGCGCGTGCAGCCGCGGCGCGCGCCGGCGCACGCCCAGCCCGCCGGGCAGGGTGCCGTCGGTGACGAGGCCGTGGTCGACGCAGGCGCGCATGGCCGCGAAGATCCGCAGCAGGCCGGCGTCGACCTCCTCGGCCGGGCGCAGGCTCTCCTCGTTGCGCCGCACCAGGTCCGCGACGCCCAGACCGGTTTCCCGGCAGTGCTCGAGCAGCTCGGCGGCCGTCCGGAAACCCCACGGCAACCCCGCCCCGGACCCCACGACGGGGGCGGCGGCGTCGAGGGGGTCGTCCTTCACGAAACCCCCGCCGACGGAGTACGAGGTCCGCTGGGCGAGGACGTTCCCGTCGCCGTCGCGGGCGGTGAACACCATGCCGTTGGGGTGGGCGGGCAGCGAGGCCGTGACGAGCCGGACGTCGGCGTCGGGGTCGAACCCCACGGCGTGCCGCCGCAGGACCCGCAGTTCCCGCGACGCCCTGATCTCGTCGAGGTACCCCTCGACGGCGTCGGGGTCGACGAGTTCGGGACGTTCGCCGAGCAGGCCCAGGACGACGGCCCGGTCGCTGCCGTGCCCGCGGCCGGTGGCCCCCAGGGAGCCGTGCAGGTCGACCGTGACCGAGCGCACCCGCGGCAGGAGGCCGTCGCGCTCGAGCCCCTCGGCGAAGGCGAGCGCGGCGCGCATGGGACCGACGGTGTGCGAGCTCGACGGCCCGATGCCGATCGAGAACATGTCGAAGACGGACAGGGCCACGGCTCAGCGCTCCCGGCGGTAGAACGGCAGGGCGACGACCTCGACGGGCAGCGCAGTGCCGCGCACGTCGACGTGCAGCGCCGTCCCGGGGGCGGAGAGCTCGCGCTGGACGTAGGCCATGGCGACGGGGAAGCCCAGCGTCGGGGACAGGGCCCCGCTGGTCACCTCCCCGACGGCGGACCCGTCGTGCACGACGGCGTACCCCGCGCGCGGCGCCCGGCGCCCGGCGCCCCGCAACCCCACGAGGACCCGCGCGGGCTCGGTGCCGGCGAGCCGCCGGAGCGCGTCGTACCCCACGCCGCCGGGTTCCTTGTCGAGCTTCACCACGCGGCCCAGACCGGCGGCGAAGGGCGTGACGTCCCGGCTCAGCTCGTGCCCGTACAGCGGCATCCCGGCCTCCAGGCGCAGGGTGTCGCGGCAGGCCAGGCCCGCGGGGACGCCCCCGTGCTCGCGGGTCGCGGCCAGCAGGGCGTCCCAGACGGCGAGGGCGTGGGCGACGGGGACGAAGACCTCGAACCCGTCCTCGCCGGTGTACCCGGTGCGGGCCAGGAGCACCTCCACGTCGCCCGAGGCCCCGGCCAGGACGGCCGGCAGGCAGCGGTAGTAGCCCAGGGCGCCCAGGTCGGCGTCGACGAGCGGGCCGACGACGGCCAGGGAGGCCGGGCCCTGGACGGCGACGAGGGCCCAGCCGGCCGTCTCGTCGGCGACGACGGCGTCGAAGCCGGCGCAGCGCTCGGTCAGCGCGGCCACGACGACGGCCGCGTTGGCGGCGTTGGCGACGACGAGGAACTCCTGCTCCCCGAGCCGGTAGGTCACGAGGTCGTCGAGGATGCCGCCGTCGGCGTCGACGACCATGCCGTAGGCCGCGCGCCCCAGCGGCATCGTGGACGGCGTGCCGACGAGGGCGTGGTCGAGGGCGCGGGCGGCCTCGGGGCCGCTGACGCGGACCTCGCCCATGTGCGAGAGGTCGAAGATCCCGGCGGTGGTGCGCACGGCCTGGTGCTCGGCGAGGTCGGAGGCGTAGCGCAGCGGCATCGACCAGCCGGCGAAGTCGGTCATCGAGGCGCCGAGGGCGGCGTGGGCGGCCGCGAGCGGGCTGGGGGTGCTCGACATCGGGTGGGCTCCTCTCGTCACGGCCGCACCTGCGGCCGAGCTGACCCCCTCTGTCGCGGGACCTGAGAGCTTCACCCCTCGCGGAGCTTTCCCCGTCGGTGAGGACCGTGGGGTCCTGCTTTCCAGAGCGGCCTGCCTGCGGCGGTGCGGGGACCTGAGAGGTTCCGGGGTGGTTGCTCCTACGGTGCCCACCGCGCGCGGTGGGGCTCTCCCGCCGGGGCGGAGCGGCCGTGTGTGCAGTTGTGGCCCTCAGCGTGACACACGGCCGTCCCCGCGGGCCACGCTCAGAGCTCGCCGGTGAGGAACTGCGCCCGGCCGTGCCCGAAGGACCAGTCGGCGTCGGAGTTCTCGACGACGGAGACGACGACGTCGCTCGGCGCGGTGCCGGCCGCCTCCTCCAGGTTGCGCACCAGCAGGCGGTAGAAGGCCTCCTTCTGCTCGCGGCTGCGCGGGCGGCTGGTCACCTGCAGGAGCACGACGGCGTCGGTGCGCTCGATGCCCAGACCGGTGTCGTGGACGACGAGCTCGCCCCGCGGGTGCTGGTGGACGACCTGGTAGCGGTCGCCGGCGGGCACCTCGAAGGCCTCGACGACGGCGGCGTGGGCGGCGTCGAGCAGGGCGGTCAGCTCGGCGGGGGTGCGGCCGGCGACGAGGTCGAAGCGGAGCAGGGGCACGGATCCTCCTGAGGACTAGTTTGTCCTGTCATTCTGACATGAAGACCAATCCAGTGGTACCCCGCACGACCAGCCGCGGTTCGAGCACGACGTCCGAGGCGTTCGCGCCCGGCTCACCCCCCGGCTCCCCCTCCAGCCGCTCGACCGCCAGCCGCACGGCCGAGCGCGCCTGCTCGGCCGGGTCCTGACTGACGGAGGTGAGCTGCACGTGCCCGAGCCGGGCCAGCGGGCTGTCGTCGTACCCGGTGACCGAGACCCGCCCCGGCACGGCGATCCCCTCGCGGTTCAGGACGTCGAGGAACCCGAGGGCGACGCGGTCGCTGACGGCCGCGACCGCCGTCCCGGACCACCCCCCGTCGAGCACCCGGCGCGCCGCCTCGACCCCCGAGGCCTCGTCGAAACCGGCGTCGACCGTGCGGACGGCGAGCCCGGCCCCGGCCGCCGCCCGCTCCAGACCCGCGCGCCGGTCGGCCGCGATGTCGCCGGCCCCGCCGCTGACGTGCAGCACCTCGCGGTGCCCGAGCCCGGCCAGGTGCTCGACGACCAGCCGCATCCCGACCTCGTCGGAGGCGCGCACGACGTCGGGGCCGCGCCCGGGCCCGGGCCGCGAACGGCGCCCGAGCACGACGACGGGGACCCGCGCGTCGAGGGCCGCCAGCTCCGGCCCGCTCGCCTCCGGGCCGAGCACCAGCAACGCCTCGCACCGCGAGTCCAGGAGGGTCTCGACGGCCGCCCGCTCGCCGCGCGTGCGCGTCACGGCGGCGAGCACGACCTCGTAGCCGGCCTCCTCGGCCGCCGACTGCAGCTCCTCGACGAGCTCGGCGTGGAAGGCGTTGCGGACGTCGAGCACCACCCCCAGCAGGCGCGAGCGGCGCAGCGCCAGCGAGCTGGCGGCCCGGTCGGCGCGGTAGCCCAGTTCCTCGGCGGCCCGCAGGACCCGGGCCGCCGTCTGCGCGCTCGGGCCGGGCGCCCCCCGCAGGGCGAGCGAGACCATCCCCTTCGACACCCCGGCGCGCGCGGCGACGTCCTTGATCGTGGGGCGGGCCACCGGACCTCCAGGGTGCACTTGACAGCGACGACCTTTCGAACCGATTCTACCGACGACCGTTCAAACCGGTTTGAAAGCGATTCGGAGCACCACCGCCGGTGCCCACCCCGCCCTGGTACCCGCCCTGATCCCCGCCCCTGAGAGGCCCACGACGATGTCCGCCACCCGCACGCGACCCCTCGGCGTCGCCGTCATCGGCGCCGGCATGGCCGGCCGCGCCCACCTCGCCGGCTACCGCGCCGCCACCACCCTGACCGGCGGCGCGTACGGCGAGGGCCTGCCCCCCGTCCGCCTCGTCGCGGTCGCCGACGCCCACGCCCCCTTCGCCGAGGCCGCCGCCGCCCGCTACGGCTACGAGCGCGCCGAGACGAGCTGGCAGGCCGTCGCCGAGGCCGACGACGTCGACGCCGTCAGCGTCGTCGTCGCCAACCACCTGCACCGCGAGATCGTCGAGGGGCTGCTGGCCGCCGGCAAGCACGTCCTGTGCGAGAAGCCGCTGGCCCCCTCGGTGGCCGACGCCGAGGCGATGGTCGCCGCGGCCGCGGCCCACCCCGAGCAGGTCGCCGCCGTCGGGTTCACGTTCCGCCGCTCCCCCGCGATCAACGGCTTGCGCGAGCAGGTGCTCAACGGCCACCTCGGCGAGGTCCGCCACTTCAACGGCCACTACTGGTGCGACTACGCGGCCAACCCGGACGCCCCGATCAGCTGGCGCTACGAGGGAGGTCTCGGCTCGGGCGCGCTGGCCGACATCGGCAGCCACCTCGTCGACCTGGGCGAGTTCTTCTGCGGCCCGCTGGAGTCGGTGCGGGGCACCGTGTTCTCCCAGGTGACCACGCGCCGCCCCAAGCCCGTCGGCGCGGTCGTCGGGCACGCGCTGGCCGAGGTCGGGACGGAGTTCGAGGACGTGGAGAACGAGGACCTCGCCACGTTCACCGCGACGTTCGCGAACGGCGCCACCGGGACCTTCTCCGTCTCGCGCATCGCGCACGGCCTGCCCAACGGGCTGGGTTTCGAGATCTTCACCGAGAACGGCGCGGGGGCGTTCGACCTGAACCGCACGGGCGAGTTCACCATCGCCGACAGCACCGCACCGGGAGCCATCAACGGGTACCGCCAGGTCCTCGTCGGCCCCGAGCACCCCTACCTGGCCGGTGGGGTCCCGATGGACTTCCCGAGCGTCGGGCACGGCCAGAGCGACTTCTTCACCTTCCAGTGCCGGGCGTTCCTCAACGAGGTCGCCGGCGGCGTCGGCACCCCGATCGGCGCACTGCCCGTCGTCCCGCCGATGTCCCACGGCCTGCACAACCTGCGCGTGCTGGACGCCGTCACCCGGGCCGCCACCGGCACGGGCGAGACCGTCCCCGTCGACTGACCACCCCGAAGGACCGGAGGAACCCCGTGAAGCTCGGCGTCTACGACGCGATCCTGCACGACCGTCCCCTGCCCGAGGCCCTGGAGGTCGTCGCCGGCCTCGGCCTGACCGGCATCGAACTGAACACCGGCGGTTTCCTGCCTGCCGTGCACGTCCCCACGTTCGACGACA
This sequence comes from Kineococcus rhizosphaerae, assembly GCF_003002055.1. Classification (NCBI taxonomy): domain Bacteria; kingdom Bacillati; phylum Actinomycetota; class Actinomycetes; order Kineosporiales; family Kineosporiaceae; genus Kineococcus; species Kineococcus rhizosphaerae. The sequence continues at coordinate 24,927 of NZ_PVZF01000003.1, forward strand.
TCCTCGTCAGCGACACCGCCCGCGACGACTTCCTCGGGATCTTCGAGGGCACCGGCGTCTCCATCGCCGGTCTGAACTGCAACGGCAACCCGTTGCACCCGAACCCGGTCATCGGGGACCAGCACGCCGAGGACGTCCGTCGGTCGCTGCGGCTGGCGAACCGGCTGGGCGAGCACCGCGTCGTGACGATGTCCGGCCTGCCCGGCGCCGAGGCGGGCGCCACGGTCCCGACGTGGGTCGTCAACGCGTGGAACTCCCGCGACCTCGACGTCATCGAGTACCAGTGGTCCGTCGCGGTGCCGTTCTGGACGGAGATCGACGCCCTGGCCCGCGAGCTCGACGTCAAGGTCGCGCTCGAGCTGCACCCGCAAAACCTGGTCTTCAACCCGGCCGGCGTGCGGGAACTGGTGGAACGCGCGGGGGCCACGAACGTCGGGGTGGAGCTCGACGCCTCCCACCTGTTCTGGCAGCAGATGGACCCCGTCGCCGTCGTCCGCGACCTGGGCCCCCTGGTGTTCCACGCCGCCGCCAAGGACGTCCGCATCAACCCGGCCGCCGCGCTCTACGGCGTCCTCGACAACCGGTTCCGCCGGCTCGAGGAGTCCGAGGACCGCACGAACCTCGGCGGCGACGAGTGGGTCAACGAGTGGCCGAAGGAGTCCGCGTGGGACTTCGTCGCCCTCGGCAAGGGACACGACACCGCGTTCTGGGCCGAGTTCCTGCGCGCCCTGCACGAGGTCGACCCCGAGATGGTCTGCAACATCGAGCACGAGGACGTCGAACTCGGGCGCGTCGAGGGTCTGGAGGTCGCAGCGGAGGTGCTGCTGGAGGCGGCGCGGATCGCCGGGGTCTGATCGGCGAGGATGGGGGCATGACCGATGCCGTTCACGCCTGGTCCCTCGACCGCACGCTCGGACGGTTCCGCGCCGGCACCACCGCGGAACCGTCCGGGCTGTCCCTGCTCGACCTGCCCGCCGCACTGCGCGCCCGCGGCTACGACACCGTCCAGCTGTGCCACTTCCACCTGCCGCACCGCGACGACGGCTACCTCGGCGAACTGCGGGCCGCGCTCGCCGAGGCGCACGTCCACCTCGACGCGCTGCTCGTCGACGACGGTGACCTCACCCACCCCACCGAGGCCGCCGAGCAGGAGGCGTGGGTCTCGGGGTGGCTGCCCGTCGCCGACACCCTGGGCGCGCGGCGCGTCCGCGTCGTCGCCGGCAAGACCCGCACCGACACCGCCCAGCGGGACGCCTCCGCCGCCCTGGGCCGCCTCGCGGCCCGGACCGGCGTGCGCGTCGTCACCGAGAACTGGTTCGACGTCACGCGCGACGCCGCCGACGTCGAGGCGGTCCTCGCCCCCCTCGACGGTGCCGTCGGGCTGCTCGTCGACCTCGGCAACTGGACCGGCCCGGGCAAGCACGCCGAGCTGGCGAAGGTCACCCGCTTCGCCGAGACGTGCCACGCCAAGGCGCACTGGGACGGCGACGTGGTCGACGCGGACGACTACCGCCGCAGCCTGCGGGCCGTCCTCGACCACGGGTTCACGGGCCCGCTGTGCCTGGTCTACGACGCCGCGGGCGACGACGAGTGGGCGGGGCTGGAGGTTCAGCGCACGATCGTGCGCGAGGAGGTGCGGAACTCCCCCAGCGGGACGAGCGCGTCGGCCGACTCCGCCCCGAGGGCCTGACCCTCGACCGTGCGGATCTCGCGCGGGTCGTCCGGCAGGGCCCGGCGCAGCAGGTCGTCGAGCGCGAACACCTGCGGTCCGGCCACGTCGGTCGTCCCGCCCGTGGGGGCACCCGTCGCCGTGGTCACCAGAAGGTCGACGACGTCGTCCACGGCGACGGGCCGCAGCAGCGTCCGGGGCGCGAGGACGACCCCGTCGACCGTGAGCCAGTCCGCGATCGTCGGCACGAACTCGCCGAACTGCGTGGCCCGGACGACGGAGAACGGCACGTCCCCGTCGCGCACGGCGTCCTCGGCCGCCACCTTGCCGACCAGGTGCCCGTTGCCGGGGGCCCGGTCCGCGCCGACCACGGACAGCAGCACGTGGTGGCCGACCCCGGTGCTCTCCTCCGCGGCCAGCAACCGCTGCGTGGTGGTCCGGAAGAACGCGGTCGCGGCCTCGGGGTCCAGGTCGGGGGTGTTCAGCACGTCCACCACGACGTCGACGCCGACGAGGGCGTCCCCCAGCCCGTGCCCCGTGAGCACGTCCACCCCCGCCGCGCGCGAGCCCACGACGACGTCGTGGCCCTCCGTGCGCAGCCTGGCCACCAGCCGCGACCCGACCAGCCCGCGGCCCCCGGCGACGAAGACCCTCACGCCCGTCCCTCCTCGTGCGTCCACACCCGGAGCTTGGCCGGGTTCAGCTGGATCCAGACGTCGCGGACGAGACCGTCCACGACCTTGAAGTTCACGACCCCGCGCACCTCGCCGCCGCGCACCATCCGGAAGGCGAGGCCGTCGCCGGTCCGCACCGCCTCCAGCCGCAGCACGGGGTCCTTCTGCGCGATGCCCAGCACGAAGCGGGCGACGTTGGAGACACCCAGCACCGGCCGCCGGGCCGCGCTGACGACGCCCCCGCCGTCGCTGCGCAACGTCACCGACGGGTCCAGCAGCGCCGACAGGGCCGCCAGGTCCCCCGTGCCCGCCGCGTGCGCGAAGGCGCGCACGACCTCGTCGTGGGCGCCGCGGTCCAGGCCCCGGTCGACGTCGAGGGCCCCGTGCTCGCGCACCCGCCGGCGCGCCGAGCTCGCGAGCTGGCGCACGGCCGCCGGCGACCGGCCCACGACCGCGGCGACCTCGTCGAACGGGTACGCGAAGACGTCGTGCAGGACGAACGCCACGCGTTCGGCCGGGGTCATCGCCTCCATGACGACCAGGACGGCCGTGCTGACCGACTCGTCCAGGCTCACCCGCTCGAAGGGGTCCACCGGCGCCGTCCCGGTGAAGTGCTGCGCGGGAACGGGTTCGGGCAACCACTCCCCCACGTAGCGTTCCCGGCGGTGCCGGGCCGACCCCAGCACGTCGAGGCAGATGCGCGACGCGGCGCGGGTGAGCCAGCCCTGCGGGTTGCCCACGGCCGCCCGTTCGGCCTCGGTCATCCGGTACCAGCGGACGTACGTCTCCTGCACGGCGTCCTCGGCCTCGGCCGTCGTCCCCAGCATCCGGTACGCCAGCGACAGCAGGCGTCGCCGCTCGGCGTGCACCAGCGCCGGCACGTCCGTCAGCTCGTCCGTCTCTTCACCCACGAGAACCTCCACACCCACCCTGACGAGACAGTGTGCCGGGGTGTGAGGCTCACGTCCGGGGCCGCTGCTCCGTCAGGAGGTCATGACACCGAGCACGCAGGAGGTCCAGCCGTGAAGATCGCCGTCGCCGGGGGAACCGGGGCCGTGGGCCGCCACGTCGTGGAGCACGCCGAGGCGCGGGGGCACGCCGTGGTCGTGCTGTCCCGCGCGCGGGGCGTGGACGTGCGGACCGGGGCGGGGCTCGACGTCGCGCTGGCCGGGGTGGACGTCGTCGTCGACGTCACGTCGGTCCCGACGCGCTCGGCGCGGGAGTCCCGCGACTTCTTCGGCGCCACGACGACGAACCTGCTGCGCTCGGGGGTGCCGCACGTCGTCGCGCTCTCCATCGTCGGGATCGACCGCGCCCCCTACGACTACTACGCCGGCAAGGTCGTCCAGGAGGAGCTGCTGGCCGCCGGGGACGTGCCGTGGACGGTGCTGCGCGCCACGCAGTTCCACGAGTTCGCGCGGCAGGTGTTCGAGAACCTGGGGTTCGGGCCGCTGCACCTCGCGCCCGTCATGCGGTCCCAGCCGGTCGCCGCGCACGAGGTCGGCGCCCGCCTCGTCGACCTCGCCGAAGCCGGACCCGCCGGCCGCGTGCGCGACCTCGCCGGCCCCGAGGTGCTGCGGATGCAGGACATGGTCGCCGCCTACGCCCGCGCGAGGAGTCACCGCGGCCCCGTGCTGCCGGTACCGCTGCCCGGGGGTTTCGGGAAGGCGATGCGCGACGGGTCGCTGCTGGCCGGTTCCGGCGCCGACCTCGGGACGCAGACCTTCGCCTCCTGGCTGGCCGACCGCTGAACGGCAGGACCCCGGTGGGCGGTGCCCACCGGGGTCCTCCTCGTGCGGTCGGTCAGATCAGCGGGTGCCGGCCTTCGCGTACTGCGAGACGGCGTCGATGTTCGAGGAGTCGATGAACGCCGGCCCGGTCAGCACCGCCTCGCCCCCGCCGATGGTGTTGGCGTTGGTCAGGTACAGCCACAGGGAGTCGATCGCCTCGTAGCCCTGCAGGTAGGGCTGCTGGTCGATGGCCCACTCGACGCTGCCGTCCTTGATGGCGGCCACGAGTTCACCGTTGGTGTCGAACGTGGCGATCTTGGCGGAGCTGCCCGCCTCCTTGACGGAGTCCACCGCGATGAGGGCGATGGGCGCGCCGAGGGTGACGACGTGGTCGATCGTCTTGTCCTGCTGCAGCTTGGCGGTGATGGTCGACTGCGTCGCCGCCGCGTCGGTGCCGTTGACGTAGATGTTCTCCACGGACCCGGCGGAGCCGAGACCCGTCGTGATGGCCTTGCAGCGGTCCTCGAGCTGCGACTGCCCCTGGGTCTGGATGACGCACAGGACCTTCTTGGCGCCCTCGTCGGCCAGCCGCTTGCCGCCGGCCTGACCGGCGATCGTCTCGTCCTGGCCGAAGTAGCCGATGAGCTTCTGGGCCTTCCAGTCGTTGTACCCCGCGTTGAGGCCGATGACCGGGATCTTCGCCGCCTCGGCGTTCGCGATGGCCGTGGTCAGCGGGCCGACGTTGGGCATGGTGACCGCGATGCCGTCGACCTTGGCGTCGACGGCGTTCTGGATGAGGGTCGCCTGCTGCGAGGCGTTGTCGTTGTTGACGTACTGCAGCTCGACGTTGTCCTTCTTGGCCGCCGCTTCGGCGCCCTTGCGGACGATGTCCCAGAACGTGTCACCGGCCGAGGCGTGCGTGACGAGCGTGATCTTGTACTTGGGGGTCCCGGCGGCCGCACCCCCGCCGCCGCTGGTGTCGTCGTCCGACTTCTGGGCTCCCCCGGAGCTGCTGCAGGCCGCGAGGCCGAGCGCGGCCACCGCCAGGACCGCCGTGGTGCGCAAACCGGCACGAGTCATCTTCACGAGTGCTCCCATCCTCATCGACAGGTGCCGTCCGCCCGGTGCGGATCGGCTTCCAGTCCGGCCTTGGTGGTGCTCACCTGCTCCGACGGCCGGGCCGGGCGGTGCGTGCGTGGTCCCCGCGGCGGCCGGGGACGGCCACCGCGGGGAAGTGGTTCAGGGGCGGGGGCCCAGGTCGATCTCGACCCGCTCACCCGTGTGCAGGGACCGGACCCCGGCCTCGCAGACCGCGGCCGCGGCGTAGCCGTCCCAGACGCCCGGGCCGTCGACGTTGGAGCCGTCGCGGACCGCGTCGATCCAGCGCTGGAACTCGATGTCGTAGGCCGCGCCGAAGCGCTCCTTGAAGTCCTTGGCGATGGAACCGCCCCAGCCGGCGGCCGACTGGGTCACGATGCCCTCGTGCTGGCCGATGCGGGCCTGGCCCTTCTCGGCGACCAGCTCGGTGCGGACCTCGTACCCGAAGGTGGTGTTCACGAAGATCTCGACGTCGACCAGGACGCCGGACTCGGTCTCCATGATGACGAACTGCGGGTCGCGCAGCCCCTCGGGCGCCTGCGTGCTCGACCGGGGGGCGATGACGCGGATCGCGACGATCTCCTCCCCCGTCAGGAAGCGGGTGGCGTCGACCTCGTGCACCACCGAGTCGAGCATCAGCTGCTCGGAGTTGAAGTTCGGCGGCGTGGTGGCGTTGCGGTGCGCGCAGTGCAGGAACAGCGGGGCGCCGTACTCCCCGGAGGCGATGAGCGCGCGCAGCTGCTGGTAGCCGGCGTCGAAGCGGCGCATGAAGCCGACCTGCACGAGCCGGCGCCCGAGTTCGGCCTCCTTCTCGACGATCCTGCGCGAGGTCTGCGCCGAGGTCGTCAGCGGCTTCTCGCACAGGACCGGCTTGCCCGCGTCCAGGGCCAGCAGGACGAGCTCCTCGTGGGTGAAGCCGGGGGTCGCGATGACGAGGGCGTCCACCTCGGGGTCGGTGATGGCGGCCTTCGGGTCGTGGATCGCACGAACCCCGAACTCCTTCGCCACCGCGTCGGTGCGGGCCACGTCGACGTCGCTGACGGCGACGAGTTCCGCGCCCGCCGTCAGCGTCGCCAGCCGGCGGGCGTGGTCCTGGCCCATCATGCCGACCCCGAGGACGGCGACGCGCACCGTCTCGGCCCGGTCGTAGCCCTGACGGGCGCTGTCCGGGTCCAGGACGAGGGTGCTCGAGGTGCTGGTCATGACGGGTTCGTCGCTCCTTCTCAGTTCGCGTCGGTCGCTGCCGTGACGGCGGACAGCTCGTGGCTCAGCGCCTCGAGCTCCGCGCCGCCGGCCATCTCGTTGGTGAGACGGTCGAGGGTGATGTCCGCCCGGGCCGAGTCCAGGGACACGCTGCCGCGGTTGAGGATCACGAAGTGGTTGCCCACGAGGTAGGCGTGGTGGGGGTTGTGGGTGATGAAGATGACCCCCAGACCCGCGTCGCGGGCCTTGGCGACGTACTTCAGGACGACACCGGACTGCTTGACGCCCAGGGCAGCCGTCGGCTCGTCCAGGATCAGGACCTTGGCCCCGAAGTAGATCGCCCGGGCGATCGCGATGCACTGGCGCTGACCGCCGGACAGGGCGCCCACGGAACGGTCCAGGTCGGGCACCGAGATGCCCATCTTCGTCAGTTCCTCACCCGTGATCCGCATCATCGCCTTCACGTCGAGGCGGGAGAACGGGCCCCACCCCGTGCGCATCTCCTGCCCGAGGAAGAAGTTGCGCCAGATCGACATGAGCGGCACCAGGGCCAGGTCCTGGTAGACGGTGGCGATCCCCCGGTCCAGCGACTCGCGCGGGGAGGAGAACGACACCTCCTCACCGTTGACGGTGAACGTCCCGTCGGTGTGGGAGTGCAGCCCGGCGATGATCTTGATGAGGGTCGACTTGCCGGCCCCGTTGTCGCCGAGCACGCAGGTGATCTCCCCCTGCCTGACCGACAGCGACACCCCCCGCAGCGCGTGGACGTTGCCGTACCGCTTGCCGACGTCCTTCAGGGACAGGATCTCGGTGTTCGGAGTGAGAGCGTTCACCGCTTGGCCGCCTGGTTCTTCACGACGAGGTTGACGATGGTCGCGAGCACCAGCATCGCGCCCAGGAAGAGCTTGTTCCAGTCCGCCTGCCAGCCCGCGTACACGATGCCGTTGGTGACGACCCCGTAGATCAGCGCCCCGATGGCCGCGCCGATCGCCGAGCCGTACCCACCGGTCATCAGGCACCCGCCGACGACCGCGGCGATGATGTAGAACAGCTCGTTGCCGACCCCGTTGCCGGACTGCGCGTTGGAGTAGGCGAACAGGTTGTGCATCCCCAGCAGCCAGGCCGTGAACCCGACCGCCATGAACAGGCCGATCTTCGTGGCCTTCACGGGGACACCCACGGCGCGGGCCGCGGCCGGGTCCCCGCCGGCGGCGAAGATCCAGTTCCCGATCCGCGTCCGCAGCAGGATCCAGGTGGCGACGACCACCAGCACGATCCAGAAGATGACCGGCACGCGCACCCCGTTGCCCAGGGGCAGCGTGTAGTCGAAGAACGCCTTGGCCGAGGAGAACCCGTCCATGTCGCTGATCGTCGGCGACGACACCCCACCGGTGATCACCTTCGTCACGCCCAGGTTCAGGCCCGTGAGCATGAAGAACGAGCCGAGGGTGATGATGAAGGACGGCAACCCCGTGCGCACCAGCAGCCAGCCGTTGAACAGCCCCACGGCCAGGGCCAGGACCAGCGCCGCCAGCACACCCACCCACACGTTGAGGTGGAGCTGGTAGGCGACCATCGACGCCGTCAGCGACGCCGTCGTGACCGCGACACCCGCCGACAGGTCGAACTCCCCGCCGATCATCAGCAGCGCGACCGAGACGGCCATGATGCCGATCGTCGACGACGAGTACAGCACCGTCAGCAGCGCCGCCCCCGAGCGCAGGGTCGGAGCCACCACCAGGAACAGCACGAACAGCGCGATCGCCCCGATCAGCGACCCGATCTCGGGCCGCGACAGGAGGACCGACAGCAGCGGCCGGGTCTGCACGCGGTCGTCGGCCGAGGTGGCCCTCCCGCCCGCGTGCGTGGTCGGGGCCGCAGCCCCACCCGCTTCAGTGCGAATCTCCATCGATCCGATCCTCTCTGAGTGCCGAGCCGAACCGGCGTCTTAGCGGCAGGAGTTGAGGTAGGTGCGCGTGCGGGTGGCGATGGGCAGCGGCACGTCGAAGGAGGCCACCGGGTAGATGTCCTGCTCGACGATCGCGAAGATGTCGCGCCCCAGACCCTCGAGAGCCTCCAGGATCGGCGGCATGGCCGGGATCCCCTGGGGCGGTTCCACCATCGCGCCGAGCTTGACGGCCTCGCCGAACGGGAGGTCCTCCTCCTTGACGCGGGCCACGACGGCCGGGTCGACCTGCTTGAGGTGGACGTAGGCGATGCGGTCGGGGTGGTCGGCGATGATCTTGAGGTTGTCGCCGCCGGAGTAGGCCACGTGGCCCGTGTCCAGGCAGAGCTTCACGACGTCGGGGTCGGTCAGCTCCAGGAACCGGTCGACCTCCTCGTGGGTGTCGATGTGGGTGTCCGCGTGCGAGTGGACCGCCACCTGCAGGCCGTAGCCGTCGCGGACGTCGCGGCCGAGGCGGTCCATGCCCGCCGCCAGCCGGGCCCAGCCGTCGGCGTCCAGTTCGCGCGGTTCGATCTGCTCACCGGTCTTGTCGCTGCGCCACTGGCCGGGGATCACGACGAGGTGGGTGCCGCCCATCGCCTGGGTCAGCTTGGCGACCTGCTCGACCTGCGCCCACGCCTCGGCGTAGTGGTCGGGGCGGTGCAGGGCGGCGAAGATCGTGCCGGCCGAGACCTTGAGCCTGCGCTTCTCGAGCTCGTCGGACAGCTCGGAGGCGTCCGTCGGCAGGTAGCCGTAGGGGCCGAGCTCGATCCACTCGTAGCCGGCGTCGACGACCTCGTCGAGGAAGCGGGATGCGGGGGTCTGGAGCTCGTCGTCGGCGAACCAGACGCCCCAGGAGTCGGGGGCGGTGCCGATGGTGATGGACCGAGCCATGGGGAACTTCCTCCACGTCTTCGTGTTCTGCGCGTGCGCCGCGGGTTCCCCGGCGGGGGGTTCGGCTGCAGGAACTGTCGCGCGAACAGGCGCAAACTGTCAAGCGATTGTCGTTACATATTTACCTCCCAACCGCATCACGCGGCGGGAGGTGGGCGGGGACGCACCACGACCTCCCCGGCAAGCGTTTACCGGGGAGGTCGTGGGCGGTTCGGGCTCAGATCAGCGGGCGCTGAGCGGCCTTCTTGCCCTCGTACCAGGTGCGCGCGGTGCGGGTGGACTCCAGGTGCGAGACCTCCGAGACCGGCACGTCCCACCAGCCGCCGCCGTCGGGGGCCTGGGAGTACAGGTCGGTCTCGACGTGCACGACGGTCGACTCCGAGGACGCCTTGGCGTCCTGCAGGGCCGCGACGAGTTCCTTGCGGTTCGCCGGGCGCAGCGTGCGGATGCCCATGCTCTCGGCGTTCGCGGCGAGGTCCACGGGCAGCTTGTCCCCGTCGAGCCGGCCGGAGGCCGAGCGGCGCCGGTACTTCGTGCCGTACCGCTGCGAACCGTGCTGCTCCGAGAGCGCCCCGATGGAGGCGAACCCGTGGTTCTGCAGGATCACCACGATGACCTTGACGTTCTCCTGCACCGCCGTCACGAGCTCGGTCGGCGACATGAGGTAGGAGCCGTCCCCCACCGTGATGAACACGTCGCGGTCGGGCGCGGCCAGCGCCACCCCGATGCCGCCGGGGATCTCGTAGCCCATGCAGGAGTAGCCGTACTCGACGTGGTACTGCTTCGGGTCGCGGCTGCGCCACATGCAGTGCAGGTCGCCCGGCAGCGATCCCGCCGCGCACACGACGACGTCGCGCTCGCCCACCACCTCGTCCACGGCGCCGATGACCTCGGCCTGCGCGAGCAGCCCGGTCTCCTCCCCGGTGCCCGAGAGGTAGAACTCGTCGACGACGGCGTCCCACTCGCGGTTCAGCCGGGCCGCGCGCTCGCGGTAGGCGTCCGGCGTCGAGAAGCCCTGCAGAGCCGTGGTGAGCAGTTCCAGGGCGGTGCGCGCGTCGCCCTGGACGGGCAGGCCGGCGTGCTTCACGGCGTCGATCGAGGCGACGTTGACGTTCACGAACTTCACGTCCGGGTTCTGGAACGCCGTCCGCGAGCCCGTGGTGAAGTCCGAGTAGCGCGTCCCGATCCCGATGACGACGTCGGCCTCGGCGGCGATCTCGTTGGCCGCGGTCGTGCCCGTCGATCCGATGGCCCCCAGCGACAGCGGGTGGTCGTAGCGGATCGCGCCCTTGCCCGCCTGCGACTGCCCGACGGGGATGCCGGTCGCCTCGACGAACGTCCTCAGCGCCTCGGTCGCCTGCGAGTACACGACCCCGCCGCCGGCCACGACGAGGGGGGCCTTCGCGGTGCGGATGAGCGCGGCGGCCTCCTCGACGGCGATCTGCTCGGGCACCGGGCGCGCGATGCGCCAGGTCCGCTCCCTGAACAGGTCGACCGGGAAGTCCCACGCCTCGGCCTGCAGGTCCTCGGGCAGGCAGACGGTGGCCGCACCGGTCTCGGCCGGGTCGGTCAGCACCCGCATCGCGCCCAGCAGCGCCGAGGCGAGCTGCTCCGGGCGCCACACGCGGTCGAAGAACTTCGACAGCGGGCGGAACGCGTCGTTGACCGACACGTCGTAGCCGTACGGCTGCTCCAGCTCCTGCAGCACCGGGGACGCCACGCGCGTGGCGAACACGTCGCTGGGCAGCAGCAGGACGGGGATGCGGTTGATCGTCGCCAGGGCCGCGCCGGTCAGCATGTTCGAGGACCCCGGGCCGACCGAGGCCGTGACGGCCAGGGCCTGCAGCCGGTCCTGCTGACGGGCGTACCCGACGGCCGCGTGGACCATCGACTGCTCGTTGCGGCCGGTGATGTACCGCACCTGGGCGGGGGGGACCCAGCCGTCGCCGAGAGCACCCTCCTCGGCTTCGAGCAGGGCCTGCCCGACCCCGGCCACGTTGCCGTGGCCGAAGATGCCGAACACCCCGCCGAAGAACTGCTGCCGCACGCCGTCGCGTTCGGTGAACTGCGCCTGCAGGAAACGCACGACGGCCTGCGAGACCGTCAGCCGCACCGTCGGCACGGCCGGGTTCGGGGGTACTGCGCTCATCGGTCTCTCTCAGTTCTCGGCGTCGACGGGGGCGGAGTAGAAGGGCAGGCGCGCGTCGACGCTCTGCCCCTCCCAGGTCGATCGCACCCAGCCGTGGGCGGGATCGTCGCAGATCTTCCAGGCCCGTTCGTCCTCGGGCCCGGCCATCACGTTCAGGTAGTACATGTCGTAGGCCGGCGAGGCCACGGACGGGCCGTGCCAGCCGTGCGGGAGCAGCACGACGTCGCCGTCGTGCACCTCCTCGAGGATGTCCAGCGGTCGCTCGTCGTCGCCGTACGCCTGCTGCAGCCCCAGCCCGCCGGGGACGGTGGGCACCCCGGCGGGGGCCAGCGAGCGGAAGGAGTAGTAGTAGATCTCCTCCAGCTCGCTCTCGGTCTCGCTGGAGCGGTCGTGGCGGTGCGGCGGGTACGAGGACCAGTTCCCACCGGGGGTGAGGACCTCGCAGGCGATGAGCTTGTCGGTCTCGAACGCCGCCGGGGTGGCGAAGTTGTTGACCTGCCGGCTCATCTGGCCGGCCCCGCGCAGTTCGACGGAGACCCCCGAGGCGGGGCCGTAGCGGGGGGGCAGGCGGCGTGACGCCCGTGCGCCCGGGAACGAGAACACGCCGCCTGCGGCACTGTGGACCGTCAGCTCGCTGTCGCGGCCGACGTACGCGAAGTCGCTCACGCCGTCGAACACGCTGGTGCGGCCGACGAGGTCGAACGTCTCGCCCTCGACCGTCACCGACCCGGACCCGGACAGCGGCAGGACGATGAGCTCGTCCTGCACCGTCGCGAACGTGCGCGAGGCACCGGGTTCGAGGGTCAGCACACGCAGGCTGGAGTATCCCCAGCCCGCGGACTCGGGCGTCACGACGAGGTCGAAACCATCCGTCGCCCCGGTTCCGGCGGGCACGTACAACGTCGGGTCGGACACGTCGGGACTCCTAGCGGACGAGCGAGACGGCGGTCTTGACGGCGGACTCGACGTCGCCGTCCGGCGGGTAGAGCAGCGTGCGCCCCACCGTCAGGCCCCGGACCGAGGGCAGCGCGAGCGCCTTGCGCCACGTCGCGAACGTCTCCTCCGGGGAGGTCGTGGGGTCCCCGCCGAGCAGCAGCGTCGGGAACGTCGTCGACTCCATGACGCGTTCCATGTCGTCGACCACGGGGATCTTCAGCCACGTGTACGCCGTGGTGCGGCCCAGGGCCTGCGCGACGTTGATGGACTTGACGACGCCCTCGGCGGACAGGTCGTGGACGACCTTGCCGTCCTTCACCGACGACCAGAACGGCTCGATCATCGCGACGAGCCTGCGCGCGGCGAGCTCGCTGATCGCGTCGGCCGAGGCCGTCAGCGTCGGCAGGGTCCCCGCGTCGTCGAGGGCGATGCGGGTGAGGAACTTGCCGCCGTCGAGGTTCATGTCCTCGATGGCCTGCGCGTCGTACCCCGTGAACCGGTCGTCGAGCTCGAACGTGGCGCCCTGCAGGCCGCCGCGGTTCATGGAGCCGAAGACGACCTTGCCCTCCAGCGCCCCGAGGAGGGTGAGGTCCTCGATGATGTCGGCCGAGCCGAGCAGCCCGTCGACGCCGGGGACCGCCAGGGCCACCCGGAGGCGGTCCAGCAGCTCGGTCCGGTCGGCCATCGCCATGGGGTTCTTCCCGACGCCGTTGGCCCCGCGGGCGGGGTGGTCGGCGGCGACGACCATGAGCCGGCCGTCGTCCTCCAGCAGCGGGCGACGGCGGCGGGCCCGGGAGAGCTCGGCGATGCGCTCGGGGTGGCGGGCGCGGATCTCGGCGACCTCGGCGTAGTCCCGGGCGAACTGCGGGGCGGAACCGTTCTGGTCAGGCACGGGCTGCGACCTCCTCGAGCAGGGCGTCCACCTCGGCGGTGTACGGCATGGCGGTGGAGCACTCGCGGCGGGTGGCCACGATGGCCCCGGCGGCGTTGGCGAAGCGCAGCACGCGCTCGAGGTCCCACCCCGACAGCAGCCCGTGGACCAGGGCGCCGCCGAAGCCGTCACCGGCGCCCAGGCCGTTGATGACCGCGACGGGCGTCGGGGGGACCTCGACGAACTCGGTGCCGCCGTCGGCGGTGCGGGTCGCGCCCAGCACACCGCGCGGGCCCTGCTTCACGATCGCGATCTCGACCCCGGCGTCCAGGAGCGCCTGCGCGGCCCGGCGGGGTTCGGTCTCGCCGACGGCGACCTCGCACTCCTCCTTGTTGCCCACCGCGACGGTGACGTGGGGCAGGGCCCTGCGCACCTGCTCGGTCGCCAGCTCGGGCGAGGCCCAGAACATCGGGCGGTAGTCGAGGTCGAGGACCGTGAAGGGCTTGCGGGCCCGGGCCTGCCAGGCGGCGAAGTGCGCCCCGCGGCTCGGTTCCTCCGACAGGCCCGTGACCGTCGCCCAGAAGACCCCCGCGCCGCGGATGGCGTCCAGGTCGAGCTCCTCGGCCCTGATCTGCAGGTCCGGGGCGGTGGGCTGGCGGTAGAACAGCAGCGGGAAGTTGTCCGGCGGGTAGATCTCGCAGAACGCCAGCGGCGTGTTGAGGTCCTCGACCGCGGTGACGAACCGGTCGGAGACGCCGAAGCCGGCGAGCGCCTTGTGGATGAAGGTGCCGAAGGCGTCGTGTCCCGTGCGGGTGATGACGGCCGCCGACCGCCCGTGCCGGGCCGCGGCGACGGCGACGTTGGTCGCGCTGCCGCCGAGGTACTTGCCGAAGGTCTCGACGTCCTCGAGCCCCACGTTGTCCTGCAGCGGGTAGATGTCGACACCGACCCTGCCCATGGTCACGACGTCCAGCGCGCTCGAGCTGCTCACGCCACCACTCACGAAGGGTCCTCCAGTCCGGTGTGTTCTTCCTGCCGTCCCGGGCCGCAGCGGCGCGGTGGCAAGGTCGAGCGTGCTCCGTCGAGGGGTCCCCTGTCAAGCTTTGTCAGGACAAATGAACCTCCTGTTGTACGGACCTCGGGACCGTTACCATGTCGGCACGGTGCGGCGACGTGGCCAGGCCGCCCCTCGACCCGGGAGTTGCACGTGGCAAGCGACCTGTTCGTCGACCTCGACCGATCGAGCCCTGTCCCGCTCTACTTCCAGGTGGCGCGGCAGATCGAGCAGGCCATCGAGCACGGCAAGCTCCCCCCCGGTTCGCGCCTGGACAACGAGATCCACCTGGCCGACCAGCTGGGCCTGTCCCGGCCCACCATGCGCCGCGCGATCCAGCAGCTCGTGGACAAGGGCCTGCTGGTGCGCAAGCGCGGGGTGGGCACGCAGGTCGTGCACGGCCAGGTGACGCGCCCGGTCGAGCTGACGAGCCTGCACGACGACCTCGCCCAGTCCGGGCAGCACCCGACGACGCAGGTGCTGCTGCACGAGATGGACGGCGCGGACGACGAGGTCGCCGGTTCGCTGGCGATCAGCCCGGGCACCCCCGTGCTGCACCTGCGCCGGCTGCGGATGTCGGGGGGCGAACCGCTGGCCGTCCTGGAGAACTGGCTGCCCGCGCCCTACACCGACCTCACCGTCGAGGCGCTGACCGAACGCGGCATGTACCAGTTGCTGCGCAGCCGCGGCGTCGGCATGCGCGTCGCCCGCCAGCGCATCGGCGCCCGCCGGGGCAGCGGGGAGGAGTGCTCGCTGCTCGACGAACGCCGGGGGTCGCCGCTGCTGACGATGGAGCGCACGACGCACGACGACTCCGGCCGGGTCGTCGAGTTCGGGCGGCACGTCTACCGCGCCAGCCGCTACGCCTTCGAGGTCACCCTCGTCGACCGCTGACCCGCCCACCCGGTCCTCTGGGCCGGGTGGGTCGGGTCGGTCGCGGCCGGCGGGTCAGGCGAACTCGCGGACCTCCTTGTCGAAGATCGTGCCGTCCGTGACGGCCGCCTCGAGCTCCTCCAGGGTGCGCCCGCGCGTCTCCGGGACCTGCGTCTTGACGAAGACGAGGGCCAGCAGGTTGATGACGGCGAACCCGAAGAAGCAGCCCGTGATCCCGACCGCGTCGACGAGCGTGGGGAAGTACAGGCCGAGGAAGGCGTTGGCCAGCCACAGCACGAACACCGAGGTGCCCATGCCGAAGGCGCGCATCTTCAGCGGGAAGATCTCGGACAGCGTGACCCAGACGGCGACGTTGAGGAACGTCTGCATGGAGCCGACGAAGGCGACGACGAGGACGAGGATCACCCACGGGCGCAACGGGTTGCCGACCGGCAGGACCAGCGACCCGATGCCGATGAGCAGGTGGCAGACCGTCGTGAGGGTGAAGCCGATGATGAACGTCCGGCGCCGGCTGAAGCTGTCCATCATGCGCAGGGCGATGACCGCGCCGATGACCGCGATGAGGCCGGGGGCGATGTTGACGATCAGCGCCGTGCTGTCGTCGAAACCGGCTTCCTTCAGGATCGCCTGCCCGTAGTACATGATCGAGTTGATCCCGGTGAGCTGCTGGGCGACCCCCAGCCCGATGCCGACGAGCAGGATCCGGCGCAACCACCGGTTGGACAGGACGCTGCGCCAGTCGAGGTGCTCGCGCTTGGACTCCTCGTAGGTGAGGTCCGCGATCTGGCGGGCCTCGGCCTCGGCGCGCTCGCGCGGGCGGACCTGGGCCAGGACGTCGACGGCCTCGTCGAACTGGCCGTGGTCGATCAGCCAGCGCGGGGACTCGGGCACCCGGAGCATGCCGATGAACAGCGCGACGGCGGGCAGCGTGACGAAAGCGAGCATGATGCGCCAGACGCCGCCGTACTCGCCCCAGACGTTCCCGACGATCGCGTTGACGACGAACGCCGCCAGCTGACCGACGACGATCATCATCTCGTTGCGGCCCGACAGCGACCCGCGGATCTCGTACGGCGCCAGTTCGGCGAGGTAGACGGGCACCACGGTCGAGGCGGCCCCGACCGCGAGGCCGAGCAGCACGCGGCCGACGACCATGACCTCGAAGGTGGGCGAGAACACGCAGACGAGCGCGCCGGTGAAGAAGAACGCCGACATCAGCAGGATCGTCTTGCGGCGGCCCCAGGCGTCGGACAGCCGGCCGCCGGAGATGGCGCCGACGGCCGCGCCGAACAGGAGCGAACTGGTGACGACCCCCTCGGTGAACGACGTGAGGCCGAGTTCGGCCTTCATGGGGTCGAGGGCGCCGTTGATGACGCTCGTGTCGTAGCCGAAGAGCAGACCCCCGAACGTGGCGACGAGGGCGACGACCCCCAGGCGCTTGCGGTACGGACCCGCCGTCAGGGGCGGCAGCGAGGGACGCACGCCCTGTCCCGCGGGATCCGGCTGACCCTTGGTGCTCGGCAAGAGAACTCCTTCGTCCTGGCGGTGGCGGCCACCGCGCGCATCCACGGCGACGACTCCGGGACGGTAGGCGCGTAATCGTGAGGATGTCAAGACAAAGCCACCTCAGCGAACCCTCCGCCACCCCGTGCCGACCGGCCTGCGCCGTGACGAGGGGGAGGATCACCCCGATACCGCCGCCCCGACCCGAGGAGCCCCCGTGAGCACCGACGCCGACCTGCTGGACCGCCTGATCGCCGACGAGGACCGCCTGGTCCTGGACCGCTTCGACGACGACGACGCCTGGCGCCTGGGGTCGCTGCTCGTCGAGCGCGCTCGCAGCCGGGACCTGCCGGTGGCCATCGCCGTCCGCCGCAACGGGCAGCGGCTGTTCCACGCCGCCCTGCCGGGGTCGGCGCCCGACAACGACGACTGGGCGCAGCGCAAGATGAACGTCGTCGACCGGTTCAGCCGCTCGTCGTACCTCGTGGGGACGCGGTGGCGGCTGGGCGGGGAGGACTTCGACACCGGGGCGCGGCTGGACCCGCGCACGTTCGCCGCGCACGGCGGCGCGTTCCCGCTGCGGGTGCGCGGCGTCGGGGTGGTCGGGGCGGTCGCCGTGTCGGGACTGCCGCAGGAGGACGACCACGCCCTCGTCGTCGAGGTCCTCGCCGAGTTCCTCGCCGGTTCCTGAGCGCACCCCGGCCCGGTGCGGCGCGAACACGCCGCGCCGGGCACGGGCAACCCCTAGGTTCGGTCCATGGACGACGCTGAGGACCGGGACGTCCCCGACACCGACGACAGGCCACCCCGGCGGCTGCGGTGGGGCGTGTGGGTCCTCGCCGTCGCGGCGTTGCTGCAGCCGGTCGTGCTGGCCGTGGCGGTGCTGAACGTCCTGTCGGGTTCCCTCGACGCGCGCTACTTCTCCGTCTACTCGACGGGCGCCGACGGCACGCAGACCGTGACGCTGCAGCCCGGCATCACGTTCTGGCAGCGCTGGTCGGTCATCACCTTCACCGTGCCCGCGGACCGGGCGGTGCTGGGGCCGACGGCCGTCGTGGTGGCACTGGCGGTCGTGCACCTCGTGGGCCGCCGGCCGCTGCCGCGCGGTGTGCGGTGGACCGCGGTCGCCGCGGCGGGCCTCAGCTCGCTGCTGGCGCTGGCGTCGGTGGTCGTGCTGCTGCTCCTGCAGTCCCGGCCCGAGGACGAGACGGGCTACTACAGCAGCCGGTCCACCCTCGTCGACGTCGGGGCCCCCGCCGCGGCCGTGGGGCTCGCGGTCGTGTTCGCGGTCCTCGCCGCGGTCGTGCTGCTCGGTCCCGTCGCCCCCGCCCCACCGCCGGGACCCGAGCCCCGGTCCGAGCCCCGCCCCGAACCCCGCCCCGAACCCGACGTCGACCCCGTGGAGGAGCCCGGCCCCGACCCCGCACAGGTCGGGGTCGCACCGGAACCCCCCGGCCGCGAACCGGTCCCGGCCGGTCTGCCGACCCCGTCCCCGGAGGAGTACGCGTGGTACCGCCGACCCTGAGGGTGACCGGGGAACCCGACGGCGAACGGGGCGGGGAAGGGGCCGGGGAACGGTCCGAGGACGCCACCGGCCCGCGCTGGTCGTGGTCGTTCTGGTGCGCGTTCGCGGCGGCGGCAGCCCCGGCGGCCGTCTCGCTCCTGGTGACGCTGGGCACCTACCAGGACGACGACCTCGTGCACCAGTACACCTCGACCCCCGACCCGACGACGGCGCTGGAGTTCGGGGACCGGTGGGCCGTCGTGCTGCGCCTGGACCAGCCGGGCTGGTCCTCGATCCTGACGGCGCTGGCGACGCTGGTCCTGGCGGCCGTCGTCGTCACCGGCCGGCCGGCCTGGCTGCAGGTGCCGTCGGGCCGGGTGGCCGTCGTCGGCCTGGGCGTGGCCGGTGCGGCGTGGGCACTGGTCCCCGTCCTCGTGACCTGCGCCTACCTGCTCTCCGACCCGACGACGGCGGAGGAGGCCGCCCGGGCCCAGTGGGGTGACCAGCGGACGAGGTTCTCGGAGTGGGCGCCCGCCGGGGGGCAGTCGCTGCTGGCCGCAGCGGTCAGCACTGTGGCCGCGTGGTGGTGCGGGTGGCGGGGCGGGTGGCGCTCACACGAGGGGGTCGGCGAGGACCCGGTCGAGGGTGCGCCGGCCCAGTGAACTCATCCGGGGGTTCGTGACCTCGTAGTACCGGACGAGCCCCAGGGCCTGCTGGAACGCCCACGCCTGGCCGCGCACCCAGTCCAGACCCTCGGCCGCGCAGGCGGTCCGGAACTCCTCCCGGGCCGCGGCGTCGAACAGGTGCCAGGCCGCCAGCAGGTCGAGCGCGGGGTCGGCGGGGCCGAGCGAGCCCACGTCGAGGACGCCCGTCAGGCGTCCACCGGTCAGCAGCAGGTTTCCCGGGACGAGGTCGCCGTGGGTCACGACGTCGGCGGACACGTGCGGCAGGACCCGGAACCGGGACCACAGCGCCCGCAGCGCGGCGACGTCGAGGAGCCCGGCGCTGCGCTCCAGGCACTCGGCCACCCACGCGTCGTGCGCGTGCAGGTCACCGCCGCGGCCCGTCCCGGCGAACCGGCGCCCGTGCAGCGGCAGGTCCCGCACCCCGCGGACGAACTCGGCGAGGTCGCCGGCCAGCTCACGGCCCGCCGCGGTGTCGACCGTGTCCGCGGGAGTCCCGGGGATCCACCGCAGCACGGTCCAGGCGAACGGGTAGCCCTCGCCGGGGGCTCCGGTCGCCAGGACCTCCGGGGTCGCGAACCGCGTGCGGCCGTGCAGTTCGCGCGTCGCGGCGAGTTCGCGCGGCAGGTCCGTCGCGGTCCCCGCGCGCAACGGCAACCGGACGACGAGTTCGGGCCCGAGCCGGAACACCGCGTTGGCGGTGGCCGCCGACGGCAGGTCGACGACGGGCAGTCCGGCCCACTCGGGGAACTGCGTGGCGACGAGGCGGGCGACGACGTCGGCGCCGACGTCGACCTGGTCGTCGTGCAGGCGCACGCTCACGCCCCCACCGCCCGGGCCACGAGGTCGGGGTCGACGTCGTAGCGGGCGCCGAAACCGGTGTCCTCGTACGTCAGCCGGCGGGCGGACAGGTGGACGTCGGTGACCCCGGTCGCGGCGAGGAGTTCACCGACGCGCTCGGGCCGGACCCCTCCCCCGGCCGTGACGGCGATCCGGCCGTCGGCGGCGGCGACGGCACGGGCGATGCGGGCCGTCCCGTCGTGGGCCGAGTCCGCCCCGCCGGAGGTGAGGATGCGGTCGACCCCCACGGACAGCAGGTCGGCGACGTTCTCCTCCACGCCCGGGTGGACGTCGAACGCCCGGTGCACCGTGAGGTCGGCGTCCCCGGCCAGTTCCCGCAGCCGGTGCAGCGCGTCGACGTCGAACCGGCCGTCGAGCCGCAGCGGCCCGACGACGATCCCGGCGGCACCGGCGTCCAGCGCCACCGAGGCGTCGTGCACGACGACGGCGAACTCGTCGGCGTCGTGGACGAAGTCCCCCGGCCGCGGGCGCAGCAGGACGTGGACCCCGACCGGCCCGGCGGCCTCGACCGCGCGCTCGACGAGCCCGAGGGAGGGGGTGAGCCCGCCCACCTCCAGCGCGACGCACAGCTCGACGCGGTGCGCCCCCGCGGCGCGCGCGGCACGCACCCCGGCGACGTCGGTGACGGCGACCTCCACGGTGGGCACGCCTCCACCCTGCCCTGGATCGGGGGCGCGTTCCACCCTTGCGCCCGGGTGGAGCCGCGAGGACCCTGACCGCGTGGGCTTCTACGGCGACCGGCTGCGTCCGCGGCTGCTGGAGGTGGGGATGCGGCACCCCGCGCTGGCGCAGGTCCGCGAGCGGGTGTGCGCGGACCTGGCGGGCGACGTCCTGGAGATCGGCTACGGGACGGGCCTGAACCACCCCCACCTGCCGCCGGCGGTCGCCGGGGTGTGGGCCGTGGAACCGTCCGCGACCGCGTTGCGGCTGGCCGCGCCCCGCCGTGCCGCGGCCAGCACCCCGGTCGTCGACGCGGGCTCGGACGCCCAGCGGATGGACCTGCCGGACGACCGGTTCGACGCGGCCCTGTCGACGTTCACGCTGTGCGGGATCCCCGACGCCGCCGCGGCGCTCGCCGAGGTCGCGCGGGTGCTCAGGCCCGGGGCGGTCTTCTCCTTCGTCGAGCACGGCCGGGCGCCTGACGAGGACGTCCGCCGCTGGCAGCGGCGGCTGAACCCGGTGAACCGCGCCGTGAACGGCTGCCTGCTCGACCGGGACGTCCCCGCCCTGCTGACCGGCGCCGGGTTCCGGGTCAGGCAGCTGACCGCGTCCTACCACCCGGGCTTCCCCCGGTTCCTGGCCCACCTGTACGAGGGGCGGGCGCAGGCGCCGGGTCAGGCCGTGGGAGCCGACAGGTAGCTGGGGAGGTCGTCGGCCAGCGTCGGGCCGTTCGGGTGCCAGCCGAGCAGGGCGCGGGTCTTGTCGCTGGTGGCGGCGAGGTGCATCCCGAAGAAGAACCCGATCCAGCCGATCCGCGTGGTCGCCTCGGCTGGGTCGACGGGGACGACGGGCAGGCCCAGGCCCTCGCCGATGGCGGTGGCGATGTCGCGGGTCGCGATGCCCTCCTCGGCCACGACGTGCAGCCGGGTGCCGGCGGGGGCCCCTTCGACGGCGAGCCGGACGGCGCGGGCGGCGTCGGTGACGTGCACGGCGGACCACTCGTTCGACCCGTCGCCCACGTACCCGGACTGCCCGGCGGCACGGGCCCCGGCGACGAGGGCGGCGACGAAGCCGTGGTCGCCGGCGCCGTGGACGGTGGGGGCGAACCGGGCGGCGATGGCGCGGACCCCGCGGTCGGCGTAGTCGAGGGCGAGGCGCTCGGACCCGCCGCGCATCGCGTCGGGCCCGACGTGGGGGTTCACGTCGTCCTCGGTGACGGCCCGGCCCTCGACGATGCCGGCGTGACCGCTGGCCACCAGGAACGGCCGGCCACTGCCTTCGAGGGTGTCCGCGATCGTCTGCACCGCAGCGCGTTCGGCGGCGTTGGACACGGCGGGGTTCGCGAAGTCGTGCTTGTTGGCCAGGTGGACGGTGCCGTCGGTGGACGCGGCCCCCTCGCGCAGGGAGTCGAGGTCGTCGAGGTCGCCGCGCAGGACCTCGGCGCCCTTGGCCTCGAGCGTCGCGGCGGAGGCGTCGGAACGGGCCAGGCCGAGGACCTCGTGGCCGGCGGCGAGGAACTCGTCGACGGTGTGGGAACCGATCCAGCCGGACGCACCGGTGATGAAGACACGCACGGGGAACCTCCAGGGGTTGTGATGTCGTGGTGTGACATCACTGTAGACCCGGATGTCAGGATCTGTCATCACCTAGGATGGGTCCATGGCGAGATGGGCACCCGGAGCCGGCGACCGACTGCAGGCGGCCGCCCTCGACCTGTTCACCGACCAGGGCTACGACCAGACGACCGTCTCCCAGATCGCCGAACGCGCCGGCGTCACCGACCGGACCTTCTTCCGCTGGTTCCCCGACAAGCGCGAAGTCCTCTTCGCCGGCAGCGAGCGCCTGCTCGCCCTGTTCACCGACGCCGTCGCGGGCTCGCCCGCCACGGACCCCGTCGAGATCGCCGCCGACGCCCTCGCCGCCTCGACCGCGTTCTTCGCCGAGGAACGCCGGCCCTGGGCCCGCCGCCGCGCCGCCGTCGTCTACGGCCACCCGGCACTCGCCGAGCGCGAGCAGCTCAAGATGCTCACCCTCGCCGCCGCGCTCGCCGAGGCGCTGCGCGGGCGCGGGGTCCCCGAACCCGACGCCACCCTGCTCGGGCACACCACGGTCACCGTGTTCCAGGTGTCGTTCGAGGCGTGGATCCGTCCGGACGAGACGCGGGAGATGGCGCAGATCCAGCGCGAGACGTTCGCCGCGCTGCGCGAGACCCTGGGCCGCGTCAGCACTCCAGGGTGACCGGGCCGATCAAGCCCGACGGTCGCCGCAACCCCTCGTAGTGGTTCGCCGGGCTGTTGCTCACCTGCACCTCCAGCGCGTTGCGCCCAGGCTGCAGGACACCGTCCGGGACGTCGACGCGGTACGGGGCCCACATCCTGCGTCCCACCTCGATCCCGTTGCAGCGCAGGGTGACCGCCTCCCCCACGACCCCGAGGTCGAGCACCGCCGCGCCCACCCCGGCCGGGACGTCGACGGACGCGGAGTACACGCACGTGCCGGAGACCCGGCGCAGCTCCTCGTACTGCGCCCAGTCGCCGAGCCCCACGGTGCCGACCGCGGGCTCGTCGTCCAGGGTCGTCGTGAACCGCCCGCGCCACTGCGGCACGGGCACCCGCCGCCCCGGCCGGGGCGTCGCCCCACCCTCGTCCCCGTTCCCCGCCCCGAACCGCACGGCGACGCTCTGCCGGGGTTCCAGGCGCAGCGGCGCGCGCCCGTCGACCACCCGGACCCGGCGCGTGCGGCCCGTCAGCAGGTCCTCGACCAGCACCGACGCGTGCTCCGGCCCCACGAGCAGGCCGGTCTCGAGGAGTTCCTCCCCCTCGTGGAAGCACAACCAGAACTCCTCCTCGCCGCACCAGCGCGTCACCCGCAGGTCGGGAGCGGCGGGAAGGGCGAGCGGCGGGACGTCCAGGAGGTCAGCGCCGGAGTCGGCGTCGGCGCGCACCACGTGCCGGAACCGCCCCGCGGGCAGGTCGGCCTCGGTGACGTACGTGAAGTCGACCTGCCGCTGCAGCAACCGCGCCGCCACCGCGTCGTCGACCCGCTCGCCGTCGACCACCACCGCCACGTCGACCGAGCGCTGCGCCCCGTCGCAGAGGTCGGCGACCCGGTTCACGTACCGCACGAGGTCGGGCACGTACGGCCGGTACGACGTGAACCGGCCGAGGTCGGGTTCGCTCTCGTAGGCCCGCCCACCGCGCACGGAGGCGAAGAACGCGTGCAGGACGAGTTCGGTGACGCCCCGGGCGAGGTACCAGTCGAGCAGCCACTTCGCCTCCGACAGCGTCAGCGCCCACCCGTAGGCGCCGAGCACCTCCGCGAGAGCGGGACCGCGTCCGCGCAACCGCGCTGCCGAAGCGGCCACGGCGGGGGCGGTGCTCTCCGGCCCGCGCAGGCCGGTGCCGTCGGCGGGCAGCACCCAGCGCCACACGGTGTCCTGACCCGGCCAGTCCAGGACCCGCGCCGTCTCCAGGTCGTCCGGTTCGGCGGGGTGACCCGTGAGGGCGACGCCGTGGTCGGCGCACCAGCGGTGCAGCGTCCCGTAGTACACGTCCCGGACCCGGCGGCGCAGCGCCCGGTCGTAGGCGGCGCGGGCCGCCGAGCCGGGTTCCCACAGCAGCGGCAGGTCGCGCAGCACGTCGGCGACCGCACCGCCCGGCCCGGCGAGGTCGTGTTCGAAACCCGGTGTCCACGCGAAGCAGTCCGGCCGCGCGCCCCGGCCGGTGGGCATCGGTTCGTCGGTGAACACCGCGACGACGGTGGACCCCAGGTGGTCCCCCAGCGCCTCGGCGTAGCGGTCGTGGGTGAGTTCGACGAACGCGCGGACCGCGTCCGGGTCCAGCAGGGAGGCCGCCGCGGGTGCGGTCGCCGACTCGTCGTCCTGGTCGGCGTGGGCACCGCGGATCGTGCCGCCGCTGAGAACGTCGAAGACCGCCACCGTCCGCCACCGGCCCGCCGGCAGGTCCAGCCAGACGAGGCCGCGGTGCTCCACCGGCAGCAGCCGCCGCGACCCGGTGTCCTCCTCGACCAGCACCACGACCAGCAACCGGTCCTCCAGGGACCGGCCGAGCGTGGGGCGCCAGTACGTCGTGACCGGTCCGTCCCACCGTTCCTCCTGGCGCACCAGGCACCGGGCGGCGAACGCCGGGTCGCGGGCCACGACGGCACCGTTCGCCGACCCTGACGGGTAGGACGCCTCGTCGTACAGCACCACCGCCAGACCGAGCCGCGCGCACTCGTCGACGGCGTACCGCACGAGGCGGAAGAACTCCTCGGTCAGGTACCCGACGGCGCGGGACAACCCGATGCGCGCGCTGAGGGTCACGCCGCGCAAACCCGCCGCGGCGAGTTCCTCGAGCTGAGCGGTGACGGCCGCCTCGTCGAGGTGGTCGTTCCAGAACACGAAGGCCCAGCTGCCGATCGCCACAGGATCACCCTCCCCCAGCGGACCGGGGTGCGCCAGAGCGAGGCCTCGCCCCGGCGACCGCGGGTCGGGACGACGGAGGGGCCGGCCCGCGTCGCGGACCGGCCCCTCGTGACGACCTCAGCCGAAGTGCTGCGGCAGCGTCGCGGTGTGCGTCGCGCGCAGTTCCGCGAGCGGCACCGAGAACCGCCCCTGCACCTCCAGGGAGTCGCCGTCGCTCACGCCGATGCGCAGGTGCGCCAGACCGCGCGCGGTGCACATGTCGGTGAACCGGACCTCCTCCTCGCGCGGCACGGACACGATCGCCCGGCCCGCGGACTCGGAGAACAGCGCGGTGAACGCGTCGATCCCGTCGCGCTCGAGCAGTTCGTCCAGCCACACCCGCGCACCGACGCCGTAGCGCAGCACCGATTCGACGAGGGCCTGGGCCAGGCCGCCGTCGGACAGGTCGTGCGCGGCGTCGACGAGGCCGTCGCGCGAGCACTGCACCAGCACGTCGGCCAGCAGCTTCTCGTGCGCCAGGTCCAGGACGGGCGGCAGCCCACCGAGGTGACCGTGCTCGGCCCACGCCCACTCCGACCCGCCGAACTCCGCGCGGGTGGTGCCGAGCAGGTAGACGTTCTGGCCCGCGTCCTTCCACCCCGAGGGGGTGCGGCGGCGGACGTCGTCGAGCACGCCGAGGACCCCGATGACGGGCGTCGGCAGGATCGCCGAGTTCAGCCCGTCGTCGCCGGTCTGGTTGTAGAGCGAGACGTTGCCCCCCGTGACGGGGACGCCGAGCTCCTCGCACGCCAGGGCCAGGCCCTGGACGGCCTCGGCGAACTGCCACATGACGCCGGGGTCCTCGGGCGAGCCGAAGTTCAGGCAGTCGGTGACGGCCAGCGGTTTCGCGCCGCTCGCGGCGACGTTGCGGTACGCCTCGGCCAGCGCGAGCGCCGCGCCGGTGCGCGGGTCGAGGCGCGCGAAGCGCCCGTTGCCGTCGAGGGACAGCGCGACCCCGAGGTTGGTCTCCTCGTCGACGCGCACGACGCCCGCGTCGTCGGGGGTGGCCAGCGCCGTGCCGCCCATGACGTAGCGGTCGTACTGGTCGGTGACCCAGGCGCGCGAGGACAGGTTCGGCGAGCCGACCATCCGCAGCAGCGTGGCGCGCAGCTCCTCGTCGGAGCCGGGGCGCGGCAGCGCGTCGGGCGTGTCCGCCTGCAGCGCGTCCTGGGACTGCGGGCGCGCGTAGGGCCGCTGGTACACCGGGCCGTCGTGGGCGACGGTGCGCGGGGGGACGTCGACGACGGTCTCGCCGTGCCACTGCACGACGAGGTGGTCGCCGTCGGTGACCTCCCCGAGCACGGCGGCCTCGACGTCCCACTTGGCGGTGACCGCGAGGAACGCCTCGACGTTCGCCGGGGTGACGACGGCCATCATGCGTTCCTGCGACTCGCTCATGAGGATCTCCTCGGGCGAGAGCGAGGGGTCGCGCAGCGGGACGCGGTCGAGGTGGATGAGCATCCCGCCGTCACCGGCCGAGGCCAGCTCGCTGGTGGCGCAGGACAGCCCGGCGCCGCCGAGGTCCTGGATGCCCTCGACCAGACCGGCCTGGAACAGCTCCAGGCAGCACTCGATGAGCACCTTCTCCTGGAACGGGTCCCCCACCTGCACGGCCGGGCGCTTGGACGGCCCGGTCGCGTCGAACGTCTCGCTGGCCAGCACCGAGACGCCGCCGATGCCGTCGCCGCCGGTGCGGGCGCCGAAGAGCACGACGAGGTTGCCGACGCCGCGGGCGTTGGCCAGGTGCAGGTCCTCGTGCTTCATCGCGCCGACGCACAGGGCGTTGACGAGCGGGTTGCCCTGGTAGGTCGGGTCGAACACGACCTCGCCGCCGATGTTCGGCAGGCCGATGCAGTTGCCGTAGCCGCCGACGCCGGAGACGACGCCGGGCACGACGCGGGCGGTGTCGGGGTGGTCGATCGCCCCGAAGCGCAGCGAGTCCATGACGGCGATCGGGCGCGCACCCATGGCCATGATGTCGCGGATGAT
Organism: Kineococcus rhizosphaerae; assembly: GCF_003002055.1. Lineage (NCBI taxonomy): Bacteria > Bacillati > Actinomycetota > Actinomycetes > Kineosporiales > Kineosporiaceae > Kineococcus > Kineococcus rhizosphaerae. The sequence goes on from NZ_PVZF01000003.1 coordinate 51,709, forward strand.
CCCGCCGACGCCGGTGGCCGCGCCCTGGTAGGGCTCGATGTAGCTGGGGTGGTTGTGGGACTCGACCTTGAAGGTCACGGCCCAGCCCTGGCCGATGTCGACGACGCCGGCGTTCTCCCCGATGCCCACCATGAGGTGTTCCTTCATGGCGTCGGTGACGTGGTCGCCGAAGGTGCGCAGGTGGACCTTGGAGCTCTTGTAGGAGCAGTGCTCGCTCCACATGACCGAGTACATGGCCAGCTCCGCACCCGTGGGGCGGCGCTGGAGGATCTCGCGGATCCGCTCGTACTCGTCGGCCTTGAGGCCGAGCTCGGACCACGGCTGCGGGTGCTCCGGGGTCCCCGCCGCCTTCTCGACCGTGTCCAGCGTGCTCACACCGGTGCTCACGCGATCGCCTCCAGTCCGGCCTTCAGCACGGAGGTGAACAGGCCGAGGCCGTCCAGCCCGGGCCCGAAGAGCTCCTCGACGGCGTGCTCGGGGTGCGGCATGAGGCCGACCACGTTGCCGCGCTCGTTGCTGATGCCCGCGATGTCGCGCAGCGAGCCGTTGGGGTTGACGTCGAGGTAGCGGAAGACGACGCGGCCCTCGCCCTCGAGCCGGTCCAGGGTCGCCTCGTCGGCGACGAAGCCGCCCTCGCCGTTCTTCAGCGGGACGGTGATCTCCTGGCCCTCGGTGAAGTCCGACGTCCAGACCGTGGCCGTCGTCTCCACGCGCAGCCGCTGGTCGCGGCAGATGAACTTCTGGTGGTCGTTGCGGACCAGCGCGCCGGGCAGCAGGTGCGACTCGCACAGCACCTGGAAGCCGTTGCAGATGCCCAGGACGGGCAGGCCGCCCTCGGCGCCGCGCACGACCTCGGTCATGACGGGCGCGAACCGGGCGATGGCGCCGCAGCGCAGGTAGTCGCCGTAGGAGAAGCCGCCGGGCAGCACGACCGCGTCGACGCCCTTGAGGTCGGCGTCGGCGTGCCACAGGGCGACGGCCTCGCCGCCGGCGAGGGTCACGGCGCGACGCGCGTCGGCGTCGTCGAGGGACCCGGGGAAGGTGACGACCCCGACCTTCACGCGGAGGCCTCGGGGGCCCCGGCGGCGTCGCGGACGCTGACGACGTCCTCGATCACCGGGTTCGACAGCAGCTTCTCGGCCGCCTGGCGCGCCTGCGCCAGGACCTCGGGGGTGACGTCCCCCTCGACCTCCAGCTCGAAGCGCCGGCCCTGGCGGACGGAGGTGAAGAGATCGAAGCCCAGGCGCGGGAGGGCGCCGACGACGGCCTTGCCCTGCGGGTCGAGGATCTCGGGTTTCGGCATGACGTCGATGACGACGCGGCCCATGCGCGGCGCTCCTTCGGGGAGGGGGATCGGCGACCCCCAGGCTACCGCCGCTCAAGGCGCCGCCCGTCCGTGCCGATCAGGGGACGTGGGGACCGACCGAGCACGCCGCCGCCCGAGCGCCTCGGCGCTGCTGGACAGCGCCGTGTTCGCGCTGGGGCTCGTCGTCCTGGTGGGTGCGGGGCTGTGGTGGCGCGAGGCGGGCTCGGACGGCCGGCTGCTGCACGCGCTGGCCCTGACCGCGCCGCTGGCGTGGGTGCTGACGCGCTTCCCGCTCATGGTGACCGGCATGGCCTCGGGCATCCAGGTCCCCTTCGCCCCCGTGCTGGTCTTCTTCCTGCTGACCGGCTACGACCCGCCGCTGGCCCTGCTGACGTGGTGCGTCGCGGCCCTGCCCGCCTACCTGCTGGACCGCCGCGCCTGGCAGAGCCGCGTCTTCAACGCCGGCTCGTCCACGCTGTCCGCCCTGCTGGCGACCCTGGTGGTGACCCGGATCGGCACCGATCGGGTCGTCAGCCCCGACCAGCTGCTGACCGTCCTGGCCGGTGCCGCGACGTACTACGTCAGCGACACCGTGCTGTCGGCCGTGTCCATCGCCGTCGAACGGCGCAAGCCGGTGTGGCGGGAGCTGACCGACCCCGGGGCCGCGGTCGGTGGGGCGCTGTTCCTGCTGGTGGCCACCCTCGGCTACCTCGCCGCGGCCGTGAACATCGCCATGCCCACGTGGGTCGCGACGCTGACGGCGGTGCCGGGGATGGCGGTCGTGGTGGCGGCCTGGGCCTGGCGCCGCGCCCACCAGAGCCGCCGTCAGCAGCGCGAGCTGTTCGAGGCCGCCGTGCACATCCACGCCGCCACGAGCGTCGAGGAGCTCGTGCGGGTCGTCGAGAGCCACGGCACCGCCCTGGTCTCGGGCAGCCGCCTGGAGGTCCGTCCCACGCCCCCGGGTCCGCGCGAGACCGGCTGCGAGGTCGACGACGACCACGGCTCCAAGCGCTGGCTGGTGGCCCCGGTGAACATCAACCAGCAGGCGCGGCAGGTCGACGAGGTCGCGATCGTCTCCCTCGCCTCTCTGGCCTCGGCCGCCTTCCTGCGCCTGCGCATCACCGCCGAGACGACCCGCATGGCCCTGGTCGACCCGCTGACGGGCCTGCCGAACCGGCGCGCCTTCACGGGCCGGCTGGAGGAGGCCGTCGCCGAGGGCGCCGCGATCGCGGTCCTGTTCGTCGACCTCGACGGCTTCAAGGCGGTCAACGACACCCTGGGGCACGCCGCCGGCGACGAGCTCCTCGTCGAGAGCGCCCGCCGCCTGCGGGTCACCTGCGGAGCGGGGGCCTTCCCGGCCCGGCTCGGGGGTGACGAGTTCGCGATCGTGCTGCCCGACCTGTTCCCCGGCACCGCCGACGACGTCGCCGTGGCCGTCGTGGAGAGCCTGCACGTGCCGTTCCTGCTCGCCGCCGGGCCGGCCACCATCAGCGCGAGCGTCGGCATCACCGCCTCCGAGCCGGACGACGACGCCGACACGCTGCTGTCGCGGGCCGACGCGGCGATGTACACCGCGAAGCGGGCCGGCGGCGACGCGCACGTGCTGGCCTCCTCGGAGAGCTGAGGCCGGGCCCTGCCCCGCGTCGGCGCGCTCAGCGCGGCGGCGCCGTCGTCCGCCGCACGACGAGCTCGGGGGCGATGACCACGTCCTGCGCACCGGCCTCCTGCTCCGCCCGCCGCGTCGCCTGCTCGAACGCCCGCGCCGCGAGGACGCCGGCGTTCTGGCAGACCGTCGTCAGGGCGACCGTGTCCAGCGAGGCGACGGCGCTGTCGTCGAACCCCACGACGGACAGGTCGCCGGGGACCGCGAGGTGGGCGGCGCGGACGGACTGCAGCAGGCCCGCGGCGCTCTCGTCGTTGAACGCGAGCACGGCCGTGGGACGGGCCGCCGCGTCGCGGCCCAGCAGTTCGCGAGCGGCGGCCTCCCCGGACGAGCCGGTGGTCCCGCCCCCCACCAGGTCCGGCTCCAGACCGGCCGCGCGCAGGACGTCGCGGTAGCCGCGCCGGCGTTCGACCGCACCGGGTGCCTTCCGGCCGTGGACGTGGGCCACGTGACGGTGACCGAGCCCGAGCAGGTGCCGGACCGCGAGCTCGGCACCGGCCTGGTCGTCGGTCCGGACCGTCCCGACGCCGGGCACCGCCGGTCCCCCCGCCAGGGACCGGGCCAGCAGGACGACGGGCACGCGCTCGCCGAGCTCGGTCAGCTCGCGGCGGTCCAGGCCGGAACCGAGGAGCAGGACCGTCTCGACCCGCTCGGCGAGCAGTTCCCGGACCGCGGCGGGCTCGGGCCGCCGGGCCAGCCGCGGCTGCAGCGACAAGCGCCACCCCGAGCCGGAGGCCGCCCCGTACAGCGCCTCGACGAGCTCGCCGTGGAACGGTTCCTGGAGCCCGAACACCACCCCCACCGTCCGGCTGCGTCCCGAGCCGAGCAGCCTGGCCCGCTGGTCGGGGTGGTACCCCAGCTCGGCCGCCACGCGCAGCACCCGTTCCCGGTTCTCCGGGCTCGCACCCGGGACACCGCGCAGGACGATGGACACGAGGGCTCGCGAGACCCCCGCGCGGCGGGCGACGTCGGCGATCGTCACCGAGGCACTGCGTCCGGGCACGGGAACTCCTCTCTCGGGCGACGACCCGCTTGACCGTACCGCGTGCCACCCGCATCCTAGACCGGTCTAGCCCTGTACCGCTCTAGTCACACCGCAGAGAGGCGGCACCACCGTGTCCCCAGTCGCCCCCACCGGCACCGCCCCCACCGGCATCGGCCTCGTCGGCGCCGGCCGCATCGGCAGCTCGCACGCCCGCCTGATCGCCACCCGGGTGCCGAACGCCCGCCTGGTCGCCGTCGCCGACGTCCGCCCCGGCGCGGCGTCGGCCCTGGCCGGACCGCTGGGCGCCATCGGGCACACCGACGTCGGGGAACTGCTGGCCGACCCCGAGGTCGAGGCCGTCGTCGTCACCGCCGTCACCGAAGCGCACGCCGGCCTGGTGGAGGCCGCCGCCCACGCCGGCAAGGGCGTCTTCTGCGAGAAGCCCGCCGGGCTGTCCCTGGCCGAGATCGACCGGGGCATCGCGGCCACCACCGAGGCCGGTGTCGCCTTCCAGGTCGGGTTCAACCGGCGCTTCGCCGCCGAGTTCGCCGCCGCCCGCGCCGCCGTCGACGCCGGCCGCGTCGGCACTCCGCAGCTGCTGCGCTCCCTGACCCGCGACCCGGGCCTGGTCGACCCCGCCGGCGTGCCGCCGTGGACGATCTTCCTGCTCACCCTCATCCACGACTTCGACACCCTGCTGTTCCTGAACCCCGGCGCCGAGCCCGTCTCGGTGTACGCCGTCGCCGACGCCCTGGTCGCCCCCGGCTTCAAGGACGCCGGGCTGCTGGACACCGCCGTGGTCACCATCCGCTTCGACAACGGCGCCCTCGCCACCGCCGAAGCCAGCTTCTCGGCCACCTACGGCTACGACGTGCGCGGTGAGGTCTTCGGCTCCGGTGGCCGCCTGGAGATCGGCGGCGGGCCGCGCCGGCAGCTGGCGATCTCCGACGCCGACGGCCGGCACGTCGACACCCCCCGCGGGGACACCGAGCTGTTCCCCGAGGCCTACGCCGGCGAGCTGGCCGAGTTCGCCGCCGCCGTCCGAGAGGGACGGGCACCGGCCGTCACCGGTCACGACGCCAGGCGGGCCCTGTCGATCGCGTTGTCGTGCATCGCGTCCGTCCGCTCCGGCGGACCGGTCGACCCGGCCGTCGTCGCCGCCACGATCGACGGGCGGGTCCGGTGAGCTTCACCCTGGCGGTCTGCGCGGAGATGGTCTTCCGGGACCTGCCGCTCGTCGAGCGCGTGCGGACCCTGCACGACGCGGGTTTCGCCGTCGAGATCTGGGACTGGACCACCAAGGACCTCGACGAACTGGCCGGCACGGGTGCGCGCTTCACCTCGATGACCGGGTACGTCGACGGGGAACTCGTCGACCCCGAGGGGGCCGACCGCCTGCTGGCCGGCGCCGAGCGTTCCATCGAGGCCTCCCGGGTGCTGGGCCACCCGAACCTGAACCTGCACGGGACGGGCCTGGACGACCGCGGCCTCCCCGTCCGTCCCCAGCAGGTCGTCTCCCCCGCCGACTGGCTGGCCGCGGACCGGACGCTGCGCCGCATCGCGGCGCTGGGCGAGGAGCACGACGTGGTCTTCACCCTGGAGAACCTCAACGTGGCCGTCGACCACCCGGGAACCCCCTTCGCGACGGCCGCCGACACGCGGACCCTCGTCGCCGCCGTGGGCAGCCCCCACCTGCGGATGAACCTCGACCTCTACCACGCGCAGATCGGCGAGGGGAACCTCGTCGAACTCGTGCGCGACAGCGCCGCGTGGATCGGGGAGGTCCAGGTGGCCGACGTCCCGGGCCGGTGCGAACCGGGGACCGGGGAGATCCACCACCCCGCCATCGCGCGAGCCCTGCACGACGTCGGGTACACCGGGACGGTGGGGATGGAGGCCTGGGCCTCCGGCGACAGCCGCGAGGCCGTCGAGCGCTTCCGCGAGGCGTTCACCCTCTGAGCACGCGACCCGGTCGCACCCGGCGCAGCGGGGTGCGACCGGTCTACCGGCGCCGCCCGGCCGCCTCCCGGCTGGAGTTCTCCGCCGACACGTCCACCCGGCGCCCGCTGCGGCCCCCGGCGAAGTCCGCGGGCCGGAACCGCCCCGCGCGCAGCTCGCCCTCGATCTCCTCCAGGGAGTGCCCGGTCAGCTCCGGCATCTTGCGGAACAGGAAGACGAACGCGGCGACGTTGAACGCGGCGTACAGCCAGAACGTCTGCCCCGTGCCGATGGTGTCCATGATCGTCAGCAGGGTCAGGGTGATGAGCAGGTTCGTCCCCCACAGCGACGCCGACTGCGCCGCCGCCCCGGCCGAGCGGGTGGCGAGCGGGTAGATCTCCGAACCCGTCAGCCACCCCATGAGCTGGATCCCGCCGGCGGTGAAGGCCATGAACACCACGAGGGTGGCGACGATGAAGGGGATCTGCTCCTTGCCGGCGTTGCCCGTCACGAAGAACGTCCCGAGCACGATCAGCGCCAGCGCCGCCCCGGGCAGGGTGAGCAGCGTGAGCCGGCGCCGGCCGACCCGGTCGATGATCGCCAGCCCGACGAGCTGCACCACCAGGTACGTCGCCCCCAGGGCCACCGAGACGCGCAGCGCGACGCTGTCGTCGAAACCGTTGTCGGTGAGGATCGTGGGCGAGTAGTAGACGATCATCTCGATGCCGGACAGCTGGGTGAAGATCGCCAGGCCGCAGCCGACGACCAGCGCGGGCCGCACCCACGCCTCCCGCAACCCCCGCCACCCGCGCGTGCTGGCCTGCTTCTCCTCCTGCACGAGCCCGTTCATCTCGTCCAGCTCCGCCTGCAGGTCCGCGCCGTCGGGGCGGACCCGGGCGAGGGCCTCGCGGGCCCGCTCGTCCTGGTCGGCCTTCAGCAGCCAGCGCGGGCTCTCCGGCAGCCGGAGCATGAGCAGGAACATGACCGCCGCGGGCACCGCGGCGGAGCCGATGGAGACGCGCCAGTCGACGGCCTCGCTGGCCCCCACGAGGGTGGCGATGAGGATGCCGGCGCCGATGGCGATCTGGAAGCACAGCACGAGCCGGCCCCGGTATGCCGTGGGCGCGAGCTCGGCGACGTACACGGGTGCCGTCTGGGTGGCCCCGCCGACCGCGAAACCCAGGACGAGGCGCGCGAGGGAGAGCAGTTCGGGGTTCGGCGCCAGCGAGGCCCCGAGGGTGCCGACGACGAACACCGCACCGACGACCAGCAGGGTCCCGCGCCGGCCCCGGCGTTCCCCGAGCCGGCTGCACGTGAGCGCCCCGATCACGGCCCCGGCGAGGATGGAGGCGGCGATGACCTGTTCCCAGCCGTTGCCGGTGTCGAAGTCGTCGCTGATCTGCAGCAGCGCGCCCGAGATGATGCCGGTGTCGTAGCCGTACAGCAGCCCCGAGATCGCCGAGACGAGGGCGACCACGACCACGGCACCGTTGAGTTCACGACCCTTCGCTGGGCTCATGGACACTCAGGCAACCACCGGCGGACGAGTTCCGCGCGCCGGGGTGCGTCCGGGGTGCGTCCGGGGTGCGTCCGGGGTGCGTCGCTACGCTGCGCCGGTGTCGCGCCACCGGTTCACCCAGCTCGACGTGTTCTCCCCCGACCCCCTGGGCGGCAACCCGCTGGCCGTCGTGCACGACGCGGACGGCCTGCCCGACGCGACGCTGCGGCGGTTCGCGGCGTGGACGAACCTGTCCGAGACGGCGTTCCTGCTGCGCCCCACCCACCCCGACGCGGACTACCGCGTCCGGATCCTCACCCCGGGCGAGGAGTTCGCCTTCGCCGGGCACCCGACGCTGGGCTCGGCGCGCGCCTGGCTGGAGGCGGGCGGGACGCCGCGCCGCGACGGGGTCGTCGTGCAGGAGTCCGGCATCGGCCTGGTCGAGGTGCACGTCGAGGCCGGCAGCGGTGGTGAGCGGCTGAGCTTCACCGCACCGCCCCTGCTGCGGCAGGGCCCCCTCGACCCCGGCCTGCTCGAGCGGGTGCGCCGCGGGCTGGGTCTGGACGCCGCGCAGGTCGTGGCGAGCGCGCACCTGGACAACGGCCCGGGCTGGATCGTGGTCCGGGTGCCGGACGCGGCGACGGCGCTCGCGCTGCGCCCCGACCCGGCCGGGCTCGCCGGTCTCGCGGTCGGCGTCGTCGGGAACCACCCGGCCGGTGCGGCGACGGCCGTGGAGGTCCGCGCCTTCGCCGCCTCCCCCGACGGCCGGCTCCTCGACGAGGACCCCGTCACGGGCAGCCTCAACGCCGTGGTCGGGCAGTGGCTGAGCGACCTGCCGGCCCGGTACACGGCCGCGCAGGGCACGGCGCTGGGACGGACGGGGCGGGTCCACGTCACGCGCGAGGACGGCCGGGTGCGGGTCGGCGGTGCGACGCGGATCGTGGTCGCGGGGACCGTCGACCTGTGACCGGGGCGTTCCCGGCGACCGGTCGCGGTGCCCCCGGGAACCGCGCGATCACCCCGGGCCGCCCGCCGGGGTGCGCGGTCCCGGCGCCGGCAGGGTTCCCCGGAACGTCCACGAGCACCCGCGGCGGGCGGCCTCGCTGCGCAGGACCAGCAGCGCGCGGCGGACCCCCGGCGAACTGCGCCGGGTGCGGGTGAGGTCGACGACGAGCTCGGGGTGACCGGTGGCGGCCCGCAACCGGCGGACGACGTCGGCCAGGGCCGGTCCGGTCGGGTCGGCGGGGATCTCGACGACGAACGGCACGGTCGTGGACCGCTCCCGCCCGGTGGGGTTCACGGGACCCTCAGGTTCTCCAGGGCCGCCGCCGCGCGGACGCGACCGGACAGCAGGCGCGCCAGGGCGAAGCAGGCCGCGGTCGTCGCGGCGGTCACCACGACGGCGACCGCGAGCGGCAGCAGCGCGGTCCACCACGCGGCGGTCCCCTCCGCCGGGCGCCCCAGCGCGGTCACGGAGTACGGCAGGGCGGAGACGAGGACGCCGATCGCCGTCACGGGCACGGCGGTGCGGACCAGGGACACCGCCTGGACGCGCACGAGCCGGGAGACCGGGACCCCCAGCGCCGCGGTGGAGGCCACCGCCCGCCGGTTGCCCAGCAGATGGTCGGTGAGGCTCAGGACCAGCGCGGCGATCGCGACGGCCGCACCGAGGAGCCCGACCGCGCCGGCCAGCGCCGCACCGCCGACGTAGAACCGCAGGTCCTCGGCGGTGTGGTTCGCCTCCGCCAGGACCCCGGCGGCGAACGTCGACTCGACGCCGAACGAGAGCCCGCACAGGAACAGCACCCCGGCGGTCCCGGTCACGGCACCGGTGTTCCCGCGCCGTTGCGCCTCCGCCAGCAGCCCGACCGCCGCGTCGCCGCGCGTGCGGACCGACCGGCTGCGGCGGTCGGGCGTCGGCACGGGGGCGTCGGCGGTGCGGAAGACCCCGGCGGAGGACCGCGCGACCCCGGCCCCCGCCGCGAGGACGAAGAGGACCACGGCCACCACGAGGGTCACGGGGAAGACCACGTCGCCGCCGCCGCGGCCCGCGACGGCCGGAGCGGTCAGCAGGAGGACCCCGCCGGCCACGGCGCTCAGCAGCACGAACAGCCGGGACGGGACCCGGGGCACGGCCCCGGTGCGCTGCCAGACCAGGACGTCCTGACGCCGGAACGCCGTGGTCCCCAGGACGCGGGCGAGCGCCCACAGCACGACGGTGACCGCCGCCCAGATCAACGGCATCGCCCAGTGCAGCGGGGGCAGCATCCGGTACCCCGCCGGCGGGGCGGCCCCCAGGACGAGCCAGAGCAGGACGTACAGCGGGCCGGCGGCCAGCCCCCCGCGCAGGAACGCGGCGGTGGTCCGCGCGGTCCGCAACCGGCGCAGGTCCGCCGACGTCGCCCCGGCGACGAGCAGCTGGCGCGCGCGGCGGTCCTCGACGACCTGCCCGACCCGCAGGGCCTGGACCGCCAGGGCCAGGAACGGCAGCACCAGCAGCACGGCCGCGACCACGAAACCGGGCCGCAGACCGGGCTGGGCCAGGAACGGGGCCAGCCCCCCGGCGGCCTCGTACGTGTCCTCGACGAACTGCCGGCCGGCGGCGTCGGTCCCGCGGGACGTCCCGGTGAACACCGTGTCCTGCACCGTGGCGACGGATCCGGCGACGAGCAGCGCGAGGCCGACGCCGGCCGCCGCAGCGCTCGTCGCGCGGGCACGGACCCGGTCGACGTGCGAGCGCGCGGCCGTCATGGACCGGACGGCCTCGGCCGTCAGGGCCGACCGTCGCGCACCGGCGGTCGCGGTGGCGTTCACCGGAGCACCGATTCACGGTCGACGTTGCCGTCGCGCAGGCGGATCTCGCGGTCGGCCATCGCTGCGGCGGTGTTGTCGTGGGTCACCAGGACCACCGCGCCGCCGTCGCGTCGCGCGACGCCCAGCAGCATGTCCAGCACGTCCTGCGCGGCGACGGCGTCGAGGCTGGCGACGGGTTCGTCGGCGAAGACGATCCTGGGCGCGGTGATCAGGGCCCGCGCGACCGCCGCCCGCTGCACCTCGCCCCCGGACAGTTCCTGCGGGACGGCGAGTCCGGCGTGCTCGAGGCCGACCGTGTCCAGGGCTGCCCGGGCCGCCGTGCGCGACGCGGCGACCTCCCCTCCGTCGAGCAGCAGCGGCAGGGCGACGTTGTCCTCCAGCGTCATGTCCGGCACGAGTTGCCCGTACTGCAGGACGATGCCGACCTCCCGGCGGCGCAGGAGCGCGCGCTGCGCCTCGTCGAGGGTGCGCAGGTCGCGCCCCAGCAGGGTGACGTCCCCGGTCTGGGGCAGCAGCAGGCCGGCGGCGGCGTGCAGCAGCGTGGACTTCCCGCAGCCGCTGGGGCCGGTGACGGCCACCACCTCCCCCGGTTCGACCTGCAGCGACACGTGCCGCAGGGCCGGGGTCCTCGTGTAGGAGTGGCCGACGCCGCGCAGGGTGAGCGGGGTCGTCGCAGCGGTCGGGTTCACGCGGTGCCTCCGGGAGTGGTCGTGGACGTTCCGTCGAGGGCGGCGGCGGCCTCGTCGAGCCAGCGCAGGTCGGCGTCGAGGTGCAGGACGGCGTAGCGCCGGGCCAGCCGGGCTCCGAGGTCGTCACCGCCCGACGGCGTCGCGGTGAGGGCGCACATGGCGCGCAGGTGGGCGGTGCGCTGGTCGGCCACGACGGAACTCGCCCGCCCACCGGTGCGCAGGGCGGCGATCGCCTTGCGCACCAGGTCTTCCGCGCCCGTCGCCGTCGGGGGCGCGGGTTCGGCCAGCCACGCCTGCAGTCGTTCCCGGCCCGCGACGGTGACCGCGTAGACGGTTCGTTCCGGCCCCCCCTCGGAGCGCGTCTCGACCACCTCGGCCAGGCCGTCGCGGACCAGCCGGCCCAGGGTCGAGTACACCTGCCCGAACGGCAGCGGCTTGGCGTCGGGGAACCACGCGTCGTACTCCCGCTTGAGGTCGTACCCGTGGGCCGGTCCCGAGGACAGGAGCGCGAGGTGCAACTCGGCCATGGACATGCGCGTCACTGTACACACGGAGTACGTACTGAATGAATAGTTGGGCGGACTCTCGCCGACGTGTGACGCTGAGCGGCCCCCGGGGGGGTGTGCGACACCGGGTGCGGCCAGTCCGAAACGGCACGTTGACTCCACGGTCCCGTTCATCGAGACCGCGGAGTCAACGTGCCGTTGCGCGGGCCTCAGACGAGCCGCATCGCCTCGGTCAGCGTCGCGCGCAGGATCTGCTCCATCTCGTCGAACACCGCCTGCCCGCTCGTCAGCGGCGGGGCGACCTGGATGACGGGTTCACCGCGGTCGTCCGGGCGGCAGTACAGGCCGTTGCGGAACAGCGCGCCCGGCAGGAACTGCTTGATGAGGGTCTCGCGCTCGCCCAGGTCGAACGTCTCCTTCGTCGCCTTGTCCTTGACGAGCTCGACGGCCCAGAAGTACCCGTCGCCGCGGACGTCGCCGACGATGTCGAGGTCGAGGAGCTTCTTCAGCGTGTTCCCGAGGGCCTGCTCGTTGTCGAGGACGTTCTGGTTCAGGCCCTCGCGCTCGAAGATGTCGAGGTTCGCCAGCGAGACGGCGGCCGAGACGGGGTGCCCGGCGAACGTGTAGCCGTGCGGGAAGAAGTTCTTGCCCTGCAGGAACGGCTCCATGATGCGGTCGGTCGTGATCATCGCGCCGATCGGCCCGTACCCGGAGCTCATGCCCTTGGCGCACGTGATGATGTCGGGCTGGTAGCCGAACTTCTCCGCCGCGAACATCGTGCCGTGGCGGCCGAAACCGCAGATGACCTCGTCGGAGACCAGGAGCACGTCGTGCCGGTCGCAGATCTCGCGGACCCGCTGGAAGTACCCCGGCGGCGGGGTGAAGCAGCCGCCGGAGTTCTGCACGGGCTCCAGGACGACGGCCGCGACGGTGTCGGGACCCTCGAAGAGGATGGCCTCCTCGATGCGGTCGGCGGCCCACCGGCCGAACAGGACCGGGTCGGTGGGCGCACCCATCCGCTCGGCGCGGTAGATGTTGGTGTTCGGCACCCGGAAACCACCCGGGGTCAGCGGTTCGAACGCCTGCTTCATGGCCGGCAGGCCCGTGATCGCCAGGGCGCCCTGCGGGGTGCCGTGGTAGGCCGTGGCCCGCGAGATCACCTTGTGCTTCATCGGTTTGCCGGTGAGCTTGAAGTACTGCTTGGCGACCTTCCAGGCGCTCTCGACGGCCTCGCCGCCGCCGGTGGTGAAGAACACCCGGTTCAGGTCGCCCGGGGCGTAGCCGGCGATCCGGTCGGCGAGCTGGATGGCGGGTTCGGTGGCGTAGCCCCAGACGGGGAAGAACGCGAGCTGGCGGGCCTGCTGGGCCATGACCTCGGCCAGTTCCTCGCGGCCGTGCCCGACCTGCACGACGAACAGCCCGGACAGCCCGTCGAGGACCTTGTGCCCCTGGTCGTCCCAGATGTACGCACCCTCGCCCTTGGTGATCACGGGCGCGGGCCTGTCCTGGTAGGCGCCCATGCGGGCGAAGTGCATCCAGAGGTGGTCGCGGGCGGCCTCGGTGAGGTCGGAGCCTCCCGCGCCCGTCACCGTCTGCTCGGTCACCGTCATGTCCAGCCTCCTCGACGTTCGCACCGACGCTCGGTCACGATCCTCCCACCCTGCCGCCGCAGGGCCGGGAGTTCCAGCGACGTTCCGTCGGCGGACTGCGGGGATCACGGACGATCCGTCGTACCCTCGGTGCGTGCTGACGGTCGCCGACGTCCTCGCTCTGCCGGTCCTGGCCGCGGGCTCGCCCCGGGTGCGGGCCGGTGAGGACGCGCTCGACGCCCCGGTGCGCTGGGTGCACGTGACCGAGCAGGCCGACGTGGCCGGGCTGCTGGACGGCGGCGAGCTCCTGCTGTCGACGGGGATCGGCTGGCGGGCAGGCACCTTCGACGCGCGCGCCTACGTCACCTCCCTCGTGGAGGCCGGGGTCGCCGGTCTGGTCGTGGAGCTCACTGAGCACCTCGTGGACCTGCCGGCCGACCTCGTGCGCGCGGCCCGGGCGGTGCGGCTGCCCCTGGTCGAGCTGCACCGGGTCGTCCGCTTCGTCGAGGTCACCGAGCAGGTCCACGCCCGGCTGCTGCACGAGCAGTACGAGAGGTTGCGCTTCGCCGACCGCGTGCACGCGACGTTCGCCTCGCTGGGGCTCGTGGACACCTCCGCGCAGGAGGTGCTCGACCGCGCCGCGGGCCTGCTGGGCGGACCCGTCGTGCTGGAGGACCTCGCCCACCGGGTGGTGGGTCACGTCAGCCACGGCGCGGCGGAGCTCCTCGTCGACTGGCCGCGCCGCTCGCGCCGGGAGGTCGTCAACGAGGGGTGGCTGGTGGCCGACGCCGGACCCGCCGGCGACCGGTGGGGCCGGCTCATCGCGCCCGGACCGGTCGAGGCCCGCGACGGCCTGCTCGTGCTGGAACGGGCCGCGGAGGTGCTGACCGTGCTGCGCCTGCTGCGCGGGGACCCCGCCGACGGGGACGACCTCGCGCTGCGGGCCCACGACGACCTCGTGCGGGACCTGCTGCGCGCCCGAGCCGTCGACGAGAACGCCCTGCGGCAACGGCTGCGGGCGCTCGGGGTCAGCGCCCGGGGCGGGTTCGTCGCCGTGGCCGTGGTGGGCGCCGAGCGCACCGAGGTGTCCGCGGCCGTCACCGCGGTCCGGGCCGCGGGGGTGACGGGGATGGTCGGGGACCGGGACGGGCCCGTCGTCGGGGTGCTGCTGGTCGGCAGCGCCCGCAGCCTGGAGGAGACCCTGCCGAAGCTCGCCGCGGCCCTGCCGGCGACGGCCACGGCGGGGGCGGCGGAGCACGTCGCCGACCTCACGGCGACCGGCGCGGGGTTCGCCGAGGCGCGCCACGTCGCGCAGGTCGCCTCGGCCTTCCCGGGGCGCGTCCCGGGCCGGGTGCACCGCACGGCCGACCTCGGGGTCCGGGGACTGCTCTGGCGGCTGCGCACCGACGCCCGGCTGGCCGAGTTCGCCGAGGCGCAGCTCGCCCCGCTGTTCGACACCCCCGAGGACCTCGCCTTGCTGAGGGCCTACCTGGAGGTCAACGGCTCGATGACGCGCCTGGCCGAACGCCTGCACCTGTCGCGGCCGGCCACGTACGGCCGCGTGGAGCGGCTGGCGCGACGGCTGGGCCGCGACCTCGAGGACGCCGAGGTACGCCTGGGGCTGCACCTGGCCCTGCTGACCCGCTGATCAGCGCGACAGGAGCCGGCCCGACGGGTCGTCGAGGTCCACCGGCGCTCCGCGCCGCCACGTCGACCGCACCACGCCGACGAGGTCGCGCCCCGCGTACGGCGTCACCTTGTTCTTGTGGTGCAGCGCCTGCGCGTCGACCGTCCACGCCTGCTCCGGGGCGAAGACGGCGAAGTCGGCGACGTTGCCGGCCCGGATCCGCCCGCGGTCGCCCAGGCCCGCGAGGTCGGCCGTGGCCGACGACATCCACCCCACGACGGTGGCCAGCGGCACCCCGCGCTCGCGGGCCGCCGTCCACACCACCGGCAGCCCGATCTGCAGGGAAGCGATCCCGCCCCACGCCGCCCCGAAGTCCCCCTCGGACAGCCGCTTGAGCTCGGCCGTGCAGGGCGAGTGGTCGGACACCACGCAGTCGATCGTCCCGTCCAGCAGACCGCGCCACAACGCGTCCTGCTCGGCCCGGTCGCGGATGGGTGGGCAGCACTTGAACGCCGTGTCCCCGTCGGGGACGTGGTCGGCGTCGAGCGTCAGGTAGTGCGGGCACGTCTCGACGGTGATCCGCGTCCCGGCGGCCTTCGCGGCCCGGACCTCCGCCAGCCCCGCCGCCGAGGACAGGTGCACGACGTGGGCCCGGGCCCCCGCGCGGGCCGCGGCCTCGGCCACGGTCCGGACCGCGACCGCCTCGGCGCTCGGCGGCCGGGAGGCCACGAAGTCGGCGAAGCGCGGGCCTCCGGCGTGCTCGTGCAGCTCCCCGCCGTCCTCGGCGTGCACGAGCATCAGCCCGTCGAAGCGGGCGAGCTCGGTCAGCGCCTCCTGCAACCCGGCGGCGTCCAGCGGCGGGAACTCCTCCACACCCGAGTCGAGCAGGAAGCACTTCACGCCGTAGACCCCCGCCTCGTGCAGCGGTCCGAGCTGGTCGGCGTTGCCGGGGACCGCACCGCCCCAGAACCCGACGTCCACGGCGCACCGCCCCTGCGCCGCCGCCCGCTTGACGGCCAGGGCGGCCGGGTCGAGGGTCGCGGGAACGCTGTTGAGGGGCATGTCGAGGATCGTCGTGACCCCCCCGGCCGCCGCGGCCCGGGTGGCGGAGGCGAAACCCTCCCACTCGGTGCGGCCGGGTTCGTTGACGTGCACGTGAGTGTCGACCAGCCCCGGCAGGAGCACCTCGTCGTCGGCGAGCACGACCTCCCGGCCGGCGCCCCAGGGGTGGTCGACGTCCTCGACCCCCGCGACGTACCCGTCGCGGACCCCCACCGACGCCGGCCGTTCGGTGCCGTCGACGACGGCGCGCCGCGCCCGGAGCACCACGTCCACCTGGTCGCCGCTCACGACGCCAGGTCCGTCGGGTTCATCAAGTCCATCACCTCGTTCAGTAGTCGACGCGCTGCGCGCTGGCCAGCCAGGCGTCGAACGGGGCGGGTGAGTTCACGTCCCGGCGTTGCTGGACGGGGACCTCCCACTCCGCGCGGGGCCGGTCGAACAGCTCGTAGAACGCGCGGTCGTCGAACCCGCCGCGCGCGGCGTCGTGCCGGTCGGCGGCGAACACCACCCGGTCGACGCGCGCCCACAGGGACGACGCCAGGCACATCGGGCACGGTTCGCAGCTGGAGTACAACGTCGTGCCGGTCAGCGTGAACGTCCCCAGCGCGGCGCAGGCCGCGCGGATCGCCTGCACCTCGGCGTGCGCGGTCGGGTCGTTCTGCGCCGTCACGCGGTTCTGCCCGGTCGCCACGACCGTCCCGTCGCGCACGACGACGGCCCCGAACGGGCCACCGCCGGCCGCGACGTTCTCCACGGCGAGGCGCACCGACAGGTCGAGGAACTCCTGGTCCATCACCGCTCCCACGCCAACGGCGCCGCCGGCACGTCGTCGCGCGCCACGACCGCCTGGATCAGCCCATAGGGGCGGTCGTCGGCGTGGAACACCTCGCCCGCGTTCGGCACGTCGAACCGGGCGAGGTCGTAGAGGAAGTGGTGCTTGTTGGGCGCCGCCAGCCGGACCTCGACCACGCCCGGGACCTCCTCGATCGCTGCCTTCCCCATGTGCCACAGGGTCTGCTGGAGGGCGAAGGAGTGCAGGGTCGCGAACTGGGTGAGGAAGGCCCGCTTCACGGCGTCGTAGGCGGCGTCGAAGTCGAACCCGTCGGCCAGGCAGGTCGCGTCGTAGCGCCACTGCGCCACCAGCGAGGTCGCCATGACCCGGTCCTCGGTGGGTTCGAGCGTCGTGTAGGCGTCGGTGAGGAAGTCCTTGAACTCCGACCCGGTGGACTTGAGGACGGTGAAGTCCTTCAGGCCGGCCACGACGTGGGTCTGCTGCGCCTCGCCCTCGCCGGCCACGGTCACGGCGGCCGTGCGCACCTCGCTGCCGCTGCGCGTCCACGTGTGGTCGTGGTCGTGGCCGTCGACGACGACGCGCGTCCAGGCGTAGGAGTCCACGTCGATCCGCGCCCCGTGCACGGGGTCGACGTCGTCGACGAAGTGCCGGGCCAGGTCGAGGGCGTACCCCTCGACGCTGGAGACGCCCTTCTCCTTGGCGTAGGAGTACATCGTGTTCTTCTGCGAGTCGGTGGGCAGGACCTTGCTCTGGTCGCCCGTGAGGTAGGCGTCGGCGAAGTCGCCGCGCAGCGTCGAGGTGACGTTCAGGTCGACGATCTCGTGGCGCGGGGTGTCGCGCTGGAACCGGACGACGCGGTTCTCCGCCTTGCCGTACTGGTGACCCGCCAGGACCACGGCCATGTCTTTCAGCTCCCTCGGTAGGTCGAGTAGGCGAACGGGGACAGCAGGAGGGGGACGTGCAGGTGCGGTTCACCGTCCGCGGTGAACGCGACGACGACCTCGGGGTAGAAGGTCTTCCACCCGGCCGTCGCGCACCACTCCCCCGTCGCGAAGGACAGCCGGTAGGTGCCGCGCGGCAGGTCCTCGGCCAGCCGGGCGCGACCGTCGGCGTCGGTGACCGCCTCCACCAGGCGGCTGCCGTCGGCGGCCGACAGGCACAGGGCCACGCCGGCGGCGGGGGTCCCCGTGACGGCGTCCAGGACGTGGGTGGACAGGCTGGTCACGAGAACAACCTCTGCAGCCGCAACCGGGTGATGGCCCCCAGTTCCTTGCGCAGGACCGCGCGTTCGACGACGGGGTCGTTGTCGATCCGCGCGTTCAGGATCGCCAGCAGCTCCTCGGCGCTCTTGCCCGAGGCGAAGACCAGGTACACGTGCCCGAAGCGTTCCTCGTAGCGGCGGTTGCCCTCGGCGAGCTCGCGCAGGACGTCGACCCCCGCCGCCAGGGCCCCGGCCTGCTCCTGCCGGGAGGTCGCGCTCTCCGAGCGCTCACCGATGCGGGGGTGCGCCGCCAGGGCACGGTCGACGTCGGCCTCGGAGGTCGCCGCCAGCTCCCGGTCGGCCGCGGCGAGCAGGTCGTCCAGCGACGCGAACGGCCGCGCCGCGGTCACCCGGGCCGCCCAGGCCGGGGCGTCGCAGCACGTGCGCAGCAGGTCCCGGCAGGCGCGGGCGTCGAGCGTGCGGAACTCCCGGAGGTTCACGCCGCCCCCGCGACGGGACGCGCGGACGGGCGGGGGCCGGACGTCACGTGGTGCTCCTCGGGTACTTGGCCAGGACCAGCGTCTCCACGATGCTGACCAGGGTGTAGAGCAGGATCGAGGTGAAGGTGACGACGACGACGATCGACCAGACCTTGTTGTACTGGACCTGGGAGTTGGCCCGGAAGATCTCCGCCCCCATGCCCGTCCCCGAGAACAGCCACTCGTAGAGCATGGCACCGATCACCGCACCGGGCACCGAGATCCGGATGGCCGCGAACAGGTTCGGCAGGGCGCTGGGGATCGCCACCTTGCGCAGCGCGGTCCACTTCGAGCCCCCGTTGACGCGGATGACGTCGATCGCCTGCGGCGACGCCGAGCGCAGCCCGGTGGCCGCGTTGACGAGGACCGGGAAGAACACGACGACCCCGCCGATCGCGGCCTGACCGCCCAGACCGCGGCCGAAGAGGATCCCGATGAGGGGGGCCATGGCGACCAGCGGGACCGAGCGCAGCAGCATCGCCAGCGGCATGAAGACGAACTCCAGGGGCCGCAGGACGGTGAACAGCGAGGCGACGACGACGGCCGCGACGACGCCGGTCACGAAACCCGTCACCGAGTCCGTGAGCGTGATCTTCAGCGCCGCCTCGATCGCGGCCCGGTTCTCGGCGGCCTTGGGCACCGAGAACAGGTAGTCGTAGACGTCGAGCGGACGCTTCCCGACGAAGGCGTCCACGTCGAACAGCCGCAGCAGGGCGTACCAGGCGACGACGAGGACGACCGTGGAGATCAGCAGGGTGAGCACGGCGACGCCGATGCGGCGGCTGACGGCGGCGGCCACCGAGGCCCCACTGCGGTTCTGGTGCACGGGGTTCGCGGCGACGTCCGGGACGGCGTTCTGGACGGTGTTCTGGACGGGAACGGCCATCAGAGCTCCCCCTTCCGCTCACCGGTCGAGGACCAGGGCGTGAGCAACTTCGCGACGAGGCCGATGAGCAGGTACCCGACGCCCGCGACCGCCCCCGACAGCAGGGCCAGGCCCCAGATCTGGGCGTAGAGCAGGTTGGTCTGGGCCGCGACGATGAGGATGCCGAGCCCGGAGTCGACCCCGCCGAAGTACTCCCCCAGCACCGCGCCGAGGAAGGCCGCCGGCGCGGCGAGCTTGAGCGCGGCGAAGACGTTGGGCAGGGCCGCGACGAGCCGCACCTTGACCAGCGCCGTCCAGCGCGAGCCGCCGTAGGCGTGCACCACGTCCAGCGCCGTGCGGTCCGCGGCCCGCAGCCCGAGCAGGCACCCCACCACGGAGGTGAAGATCACGCTCATCGCGGCCAGGAAGACCGAGGTGGTGCGCGACCCGGGCGGGGAGACGATGAGGACGATCGGGCCGATCGCGGTCAGCGGGATGCAGTAGGAGATGACGGCGACCTGGTTCGCCGCCCCCTCCAGCGGCGGGATCAGCAGCACGACGACGGCGATCGCGATCGCGACGAGGTTGCCCCACAGCCAGCCCTGGGCCGCCGACCACGTCGTGACCGACAGGTTGTTCCAGTACGTCGTGAAGCCGGTGTCCCCGAACTGGGCCACCACGGCCCACGGGGTCGGGACGATGCCGCCGGAGCCGAAGAAGATCGTGCTGACCAGGCTCCAGACGACGAGGACCGCGACGACCCCGATGGCGCCGCCGGCCCACGGGGGCAGGGGACGCCGGGCGCGGGGTGCAGCGACGGTCGAGACCTCCGCCTCGGTGCGCGGCGCGACGGACGCCTCGGTCACGAGTGCCCCCCGCCGCCGAAGAGGATCTCGGACAACCGGTCGTGGTAGGCGTGGAACTCCGGCGTGCGCATCATCTCCGGCGTCCGCGGCCGGGGCAGGTCGATCTCGACCACCTCGACGACCCGGCCGGGCCGCGGGCTCATGACGGCCACGACGTCGGACAGGAAGATCGCCTCGCTGATCCCGTGGGTGACCATGAGGGTCGTGGCGGGCTTCTGCGTCCAGATGCGCAGCAGCTCGACGTTCAGCCGCTGACGGGTCATGTCGTCCAGCGCGCCGAACGGTTCGTCGAGCAGCATGACGCTGGGCTGCACCACGAGGCAGCGCGCGATCGAGACGCGCTGGCGCATCCCGCCCGACAGCTGCGCCGGCTTGGCCTTCTCGAACCCCTTCAGCCCGACCAGGCCGATGAGGTCGTCGATCAGCCCCTTCTCGGGGGTGACCCCCGCCACCTCGAGCGGCAGCCGGATGTTCTGCGCGACCGTCCGCCACGGCAGGAGCGCGGAGTCCTGGAACGCGACGCCGAGGTCGTGCCCGCGCTGGAGCTCACGGGTGGTCAGGCCGTTGACGAGGGCCTGACCACCGGTGGGGGTCTCCAGACCGGCGAGGATCCGCAGGATCGTCGACTTGCCGCAGCCCGAGGGACCGAGCAGCGACAGGAAGGCGTCCTTGCGGGTGCCGAGGTCCGTCTGCTCGAGGGCCAGGACGCTCTTGCGGCCCAGGTCGAACCGCTTGGTGAGGCCCTGCAGGTTGAACCCCGTGGCCGCCTCGGGGTGGCCGGCCGGGTCCGTCGTGGCCGACAGGCCGGCGGGGGTGGAGGTCTCTTGCGACACGGGGTTGCCCTTCTGCAGCGGTCAGGCGGGGGTTCAGCCGGTGATGAGGTCCGGGTTGTCCTGGTAGACCTCGTCCAGGAGGGACAGGTCGAACAGGTCCTTCGCCGAGATGGTGGTCCCCATCTCCTCCAGGGACTTGATGTTCTGCTCGACGAGCGCGTCGGTCATCGTGAACAGACCGTTCTTCTTCGTGTCGTCGGAGACGATGAGGGCGGCCTGCGCCTCCGCCTCCTTCTGCTGCTCGGCCAGGTCCAGCTTCTGGTCCTTGCCGTAGGTGTTGACGGCCAGGGCGGCGCTGGCGGCGGCGTCGGCCACGGCGTCGGTCCAGCCCTGGATCTCGGCCTTGAGGAACGCCTTGAGCATGTCCCGCTGGTCGTCGATCGTGGACTGCAGGACGGTGAAGGTCTCGGCGACCACGGGCAGGCCGTTGTCGGCGAAGCCGAGGGTCACGGGGACGATCGGCTGGCCGTCGACCTGACGGGCAGCGAGCAGGATGGGCTCGTTGGTCAGGTAGGCCATGAACGCGTCGACGTCCTTGGAGACGACGACGGACGGGTCGTACTGGACGGGCACGATCTCGAACGTCGACTTGTCGATCCCGTTGGCCTTGCAGAAGCCGTCGAAGATCGTCTCGTTGCCGCCGGTCTGGATGCCGATCCGCTTGCCGGCCAGGTCGGCGACGGTGCGCACGGGCTTGCCCTGCTCCATCGACACGAGGCAGAAGGGGTTCTTCTGGAAGGTCGTGCCGATGATCTTCAGCGGGGCCTGCTCGTTGACGATCGCCGGGCCGGTGAGCGTCGGGGACGACAGGCCGACGGTCGCCTTCTTCGACAGGACCATGGCCTCGGCCGCGGTGCCCGCGCTCCCGCCGGCGACCAGGTTGACCTTCGAGAAACCGGCCTTGGTGTAGTAGCCCTTGCTGTCGGCGAAGTACTCGCCGGCGAACTCGATGTTCTTGATCCAGGACAGCTGCACCGTCAGCTCGCCGAAGCCGGAGGACCCGCTCGAGGACGAGCCGGTGCTGGAGTCGGTGCCGCCGCCGCACGCCGCGAGGGTCCCGAGCGTGCCGAGGCCGGCGGCTCCGAACAGCAGGGATCGGCGCGAGAGGGGGGAACGACGGAGTTCGGACATGGGCTGCTCCGGGAAGGGTGGGGTCCCGTGTCCACGTGACACCGGGGGATGTCGACACTGAAGCACCCGCGCGAGGCGGGCGTGTCACGCCCGCGTGAACGGCGTGTTACACGGCCACCGCGGTGTGACGATCGTGTTGCGGACGGGACGCGAGCCCCGGCGCCGTGGTCTCATGTGAACCGACTGGTTCAACGAGAGGGGTCACGTCCCGTGCGCAGAATGCACCTGGGGGTCTTCGAGGTGGCGGCGCCACAGGTCGGCGGGACCCTGTCCTGGTCGCACCCGTACAGCGACTCCGTCCACCACCGCGAGCAGCAGCACTGGATCGAGGTGGCGCAGCTCCTCGAGGCGGCGGGTTTCGACTTCCTGTTCTTCGCCGACGGGTACGGGTACCCCAGCGTGGGCGGGGACCTCCCCGAGGCGGCCGCCCGCGGGGGCCTGAACTTCACCGGGATCGACCCCATGCTGCTCATCCCGACGCTGGCCCACCACACGTCCCGGCTGGGTTTCGTCGTCACGAGTTCCACCGGGATCGACCACCCGGTCGCCATGGCGCGGCGCTTCGCCACCCTGGACCACCTGACGGGCGGGCGGATCGGCTGGAACGTCGTGACGGGCGCCTCGCAGGACACCATCGCGGGGTTGTTCGGTCACGACGGGATGACGCCGCACGACACCCGGTACGAGATCGCCCGGGAGTACGTCGACCTCTGCCTGCAGTTGTGGGAGGGCTGCTGGGAGGACGCAGCCCTGGTGCAGGACAAGGAGTCCGGCGTCTTCGCCGACCGGTCGAAACTGCACCGCGTCGAGCACGTCGGCAAGCACTTCCGGTCCTCGGGGTTCTTCACCGTGGTGCCCTCGGCGCAGCGCACGCCCGTCCTGTTCCAGGCCGGGAGTTCCGCGGCCGGGCGGGAGTTCGCGGCCGCCCAGGCCGAGTGCGTGTTCCTGCAGGGCACGACCCCCGCGCACGCCGCCGCGAACGTGGCCGACCTGCGCGCCCGCGCCGCCGCGGCCGGACGCGACCCGCGCTCGGTGAAGGTCCTCGTCGGCGCCACGGTGACCGTGGCCGCGACCCACGACGAGGCCCTCGCCCGGCGCGCGGAGTTCGAGGCCCTGCAGACCGACGAGGTCGCCGCGGTGATCTACGCGGGGAACACGGGGATCGACCTGACCGCGCTCGACCCGGACCGCCCGCTGTCCCAGATCAACGAGGCGGCAGCCGACTCCCGGATCGGTCAGATGGGCCAGAGCAACATCGACCGGTTCCGCAGGCCCGACGGCAGCTGGCCCCTGGTCCGCGAGGTGCTCGACGAGTTGCGGGGCCGCGGGACCCGGGGTTTCACGGTCGTCGGGGACCCGGTCGAGGTCGCCGACCAGCTCGAGGAGATCATGGACGTCACCGACGTCGACGGGTTCCTCCTCGAGGCCATCTTCTCCCCCGGTGACCACCGGCTCTTCTGCGACCTCGTGGTCCCCGAACTGCGCCGCCGCGGCCGGCTGCCCGAGCCCGACCACGCCCCCGGGACAGGGTCGCTGCGCGAGCGGCTCGGCGCCGACTCGCCCCGGTTGCCGTCCGACCACCCCGGGGCGCGCTACGTGCCGACGCCGGCCTGAGTGCGGGCGCAGAACCCGTCGAGCGCCCGGTCCTGCACCCGCGTCACCGCGGCCGGGTCCTGGGTGAGGATCAACGTCATCTGCAACCCGCGCCACAGCGCGATGAGTTCGGTCGCGAGGGTCTCGGCGTCCTGCGCGCACAGACCCTCGCGGCGGAACCGCGCGGCGGCCGGCCGGTGCCAGGACGCGATGTCACCCATGAGGTTGGTGTACCCCGGCTCGCGGGTCGCCTGGCCGAACACCTCGAAGAACAACCGCAGGAAGGGCAGGTTCACGGGGTTGGCGATGACGTCCCACACCTGCTGCAGGTCGTGCCGGAGGGTTCCGGTGCCGTGTTCGAGGGCCGACCAGGCGTGCTCGAACTCCGGGAAGAAGTCCCGCGAGACGGCCTGCAGCGCTTCACCGACCAGTTGTTCCCGGCTGCCGAAGTAGTACAGCAGCATCCGGTTGTTGGACCCCACCGCCCGCGCGAGCCCGCGCAGGGTCGAGGATGTGAGCCCGTGGCCGAGCAGGTGCTCGGCCACCAGCCCCAGCAGCCGATCCCTCTCGTTCACACCCAGCACAGTAGTCGGAGGAGACACCCGATGCGTGACCTCGCCACGTTGCCGAAGGCCCACCTGCACCTCCACCTCGAGGGCGCCATGCGCCCCGGGACCCTCGCCGAGTTCGCGCAGGAGGCCGGTGAGGCCGTCCCCCCCACGCGGGGTTTCACGACGTTCCCGCACTTCGTCGAGATGTACGACGGGGCCGTCGCCTTCATCCGCACCCGCGAGCACCTGGCCCGGGTGATCCGCGAGGTCGTGCAGGACGCGGCGGCCTCGGGTGCGGTGTGGATCGAGGCCCAGGCGAACCCGATGTTCTACGTCCCGCAGTTCGGGACGGCGGACGAGGTCACGACGTTCATGCTCGAGACGGGGCAGGCCGAGGCCGCCCGGCTCGGCATCGGGTTCGGGCTCATGCTCGTGGCGATCCGCAACCTGCCCCCGGCCGAGGCCGAGGCGCTGGCCGTGCACGCCGCCGGGTTCGCCGGTCGCGGGGTCGTGTCCTTCGGGCTGGCGGCCGACGAGGCGCTGTTCCCCCCGGCCCCCTTCGAGAAGGCGTTCGCCATCGCCCGCGAGGCGGGCCTGAAGTCCGCCCCCCACGCCGGTGAGCTCCTCGGCCCGCAGAGCGTGGTCGACGCCCTGGACAAGCTGGGCGCGCAGCGCGTCCAGCACGGAGTGCGGGCGGTGGAGGACCCCGAGCTCGTCCGGCGGCTCGCCGCCGAGGGCACCGTCCTGGACGTGTGCCCCACCTCGAACGTGGCGCTGTGGGTCGTCCCCGAGATCGGTGCCCACCCGCTGCCCGCGCTGCTGGAGGCGGGTGTGCGCTGCTCGATCAACGGCGACGACCCGCTGCTCTTCGGCCCCGGGCTGCTGGAGGAGTACGAGACGGCCCGCCGGGACCTGGGCCTGAGCGACGGCGACCTCGCGGCCGTGGCGAAGGCGTCGCTGGAGGGGTCGGCGGCCCCCGCCGAGTTCGTCAGCGCGCAGGTGGCCGCGGTCGACGCCTGGCTGGCGTGAGCGGGCCGGTCGGTCGTCGCGCACGACGACGCGAAACGGTTGCAGCACAGAATTTCTAGACATCTGATCGACGCCTGCCGACCTGTCCCCGACAGGTCAAGTCCTCCACCGGACCTGTCGATCCCAGGAGAGCTGAAACAGTCGGCGCTGCGTGGCTCCCGTCTCCTGACCGGGCTACCACCGGACGGGAGACGGGGAGTCATGTTCCGAACCACGCGAGCCGCGAGGGCCGCCGACCGGGCGGCCGACCAGGCGCAGGCCGGGGCCGCCGACCTGGAGGCCGTCACCGACCTGGTGCGCGCGCTGCACGACGCGGCGACGCCGGAGGCTGCCGTGACGACGGCGCTGGAGACCATCCGGCACCGCTTCGGCTGGGCCTACGGCTCGTTCTGGCGGCTGGAACGCCCGTCCGGGTCCCCCGCCCGCGGCGCCCGCAGCGCCGCGCCCGTCCTCGTCTTCGCCCAGGACAGCGGCCAGGTCCCGGGTCAGGCCGGCGAGGAGTTCCGGCGGGTGACCCTGTCGGCGTCGTTCGCCGAAGGCGTCGGGCTGTCGGGGCGGGCGTGGCGTCAGCGCGACCTCGTCCACGTCGCCGACCTCGGCGAGCTCACCGACTGCGTCCGGGCCCCCGTCGCCCAGCGCGCCGGGATCCGGTCCGGCATCTGCTTCCCCGTCCTGGACGGGGGCCAGGTGGTGGGGACGATGGACTTCTTCACCACGGAACGCGTCGAACTGTCGCCGGGCCGGTCGGCCGTGCTGCGCACGGTCGCGACGCTGGTGTCCGAGACGCTGGCCCGCCTCGACGAGGCGGTCCGGCAGGAGAGGGCCGCGCAGGACGTCGCCGCCGTGTCCACGCTGATCCGCGAACTGACCGCGGCCACCAGCGAGGAGCGGGCGCTGCGCGTCGCGCTGGACACCATCCGCGCCGACTTCGACTGGCAGTACGGCTCGTTCTGGCGGCTGGACGAGGCCGGTCCCGCCTCCGGTCACGTCCTGCGGTTCGAGCTGGAGTCCGGCGACGCCGGTGCGGAGTTCCGGCAGGTGACGCTGCAGGCCTCCTTCGCCGAGGGCGTCGGCCTGTCGGGGCGCGCGTGGGCGCAGCGGGACCTGGTGTTCGTCGAGGACCTGGGCGAGATGACCGACTGCGTGCGGGCCCCCGTCGCCCAGCGCGCCGGGGTGAAGTCCGGCGTGTGCCTGCCGATCGTCGTCGGCGGGCGCGTCGTGGGCACCATGGACTTCTTCGCCACCCGCACCCTGGTCATGTCCGACAGCCGGCGCGCGGCGCTGCAGAACACCGCCTTCCTCATCGGCCAGGCGATGGAGCGGTTCGCCGCGGGGGGCCGGCTGACCCGGGCCGGCGAGGACCTGCTGGCCTCCATCCAGGAGGTCGAGCGCAACGTGGTGGCCGCCACGGGCGTGGCCGCGCACGGGGAGGCGCTGGCGGCGGAGGCCAACGCGGAGGTCGCGGCCCTGGAGGAGGCGTCGGCCGAGATCAACGAGGTCGTGCGGGCCATCCAGGCCATCGCGGCGCAGACGAAGCTGCTGGCGCTGAACGCGACCATCGAGGCGGCCCGGGCCGGGGAGGCCGGGCGGGGTTTCGCCATCGTGGCCGAGGAGGTCAAGGAGCTGTCCGGGGAGACCGAGCGCGCCACGAGCAGCGTCGGGAACCGGGTGTCGACGATCCAGGCGCGGGTGGGCGCGGTGACCTCCTCGCTGGCCCAGATCAGCGCCGCCGTCGGTGAGATCAACCAGACGCAGTCCATCATCGGCGGGGTGCTCACGGAACAGTTCGCGGTGACCCGCGACATCATCGGCTGACGGCCGTCAGGGCGCGGACGAGCGCGGTCGACGCCTGACCGGCGCGGACCTGACCGGCGCGAGGACCGGGAACGGCCGCGCCCGGACGCGGGCGGCCAGGTTCTGCTGGTGGGCCGCCGCCGCGTCCAGGAGCGCGTCCGCGTCACCGGCCGCGAAGGCGGCGAGCATGCGCCCGTGGTCGTCGTGCAGCTCCTCGGCCTCGAGGGGTGCGAGGTCGTCCATCGGCCGGTAGGGCTCGGTGAGGTCCCAGACCCGGTCGAAGACCGCCAGCAGCCGCGGCATCGCGGACGGCCGGGTGAGCGCCTGGTGGAACGCACGGCTCTGGTGGTGGTACTCGCGCTCGTCCGCGGCGGCCGCGGCCCTCGCCAGCGCCTCGTGCGCCCGGCGGGCGGTGTCGACGTCGCCCGGCCCGCCGAGCGCCACAGCGACCCGCAGCGCCGCGAGCTCCAGGGTCCCGCGCACCTCGTAGAGCTCGGCGAGCTCGCCCGGCGCGAGCTGTGCGACGGAGTACCCCCGCCGGGGCTGGTGCTCGACGAGCCCTTCGCCCACGAGCGTCATGAGCGCCTCCCGGACGGGGATCCGGCTGACGTCGTGGGCGGCGGCGAGCACGTCGACCTCGAGGGCGGACCCCGGCGGGACCACGCCCTCGACGATGTCGCTGCGGATGGCGTCCAGCACCGGACGCGCGCTGGGGCTCACCGCAGCGGCCACCCGAGCACGGCCTTGGGCCCCGGCGTGGCGTAGCTGCGCGCCTTCGAGGTGGACAACCCCAGCGCCACCAGGGACTCGGCCAGCCGGGCGGCCGCCGCCACACCGTCGACGACGGGGACCCGCAGGTCGGCGAGGTCGGCGCTGACGGCCTCGTGGACGCCGGCCATCCCGGCGCAGCCCAGGACGACGACCTCGGCCCCGTCCTCGACCAGCCGCCGGGCCTGCTCCACGAACGCCCCGGCGGTGACCTCGGGCGCGGCCTCGAGCTCCAGGACGGGCAGGTCGACGCTGCGGATCCCGGTGCAGCGGCCGGAGAGCCCGGCCAGCAGCAGCCGGTCGGCGATCGAGGGTGCCGCGCGGTCCAGCGACGTGACGACCCCGAACGTCCGGCCGAGCAGGCACGCGGTGTGGGCGGCGGCCTCGGTGATGTCGACGACGGGGACGGTCAGGACGTCCTGCAGGGCCTCGCGTCCCACCTCGCCGAACCCGGCGTGCACGACGGCGTCGAACGGGCCGGCGTACCCCTGCACGGCGTCCAGGACCCCGACGGCCGACAGGTGGCTCTCGTAGTTCGACTCCACCGACGCGGGGCCGAAGCGGGGGGTCAGGGCCACGACCCCGGTCGTCGGCGACACCGCCGCGCGGGCCGCGGCGGCGATGACGTCGGTCACCGCCGCCGAGGTGTTCACGTTGACGACCAGGATCGTCGGCATCAGGCCCCGGCCCGGTCGGCTCCGGCGGGGATGGAGTTCTTCAGGGCGACGTACAGCCCGAAGGCCAGGCCGGCGCCGATGAACCAGCTGAAGCTCGCGGCCGTGGCGTTCGTGAAGAAGACCACGACGATCCCGACCACGGCCGCGACGGCGGTCACGCCCACGGCGATCGGGTTCCAGCCCCGGCGGTAGTGGTAGGTCCCCGCGGGGTCCATCGTGAAGAGGTCGTCGACGCGCACCTGCTGCTTCTTCACGACGTAGTAGTCCGCGATGAGGACGCCGTACAGCGGCCCGATGAAGGCCCCCAGCGTGTCGAGCGTGTAGTGGATGGTCTCCGGGGAGTTGTAGAGGTTCCAGGGCGTGATGAGCACCGACCCGACGGCGGCGATCATCCCGCCCGTGCGCCAGCTGATCCGCTGCGGCGCGACGTGCGAGAAGTCGAACGCCGGGGAGACGAAGTTCGCGACGATGTTGATGCCGACCGTCGCGATCATGAAGGTCAGGCACCCGAGGACGGCGATCGTCAGGTTGTCCAGGCGGTACACCGTCGCGACCGGGTCGGTGATGAGCTCGCCGTAGACGGGGACGGTCGCCGAGGCCGTGACCACGCAGAGCACGGCGAACACCAGGAAGTTCACCGGCAGGCCGAGGAAGTTCCCCTTGCGCACCGCGCGCATCGTCGTCCCGTACCGCGCGAAGTCGCCGTAGTTGAGCATCGGGCCGGAGAAGTAGGAGACGACCAGCGCGATCGCCGAGACCATGACCCCGACCGCACCGAGGCCCGTGTGCTCGATCGACCCCAGGTTCAGCGAGACCTGCGAGAACCCGCCGGCCTCGGTGACCAGGTAGGCCGCGAGGGCGAACATGACGACGTAGACGGCGGGACCGCAGAAGTCGATGAACCGGCGGATCGCGTCCATGCCGCGCCAGAACACCAGCGCCTGGACGACCCACATGACGCCGAACCCGATCCAGCCGAGCGTGCTCAGTCCCACGAACCCGTGCTGGGCGACGTCCGCGTAGGGCGCCCACGACGGGTCGACCTTCAGGGCCAGCAGCACCAGGGCGTTCGAGGCGAGGTAGGTCTGGATGCCGTACCAGGCGACGGCGATGAGGCCGCGGATGACGGCCGGGACGTTCGCCCCGAGCACCCCGAACGCGACTCGGGACACGACGGGGTAGGGGACCCCCGTGGCCTGGCTGGGTCGGGCGACGAGGTTGCAGAGGAAGTACACGACGACGATGCCGACGAGCAGGGAGACGAGCACCTGCCACGCGGCCAGACCGAGCGCGAACAGGCTCCCGGCGGTGACGTACCCGCCGACGCTGTGGACGTCGGACATCCAGAACGCGAAGAAGTTGTACGACGTCCAGTTCTTGACCTTCAGCGGAGCCAGGTCGGAGTTCGTCAGCCGGGGGTGGTACCCGGCCTTGACCACCCCGTCCCCCGCGGCGTGCGAACGTCCGGCCGGTTCCACCTCGGCCCGGGTCACCTCTGTCATGCTCAGGAACGCTATTGACCTCAGGTTTCGCTCGTGTTACCCAGCGGATATATTCCGTGACCATGCGCGTCACGCACTTCGGCCACTCGTGCCTGCTGGTGGAGACCGGCGCCGCCCGGGTCCTGCTCGACCCCGGCACGCTCAGCCACGGCTTCGAGGAACTCGAGGGCCTCGACGCGATCCTCGTCACGCACTCCCACCCCGACCACGTCGACCTGGAGCGCCTCCCGACGCTGCTGGAGGCCAACGACGGCGTCCTGCTGCGCGCCGAGCCCGCGACGGCGGCGTCCCTCGCGGAGTCGGGGCTGGACGCCGCCCCCGTGCACCCCGGTGAGTCGTTCCCGGTCGCCGGGGCGACGGTGACGGCCGCGGGCGGCCGGCACGCGGTCATCCACGCCGACGTCCCCCGGATCGGCAACGTGGGCCTGCTGGTCTCGGCCGAGGGGGAACCGACCCTGTTCCACCCGGGCGACTCCTACGAGGCCGTCCCGGGGGGTGTCGACGTGCTGGCCGTCCCGGTGAACGCGCCGTGGGCGGCGCTGAAGGAGACGGTCGACTTCGTCCGGGCGGTGGGTGCCCCGGTGGGGGTGCCGATCCACGACGGGCTGCTCGCGGCCCCCGGGCGCGCGATCTACGGCAACCAGGTGCGCTCGCTCGGCGGGCTGGACCTGCGCGAGTTCGACGGCGCCCTGGAGTTCTGAGCCACCGCGCGGCCGGCTACCGCGCGGCCACGGCCACGAGGTCGCGCACGGCCCGGCTCGTCCCGTGGGCGGGCCAGGCCAGCGCGACGGTCACGGGGCCGGCGTCGCGCAGCGGCAGGACGGCGACGCCCGCCGTCGCGGCGGAGCGGGCGCAGGCCGCGGGGACGACGGCCGCGGTGCGCCCGAGGGCGACCAGGTGGACGAGCTGGACCTGATCGCGCACCACCGGCCCGGGGCCGTCGGGGACCTGCCCGTCCGGGCCGCGCCAGCGCGGCGGCGGCAGGACCGCGGCGACCTCCGCCGTGGTGGTCGAGGAGTTCTGCGCGACGGCGTGACCGGACGGCACCAGGGCGACGAGCTCCTCGGCGCCGATCGCCAGGTGGTCCAGCCCGGCCGTGCCCTCGAACGGCAGGTGCAGCAACCCCACGTCGGCACGGCCGTCGCGCAGGGCCGTCTCCGTCTCGCCGAACTCGGTGAGCACCAGGTCGACCCGGGCAGCGCCGGGTTCGGCGGCGTAGGCGTCGAGCAGCGTCGCGAGCTGCTCGGCCCCGGTCCCGGCCTTGACGGCCAGGGCGAGGGCCTCGGGTCCCTCGACGGCCCGGCGGGTGCGCCGTTCGGCCGCCTCGATGGCCGCCAGCGCGGCCCGGGACTCCCGCAGCAGCACCTCCCCCGGGCGGGTGAGGACGACCCCGCGGGGGGTGCGGTCGAACAGCTCCGCGCCGAACCTGCGCTCCATGCGCTGCAGGGCCCGGGACAACGGGGGCTGGGCGATGCCGAGCCGCTGCGCCGCACGGCCGATGCCGAGTTCCTCGGCGACGGCGACGAAGTACCGCATCTCCCGTTCCTCCACGCAATCAGCGTACGTCGACCCATACCTCCCGGGTATGCCGGGCCACCCGATCGGTGTTGGACCGCGACGGCGCACCCGCCGCAGGATCGGCGCATGACGGAACGGAAGACGGCGCTCGTGACGGGCGCCAACAAGGGCATCGGCTTCGAGGTCGCGGCCCAGCTGGGCGAGCTCGGGTTCCGGGTGGGGGTCGGCGCGCGCGACGCCGCCCGCGGGACGCAGGCCGTGGAACGGCTCCTCGCCGCGGGGGTGGACGCGTTCGCCGTCGCCCTGGACGTGGCCGACGACGAGAGCGTCCGCGCGGCGGCGGCGGGCTGGACCGGCGGTCTCGACGTCCTGGTGAACAACGCCGGGATCTCCGGGGGTGCGCAGGACCCGGCGAGCAGGACGTCCCCCGACCAGCTGCGTGCCGTGCTGGACACGAACGTGGTGGGTGTGCTGCGGGTGACGAACGCGTTCCTGCCGTTGCTGCGCCGCTCGGACGCGCCGCGCATCGTCAACGTGTCGTCGAGCATGGGGTCGTTGACGCTGCAGCACGGCGAGTCGGCGGGCAGCGGGCCGGTGGGCGGGGCGTACGGGCCGTCGAAGTCCCTGCTCAACGCGCTGACCCTGCAGTACGCGCGGGAGTTGCGGGATTCGGACGTGCTGGTCAACGCGGTCTGCCCCGGCTACACGGCGACCGACTTCACGGGCCACGCGGGCGACCGCACGCCCGCCCAGGGGGCGAGGATCGTGGTGGAACTGGCCACGGTCGGCGACGACGGCCCGCGGGGCGGGTTCTTCGACGAGAACGGCGTGCTGCCGTGGTGAGGCTCACCCGGCCAGCGCGGCCAGCAGGTCCCGGGGGTCGAACACGACGCGGATCCGGTCGATGCCGCGCGGCCCGACGTGCAGGCGGTTCGCGACGGGGAACGGGTCGAGCCCCTCGATGCGGGTCCGCATCGTGAACCAGGTGATCGCCTCCTCGTCCTCGACGAGCAGCCTCTCGACGACGACCTCGTCGAGGAACCCCCGGCGCATCCCCAGCAACCCGGCCACGCACTCGTCCGGGCCGTGCGCGACACCCATGGGCCCCCGGAACGTGACGCCGGGGTCGAAGAGCGTGCGCAACCCCTCGGCGTCCTGACCGTTCCAGCCCCGGAAGTACTGCTCGGCGTGTTCTCTCACGGTGGTCACGGCTCCACCCTGCGCCGGTAGGAGCCAGAAGTCCAAGACCGGTTCGTGACCCCTGCCATACGGTGTGGTGATGGATCTGCGCGCCCTGGAGCACTTCGTGGCCGTCGTCGACGAGGGTGGTTTCACCCGCGCCGCGCAACGGCTGCTCGTGGCCCAGCCGGGCGTCAGCGCGCAGATCCGCAACCTCGAGCGGGAACTGGGCCAGACGTTGTTCGAGCGGCACGCCCGCGGCGCGACCCTGACCGCCGCGGGCGAGGCGGCTCTGCCCCACGCCCGGGCCGCGCTGGCCGCCGCGGCCGCCGTCGGCGACAGCGTCGCGGAACTGTCCGGCCTGCTGCGCGGGACCCTGCGACTGGGGATGCTGCTGTCCAGCAACGGGATGCAGATGCCGGCGCTGCTGCGCCGGTTCCGCGACCAGGCACCGGCGGTGGACGTCACGATCGTCGAGGACGACGCCGCGAACCTGCTCGCGGCCGTGCGCGAGGGGACGCTGGACGTCGCCTGGACCGCGACGGCGGCCACCGCCCCCGAGGGCCTGCAGAGCCGCCGGGTCTCCGACGAACCCCTGTCCGCGCTCGTCGTCCCCGGCCACCGCTGGACGCGGCGCCGGACGGTCCCGCTGGCCGAGCTGTGCACCGAACCCCTGCTCGTCGTCCCGCGCGGCGGGGGGATCCGGACGGTGCTCGACACCGCGTGCGCCGAGCACGGCCTCGACCTGCGCGTCGAGCTGGAGGCGAACTCCCCCGTGCTCCTGGCCGCGCTGGCCCGCGAGGGGCTGGGGATCGCGGTGGTCCCCTCCTCCTACGCGGCGACCGCGGAAGGTCTGCACGCGCTGCGGATCGTGCGCCCGGACCTCGTGGGCCGGGTCCAGGTGGTGTGGCGCGCCGAGAACCCCTCCCCCGCGACCCGCGCGTTCGCCGCCCTGGTCCGGCGGGCAGGATGGTGACGTGCCCAGCAGCCCGGTCCTGTTCCTCGCCACGATCGCCGCCGACGGCACGACGTCGTTCGCCCCCGCCGATCCCGGTGCGCCGCAGCTGCGCGTGGACGACCTGGGCGCCACCCGCGGCGACGGGGTCTTCGAGTCCGTCAACGTCGTCGGCGCGGTCCCGCAGAGCCTGACCCACCACCTCGCGCGCTTCGCCCGCTCGGCCGCGATGCTCGACCTGCCCGCCCCCGACGCGGCGGCCTGGACCGACGCCGTCCACCGGGCCGTGGCCGCCCACGAGCCCGGTGACGAACTGCTGGCCAAGCTCGTCCTCACCCGCGGGGTCGAGGGGTCCGGCGTGCCCACCGGCTGGGTCCACGTGTTCCCCGGGTACGACTACGGGACCCAGCGCACGGCCGGGATCGACGTGCTCGTCCTCGACCGCGCCTACCCCAGCGACGTCGTGACCCGCGCACCGTGGCTGCTGCAGGGCGCCAAGACGTTGTCGTACGCGCTGAACCAGGCCGCGCTGCGGTACGCCCGCGGCCACGGCGCGCACGACGTGGTGTTCGTCTCCGCCGACGGTGACGTGCTGGAGGGCCCGAACTCGACGGTGCTGGCGAAGTTCGCCGACCGCTGGGTGACGACCCCGCCAGAACTCGGGCTGCTGGACGGGACCACGCAGGGCCGCGCGTTCGCCTGGGCCCGGGCCCGCGGCGAGCGCACCGAGGTGGCCCACCTGACGGTCGACGACCTCAGGACCGCCGACGCGCTGTGGTTGCTGTCCAGCGGCCGGTTGTCCGCGCCCGTGCGCAGCCTCGAAGGGGTCCCGCGCCCGACGGACGCGGGGCTGCAGGCCGAACTCCTGCAGCACCTGCTGACCGTTCACGAGTGAGGCGGGGGCGATCACCCCGGCCGCTCCCGCGCCGGGGCCGCATGAACCCTGGTCAGCGCCCCGTCAGGCTCAGGGTGAGCTGCTCGGCACCGGTGTGCACGGCGTCCTGGACGTCGATGCGGTAGAGCCCGGTGCTGGGCAGGGTGAGCGTCACGTCGGACTGGTTCCGGCCCCCGGTCGTGTGCAGCGGGGTGCCGTCCGGGGCGATCAGCGCGAACGTCCCCGTGCGGGAACCGCCGAGCTGGACGCGGGCGCGCTGCCCCTTCGACGCGGCGAAGGTGTAGGCGGCGCGGTCCTGGGGTCCGACCGTCGCGCTCACCGTCGCGCTGGTGCGGCCGGGCGCGAAGTCGATCTTCGTGGCCTCGGCGACCACCGGCCTGCCCGGCTGGGCCGCCGACGCACCCGGCTTCGTGGTGGCCTTCGTGCTCGCCGGGATGGACAGGTCCAGCCGGTAGCTGGAGGGCCGGGTGGAGACGATGTCGACGTAGTAGCGCCCCGTCTCGGGCAGGCGGTAGGTGAAGTCCGACTGCCGCGGGCTGTGCGCGTCGTGGACGGCCGGCCCGGAGGGGCCGACGAGGGTCCAGGTCTGGGCGCTGGTGGAGCGGGCCAGGTGGAAGCTGGCGGTCTGCCCGGCCTTCGCGTCGAAGACGTACCGGTCGTCCTCACCGGGCCCGACCTTGCCGGAGACGCTGGCCGAGGTCGCACCCTTGGCGAAGTGGACGACCGTCTGCGCGGGGACGCCGTGGGCGCCGGACCCGGTGCCGGTCCCGGTCACCGGGCCGGCGGCGCTGGCGACACCCGCACCGGCCAGCAGGGCGGCGGCGGTGAGGGCGGCGGCGGTGAGGGCGGCGGCGGTGAGGACCTTGCGGTGCTGCACGAACTGGGTGTTCACGGTGGTTGTGCCCTTTCGGAACTGGTGAGGAGGTTCGGTCCCGCTGACTGCGGTCCCGGCTCCGTCACGGGGAGGACGCAGCAGCGGCCGCACCTGTTACACCGCCCCGCCCCGTGATCACCCACTGCGGGGCGATGAGGGCACCGGTGCAGATCGGTTCGCCGTCCTCGTACAGGCGGACGCTCCACCGGCCGTCGCGGCTCACCGACCCACCGACCACGGCCTGCGCCGGCACGGCCCAGACCACGGCGCACACCACCGCGCACACCACCGCGAGCAGGCCGGTGGACCTCGTGCGCAGGCGCTGCCGGCGCCGCGTCGGCGACGAGGCGGCCCACTGCGGGAACCGGGTCACGTCTCGCTCCAGGAGGTTCGCGTCGGACGGGTTCCGCCGCTGCGGTCCCCCCGGGGGACGCGGCACGGCGCTGCCCGGACCGCAGGGGCGCCGAACCGGGTGGACCAGGCCCTCGCGGGGTCACGTCCGCCCCTTCACGACGGTGTCGCGGATGCGCTTCAATGCCTGACCATGGCGACGTTCTCCCCGGGCTTCGGCGGTCGGCGACGCGCTGCGCGGGACGACCTGCCCCCCGGGCAGTACGAGACCCACGACTTCCCCGTCCTGTCCTACGGCCCCACGCCCCACGTGCCGCGCGACACCTGGCAGTTCACCCTCACCGACGAGAACGGTGCCCGGCGGAGCTGGTCCTGGCAGGAACTGCTGGACCTGCCCCAGGAGGACATCACCGTCGACATCCACTGCGTCACCAAGTGGTCGAAGTTCGCGACCAGCTGGCGGGGCGTCTCGCTGGACGTGCTGCTCGACGACGTCGAGACGTCGGCCGACTTCGCCGTGGCGCACAGCTACGGCGGGTACACCACGAACCTGCCGCTGGACGACCTGCTGGACGGCAAGGCGTGGATCGCCCACGGCTACGACGGGCAGGACCTCGAACCCGAGCACGGCGGCCCGGCGCGACTGCTCGTGCCCCACCTGTACTTCTGGAAGTCGGCGAAGTGGGTGGACGGCCTGCGGCTGACGACGACCGACGAACCGGGTTTCTGGGAGACCAACGGCTACCACGCCTACGGGGACCCCTGGCGCGAGCAGCGGTACTGGGGCGACTGACGGGGGACGACCGGCGAGATCGAGGGACGGGGGACGGCTGACGTGCGGCGGTTGACGTGGCGGGCGGCGACCCTGGTGGCGGCCCGGTGGGAGACGGCCGCGGCGCGGACCCTCGTGCTCGACGTCCCCGACTGGCCCGGGCACCTGCCCGGGCAGCACGTCGACGTGCGCCTGACGGCGCCCGACGGCTACCAGGCGCAGCGCAGCTACTCCATCGCCTCCGCCTGGCCCGCCGGGGGCGGCAGCCGCCTCGAACTCACGGTGCAGCGCCTGGGCGACGGCGAGGTGTCGCCCTACCTCACCGACGTGCTGGGCACCGGGGACCAGATCGAACTGCGCGGTCCGGTCGGCGGGTGGTTCGTGTGGGACCGGCACGTGCCCGGACCGGTCCTCCTGGTGGCCGGCGGTTCCGGCGTCGTCCCCCTGATGGCCATGGTCCGGGCCCGCGCTCTCCTCGCCGCGCAGCAACCGTTCCGGCTCGTCTACTCGCTGCGCAGTCCGGAGGACCTCTACTTCCGGCGGGAACTCGAGCAGGTGCAGCGCGGTGGGCGCGGCGTCGAGGCCCACCTCGTCTACACCCGCTCGGCACCGCCCGGGTGGCCGGTTCCGCCGGGGCGTCTGGACGCGGCGGCCCTGGCGGAGCACGGCTGGCCCGCCGACGCGGAACCCACGTGCTTCGTCTGCGGTCCGACGGGTTTCGTGGAGACCGCGGCGAACCTGCTGGTCGAACTGGGGCACGACCCCCAGCGCATCCGCACCGAACGCTTCGGGGGTTCCTGACCGGTTCGCCGCACCGGAGCGTCAGCCGACGGCGTGGACCCGGTCGGCCGCGATCGTCAGCACGACGCGGACCTGGTCGCGGCCGCCGAACCAGGGGTACGGGGCGCCGAGGTACTTCTGCGACAGGGCCTCGATGCCCTCCGTCCCCCCGTCGGTGGTGGTCGCCACGACCCGGCCCCGCACCGCGAAGTAGCGGCTCGGGTTCGCCGGGTCGGCGACGGTGACCGCCACCCGGCCGTCCCGTTCCACGTTCCGCAGCTTCTGGAAACCCTGCACCGTGTTGATGACGATGTTCGTCCCGTCGGTGTCCACCCAGGTCTGGGTGAGCTGGGGCGAGCCGTCGGGCATCGTCGTCGCGAGGTAGCAGGTGGCGGGTCCGCGCAGCAGCGCGAGCAGTTCGGGGGGAAGATCCATGCGTGGACGCTACCCCGACCGACGTGTTCGACCCCGACCTGGAGCCCGCGCTCGTGGTCGACGACGGACAGCGCTTCGTCGTCGAGGCCCTCGACGCCCGCGGCTACCTGGAACGCCCGCAGCGGCCCGGGGGGCCCGCTCCCCGCCGCATCGAGGACGCCCGCGGTCACTGCCTGGTCGGGCCGATCGCCGTGCGCGGCGCCGAACCCGGGGACGTGCTGGCGGTCACCCTGCACTCGATCACGACGTCGGGCTGGGGGTGGACCAGCGCCGGCGCGGTGGACACCCCGCTGAACGCGCGGCTCGGCGTCACCGACCGGGTGGACCTGCTCTGGGACATCGACGACGAGGCGGGGACGGCCACGAACCAGCTGGGGTTCACGGTCGACACCGCGCCCTTCCTCGGCGTCATCGGGACGACGCCGGCCGAACCCGGCCAGCACTCCACGACCCCGCCGCGGCCCGGCCACGGCGGCAACGTCGACTGCCGCTCCCTGGTCGCCGGTTCCACGCTGTTCCTGCCCGTGCACGTCCCCGGCGCCCTGCTGTGCCTGGGCGACGGCCACGCGGCCCAGGGTGACGGCGAGGTCTGCGGGACGGCGGTGGAGTGCGGCACCACGACGGACCTGACGGTGTCCGTCGTCCCGGCGCCCGCCCTGCCGTCGGTCCACGCGACGACGCCCACGGAGCGGCTCACGTTCGGGTTCGACGCGGACCTGAACGCCGCGACGGACGCGGCGCTCGGCGACATGGTGACCTGGGTCGCCGCGGAACTCGGCCTCGACCGGCCGACCGCGCTGGCCCTGCTCAGCACGTGCGCGGACCTGCGCGTCACCCAGGTCGCCAACCAGACGTGGGGCGTGCACGCGGCGCTGCGGCACGACGCCCTGCGGCGGAACCGGCCACGCCCCTGACGCTTCGGCGCACGTGCGAATCTCACTCTGGAGCATCGGACGATCACTCACCGTGAAA
This sequence comes from Kineococcus rhizosphaerae, assembly GCF_003002055.1. Lineage (NCBI taxonomy): Bacteria > Bacillati > Actinomycetota > Actinomycetes > Kineosporiales > Kineosporiaceae > Kineococcus > Kineococcus rhizosphaerae. The sequence goes on from NZ_PVZF01000003.1 coordinate 90,259, forward strand.
ATACCCGGGGCAACTACCCACTCGTGACATCTCCGTGACACCGAGTGGCGCGTTTTCACCCACACGGCCGCACGGAGGTCTAGGTTCGCGACACCACTCCGCGGAAAGGACCACTGGTGCAACACTCAGCGTCTTCCAAGGTTTCTCCAGCACGGCTGTCCATCAGGCTGCTCACCGCAGCGGTCGGCGCCACCGCCCTCGTCGCGACCGGCGGCGTGGCCCACGCCGCACCGCCCCGGACCACGACGATCGCCGGCACCCTGCCGAGGTGGCTGCCGAGCGGCACCGCGCGCCTGCTGCGCTCGGCCCCCGTCACCGCCCCGCAGACCGTCCGCGTCTACCTCGCACCGCGCGGCGGGCTGACCGCGCTGCAGGACGCGGTCGCCGCCGTCTCCACGCCCGGCTCCCCCTCCTACGGCCACTACCTCACCGGGGCGCAGTACACCGCCTCCTACGCCCCCACCGAGGCCGCCGCGACCGCGGTCTCGAACTACCTGGCCTCCGCCGGCCTGCACGTGGACTCGGTCGAGGCGAACCGGCGCTACGTGGCGGCGACCGGGACCCCCGCCCAGCTCCAGCGCGCCTTCGGGGTCACGCTGGCGTCCTTCACCCACGACGGCGCGCAGGTCGTCGCCCCCACCACCGCCGCGTCCCTGCCCACCGACGTGGCCGCCGACGTCCTGACCATCAGCGGCCTCGACACCAGCGTGCAGCGCATGACGTCGCAGCACGTCACCGGGGAGACCGGCTCGACGACGGCCACCGCGACCGACACCGCGGCGAACCGCACCGCGGCCGCCGCCTCGGCCGCCGGGGTCGCCCAGCCGGTCATCGCACCCCCCGCCGCGTCCGTCGTGGGCCGTCCCTGCACCCAGTTCTACGGCGGGCTGCTGGCGAAGTACCAGGCGGACTACAAGACCCCCCTGCCCACGTACGGGGGGCAGACGCTGTCCTACGCCCTGTGCGGCTACACCGCCCCGCAGCTGTTCAACGGGCTCGGCGGGGACAGCGGCAACTACGGCAAGGGCGTGACCGTCGGCATCGTCGACGCCTACAACTCCTCGACGATCGTGCAGGACAGCGACACCTACGCCAAGAACTACGGCTGGCCCCGGTTCGGCCAGGACCAGTACTCCACCTGGAGCGCCGGGAAGTTCACCGACCAGGAGGAGTGCGACGCCTCGGGCTGGACAGGTGAGCAGACCCTCGACGTGCAGGCCGTGCACGCCGTGCGCCCCAACTCCCGCATCCGGTACTACGCGGCCGCGAACTGCGGCCAGGGGCTGCTCGACGCGCTGGCCGCCGTCGTGGACGAGAACCGCGCCGACGTCGTCACCAACTCCTGGGGCGACCTGGAGACCAACACCGGCGCCGACGCCGTCTTCGCCTACGAGCAGGTCTTCCTGCAGGGCGCGCTGCAGGGGCAGACGTTCCTGTTCAGCTCCGGCGACAGCGGTGACGAGGTCGCCTCGACCGGCACCAAGCAGGTCGACTACCCGACGAGCGACCCGTACGTCACCTCCATCGGCGGGACCTCGACGGGCCTGGGCAACGGCACGCGCAACGTCCTCGCCGAGAGCGGCTGGGGCACCCGCGTGAACACCCTGAACGCCAAGGGGACCGGCTGGACCGACGGCGGGTACCTCTACGGCGCGGGCGGCGGGTACTCCACCCTCTTCCCGCGGCCCGCCTGGCAGGCCTCGACCGTGCCCACCTCGGCCCCGACCGGGCGCGGGGTGCCGGACATCGCCAGCATCGCGGACCCGCAGACCGGGATGCTCGTGGGCCAGACCCAGACCTTCCCGGACGGGATCCACTACGGGGAGTACCGCATCGGCGGGACGAGCCTCGCCTCGCCGCTGGCGGCGGGCGCCCTCGCCGAGGCGGTGCAGGTCGGCGGCAAGCGGGCGGGTCTGGCGAACCCGGCGCTGTACTCGATCGCCCGCGGCGCCTACACCGACGTCAAGGCCTCCCCGGTCAAGGGCGTGGTCCGCACGAACTACACCAACGGCCTGGACCCCAGCGGCGGGTTCACGTACACCGTCCGGACCTGGGGCCAGGACTCCAGCCTCGCGCTCGCGAAGGGCTGGGACCCCGTGACGGGTCTGGGACGCCCCGGCGCGACGTTCGCCCGGACCCTCGGGAAGACCCTGGGCGGCTGAGGCGGCCGGGACCGACGGAACGCGCCCACCGGGTCCTCCCGGTGGGCGCGTCCTGCGTGCGGGGGACGGCGTCAGAGCCCGTAGGTCTCCAGCAGCCGCAACCACACCTCGCTGATCGTGGGGTAGCTGGGGACGGCGTGCCAGAGGCGTTCGAGGGGGACCTCCCCGACGATCGCGACCGTCGCGGCGTGCAGGAGTTCGGCGACGTCCTGCCCGACGAACGTCACCCCGACGATCACGCGCCGGTCCTCGTCGACGACCATGCGGGCCGTGCCGGTGTACCCGTCGGCGACGAGGGAGGCACCCGCGACGTTCCCGATCTCGTAGTCGACGACCTTGACGTCGAGGCCCCGCTCCCGGGCCTGCGCCGCGGTGAGCCCCACCTGGGCGACCTCGGGGTCGGTGAACACGACCTGCGGGACGGCGTGGTGGTCGGCCGTGGCCGTGTACCTCGACCACGCGGGGGTCTCGATCGGCCCGGCGGCCCGGGCGGCGATGGCGTCGCCGGTCGCGCGCCCGGCGTACTTGCCCTGGTGGGTGAGCTTGGGGCGGCCCGAGACGTCGCCCGTGGCGTAGAGCCAGCCGCCCTCCACACCGTCGACGAGACCGGTGTCGTCCACCGACAGCGAGCCCCCGTCCTCCAGGCCCACGGTCTCCAGCCCCAGGCCCGAGGTCGCCGGGCGGCGGCCGGTGGCGACGAGGAACTCGTCGGCCTCGACGCGGGAACCGTCGGACAGCTCCACCGTGAAGGGGCCCGTGCCCTCGCGGGTGACCCGCGTCGGGGACGCCCCGAGCCGCACGTCGACCCCGTCGGCGCGCAACGCCCCGGCGACGAGCTCCCCGGCGAACTCCTCCTGGCCGCCGAGCAGCCCGGTCCGGGCGGCGAGGGTGACCGTGGACCCCAGCCGCGCCCACGCCTGGGCCAGTTCGACGCCGACGACGCCGCCGCCGAGGACGAACAACCGGCCGGGCACGGTCTTCGCGCTGGTGGCCTCGCGCGAGGTCCACGGCGAGCTGTCCGCCAGCCCCGGCACGTCCGGGACGACCGGGACGGACCCGGTGGAGAGCACGACCGCGTGCCGGGCCACCAGCACCTCGTCCCCGACCCGCACCCGGCGGGGGCCGTCCAGCCGGGCGGTCCCGCGCACGAGCGACAGACCGGCCGACTCCAGCCACTGCGCCTGGGAGGAGTCGTCCCAGTCGTGGGTGAAGGACGTCCGCCGCTGGAGGACCTCCGCCGCGTCGAGACCGCCCGTGACGGCCTCGGCGGCCCCCGGCAGCCGCCGCGCCGCCGCCAGGGCCTGCCCGGAGCGCAGCAGCGCCTTGCTGGGCATGCACGCCCAGTAGGAGCACTCCCCGCCGACGAGCTCCTTCTCCACGACCACGACCGACAGCCCCGTCCGGGCGGCCCGGTCGGCCACGTTCTCCCCGACCGGTCCGGCCCCGACGACGACGACGTCCACTTCCCGCTCAGCGCTCACGCACCGGACGGTAGAGCCTCACCCGGTGGTGCGGCGAGGGTGGCACGGGTGTGGTGTGATCGTCGGGTGGGCCGACGCACGGTGGAGTTCAACGCCTCTCCCCGCCCGACGCTGGGCGTGGAGTGGGAGATGGTCCTCGTGGACCGCGGCACGCGCGACCTCGCGTCCCGGGCCTCGGAGGTCCTCGAGGCGGTCGAGCGGGAGGCCTCCCCCACGGGCCCGCGGGTCACCAAGGAACTGCTGCGCAACACCCTCGAGGCCGTCACGGGGGTGTGCGACACGGTCGCCGAGGCCGCCGACGACCTCACGCGGACCCTGGACGCGATCCGGCGCGTCACCGACCCGCTGGGCCTGGACCTGATGTGCGCGGGGACGCACCCGTTCGGCCGCTGGGACGAGCAGCTCGTCACCCCCGACCCCCGCTACGCCGAGCTCCTGGAACGCACCCAGTGGTGGGGGCGGCAGATGCTCATCTGGGGCGTCCACGTCCACGTCGGCGTGAACTCGGTGCACAAGGTGCTGCCGATCCTGAACACCCTGCTCAACCACTACCCGCACCTGCAGGCGCTGTCGGCGAGCTCGCCGTACTGGACGGGTTTCGACACCGGCTACGCCAGCAACCGGGCGCAGATGTTCCAGCAGCTCCCGACGGCCGGCCTGCCGTTCCAGTTCGGCGCGTGGGACGAGTTCGAGGACTACGTGGACGACATGTTCGTCACCGGGGTCATCGACGGCCTGTCCGACGTGCGCTGGGACGTCCGCCCGTCCCCGCGGTTCGGGACCATCGAGGTCCGGGTCTGCGACGGGACGCCGTCGTTGCGGGAACTGCGCGCGCTGACGGCGTTCACCCAGGCCCTCGTGGTGCACCTCGACGCGCGTCTGGAAGCCGGCGAGACCCTGCCGACGATGCCGCCGTGGCACGTGCAGGAGAACAAGTGGCGCGCGGCCCGCTACGGCCTGGACGCCGAGATCATCGTGGACGCCGCCGGTCGTGAGCGGCTCGTCACCGACGACCTCGACGAGTGGCTGAACCGCCTGGAACCCGTTGCCCGGCAGCTGGACTGCGCCGACGACCTCGCCCTCGTCGCGGAGATCCCGCGACGGGGGGCGAGCTACCAGCGGCAACGGGCGACGTTCGAGGCGGCGTGCGCGCGGGGGGCGGCCAACCCCCTGCACGACGTCGTCGACTCGCTCGTGGCCGAGCTGCGCGAACCCTGATCAGGCCAGCGCGTCGGCCAGGGTGGTCGACGGCAACCCGTGCGCCGCGGCGACCTCGGCGTTGACGAGCGAGCCGGCGTGCGTGGACAGCCCGCCCGCGAGCGCCGCGTCGGAGCCCAGCGCGGCCTTCCAGCCCGAGTTCGCGAGCTTGACGACGTAGGGCAGCGTGGCGTTGGTCAGCGCGTAGGTGGAGGTGTGCGGGACGGCGCCGGGCATGTTCGCGACGCAGTAGAACACCGACCCGTGGACGGTGAACGTCGGGTCGTCGTGGGTGGTGGGGTGGGAGTCGGCGAAGCAGCCGCCCTGGTCGATGGCGATGTCGACGAGGACCGAGCCGGGGCGCATCTGGGCGACGAGCTCGTTGCTGACGAGCTTGGGGGCCTTGGCGCCGGGGACGAGGACGGCGCCGATGACGAGGTCGGCGCCACGGACGGCGCGGGCCAGTTCGTAGGAGTTCGACACGATGGTGCGCACGGCGCCGCCGAAGCGGGCGTCGACCTCGCGCAGCTTGGGGATGGACAGGTCGAGGACGGTGACCTCGGCGCCCATGCCGAGGGCGATCTGGGCGGCGTTCTGGCCCGAGACCCCGGCGCCGATGACGACGACGTCGGCGCCGCGCACGCCGGGGACCCCGCCCATGAGGACGCCGCGCCCCCCGGCCGCGCGCATGAGGGAGTACGCACCCACCTGCGGGGCGAGCCGGCCGGCGACCTCGCTCATGGGGGCGAGCAGGGGCAGGGAGCGGTCGGGCAGCTGGACGGTCTCGTAGGCGATGGCGGTGGTGCCGGAGGCCAGGAGGGCGTCGGTGCACTCGCGGGAGGCGGCGAGGTGGAGGTAGGTGAAGAGGACCTGGTCGCGGCGCAGGCGGTGGTACTCGCTCGCGACGGGTTCCTTGACCTTGAGCAGGAGGTCGGCGGCGCCCCAGACCTCGTCGGCGTCGGCGACGATCTTGGCGCCGGCGGCCTCGTACTCGTGGTCGGGCAGGGAGCTGCCGAGGCCGGCACCGGACTGGACGAGGACCTCGTGGCCGTGGCCGGCGAGCTCGTGGACGCCGGCGGGCGTGAGGGCCACGCGGTACTCGCGGTTCTTGACCTCGGTGGGGACGCCGATGCGCATGGTGCTCTCCTCGTCGTTGCGGTCAGGCTCGGTTCCAGCGTGAACAGCGTTCGACGAGACGGCAAGCTCTCTGCAGATGATTCGTGGGAGGCTGTACGAGTGGCAGATCCTTCGAGCACGGCGGCGTACGGACCGGTCCCACCGAAGAAGCTGCAGCGCATCGTGGACCCGGTGGACCGCGCGATCCTGCGGGTGCTGGCCGAGGACGCGCGGATCACGAACGCCGCCCTGGCCCAGCAGGTGGGGATCGCGGCCTCGACGTGCCTGCTGCGGGTGCGGGCGCTGCGCGAGTCGGGGGTGATCCGGGGGTTCCACGCCGACGTCGACCCCGCGGCGCTGGGGCTGGACCTGCAGGCGATGATCGCGGTGAAGCTGGCCGCGCACGCCCGCGGGAGCATGGGCCCGTTCGTCGCGCGGATGCGCCGCCAGCCGGAGGTGCTCGACGTGTACTTCGTCGCCGGGGCCGACGACTACCTGCTGCACGTGGCGGTCGAGAGCACGGCGGCCCTGCGCGACTTCGTCGCCGAGCACCTCTCGCGGGACCCGGACGTGGGGCTGACGGAGACGAGCCTGATCTTCGAGCACACCCGGGCCGCGGGGCGCTCCTGACCCGGGGGCGCCCCCGGCTCAGGGGCGGGCGACGGCGCAGCCCGCGGGGGGCGGTGCGAGCGGCTCGCCCACCAGGGGCGGCAGCTCGCCGGCCGGCGGGCAGACCGCGTCGACCAGGAGCAGGGCGTAGCGCCGCCAGGCGTCCGGGTGCTCGTCGCGGGTGCGGTCGGCGATGGAGCCGATCATGGACGACACGGCGGGGACGTCGTCGGGGGTGAACCCCTGCCGCACAGCGCCTTCGGCCTGCGCCCGGGCGACGACACCCCCCATGAGCGCCCACAGCCGCTCCCGCAGTTCCAGCGCCTCGGCGGTCTGCGGTGCCGCGCGCATGACGGCCGTGGACAGGGACCGGTCGCTGGAGCGCAGCTGCATGGCCCCCAGCAGGTACTGGCGCAGTCCCTCGCGACCCGTGGGCAGCGCCGCGGCCTGCTCGGCGAGCTCGACGAGCGTCTCGTACTTGGCGGTGACCAGGCCGGCGAGCAGGGCGTCCTTGTCGGGGAAGCGGCGGTAGACGGTGCCGACCCCCACGCCGGCCTCCTCGGCCACGTCGTGCAGCGTCACGTCGAGGCCGCGTTCGGCGAAGAGCTTGCGGGCCGCGTCGACGATGAGGGCGCGGTTGCGGACGGCGTCGGCGCGCAGGGGGCGGACAGCGGTCGTGCTCACGACCCCAGGTTACCCGCGTCCGGGAACAAGTGGACGCATCTTGTCCGTTTGCGTGTACGCTGATGGAAGTGGACGCGAGCCGTCCGCTTCAGTCGGCCCGAACCACTCGCCGGCACCTCGACCCCTGGAGAACCCGTGAGCTCCGCCACCCCCACCCGCAGGGACACGCGCCACCATCCCGCGCACGTCGTCGTGAAGGACCACCGCTGGGCGATCCTCGCCGTCATCGGCATCGCCCAGCTCGCCGTCGTCCTGGACGCCACGATCGTCAACATCGCCCTGCCCGCCGCCCAGCGCGACCTCGGCTTCGCCGACGACCAGCGGCAGTGGATCGTCACGGCGTACTCCCTCGCGTTCGGGTCCCTGCTGCTGCTCGGCGGGCGCCTCGGGGACCTGTTCGGCCGCAAGAACACGTTCATCGTCGGCCTCGTCGGGTTCGCCGGCACCTCCGTCGTCGGCGGCCTGGCCGAGAACTTCGGCCAGCTCGTCGCGGCCCGCGCCGGCCAGGGCGTGTTCGGCGCCCTGCTCGCCCCCTCGGCGCTGGCCCTGCTCACCACGACGTTCACCGACCCGAAGGAACGCGCCAAGGCGTTCGGCGTCTTCGGCGCCATCGCCGGTTCCGGGGCCGCCACCGGCGTCCTGCTCGGCGGGGTCCTCACCGAGTACACGACCTGGCGCTGGTGCCTGTACGTGAACGTCGTGTTCGCGGTCCTCGGCGTGGTCGGCGCCCTGGTGTTCATGCCCAGGCCCGTGCGCGGCCACCGCCCGCGCCTGGACCTGCTCGGCACCGCCACCATCACCGTCGGCCTCGTCGGGATCGTCTACGGGTTCTCCAACGCCGAGCGCCACGGCTGGTCCGACGTCACGACGATCGTCTCGCTGGTGGCCGGCGTCGTCCTCGTCGCGCTGTTCGTCCTCGTCGAGTCCCGCGTCTCCCACCCGCTGCTGCCGCTGCGCATCGTCCGCGACCGCGACCGCGGCGGGGCCCTGATCGCGATCGGCCTGGTCGGCGTCGCGATGTTCGGGATCTTCCTGTTCCTGACGTACTACCTGAACCAGACCCTGCGGTTCTCATCCTTGGAGACCGGGCTGTCGTTCCTGCCGATGCCGTTCTCGATCATGACGGCCGCCACCCAGATCACCCCGCGCCTTCTGCCGCGCGTCGGCCCCAAGGTCCTGCTGCGCACCGGCGGGATCGTCGCCGCGGCCGGGATCCTGCTGTTCCTGCGCACCGCGGCCGACAGCACCTGGGCCGGGACCGTCCTGCCCGCCCTCGTGGTGACCGGCCTGGGGATGGGCCTGATCGTCTCCTCGGCCATGAACACCGCCACCGCCGGCGTGGCCCGCGAGGACGCCGGGGCGGCCAGCGCCAGCGTCAACACGTTCCAGCAGATCGGCGGTTCGATCGGGACGGCCCTGCTGTCGACGGTGTTCGCCAGCGCCGTGGAACACCACGGCGGGAACCCCGCCGACGCGGTGCTGCACGGGTACCACGTCGCCTTCACCGGGGGCGCGATCGCCGTGTTCCTCGTCGCGGTCGTCTCCGGCAGCCTGGTCAACCGGCACGCCGTGCGGCAGGAACGGCTCGCCGGGATCACCTCGATCCCGGCGCCGAGCGCCGCGCACTGAGACCTGCGCCCCTCCGCGAACGCGGAGGGGCGTACTGCTCAGCCCGCGTCGAGGATCCGGTCGATGTCGTCGAGCACGCGCTCGCCGCCCAGGGGCCCGACGCCGGAGACCCAGTACGACGTGTCGACGAGGTGCACGTGCCCGAACACCTGCGGGGCGTTCGCGACGAGCGGCGGGACGCCCGCGGGGTCGGCCACGTCCTGCACGGGGACGAACAGGTGGTCGGCGGCGGCCTCGGGGACCCGCTCGGGAGAGATGTCGACCTGGATGCCGCCGCCCCAGTCGCGCTCGGGGAGCGTGAACCCCGCGCACTCCAGGACGCTGCCGGCGAACGACGTCGGCCCGTACAGGCTCAGGGTCGCCGCGTCCCGGGGGCGGACGAAGTTCGCGGTGGTCCCCGCCAGGGCGTGCTCGGCGGCGATCCGGTCGCAGCGCCGCCGGTGCTCGTCGAGGAGTTCGGCGGCCCGGTCGCCGCGCCCCAGGGCCTGCGCGACGAGCGCGACGTCGTCCGCCCAGGGGTCGGACTGACTGGCCACGAACACGGTCGGCGCGATGGAGCGGAGTTCGTCGTAGAGCTCGGAGTGCCGGGACTCGGTGCCCAGGATCAGGTCCGGTTCCAGCGCTGCGATCGCCTCGAGGTCGGGTTCGGGGACGGTCCCGACGCTCGCCACGGCGTCCCCCACGCCGAGGTAGGCCGGGATCCCGGCGACGTTGCTGGCCACGGCCGCCCCGACGGGCGTCACGCCGAGCGCGACGGCCGTGTCGAGTTCGAGGGGTTCGAGGGTGACGACGCGCCGCGGGTCCGCCGGGACCTGCGTCGTCCCGCGGACGTGCTGGACGCTGCGCCCCTCGACGCGGGGTGCGTCCGCGGCGGAGGGGTTCGAGCAGCCGGTGAGGGCGAGCCCGGCGGCGAGGGCGAGGGCGATGGTCGTCAGGCGTATGACAGGTGAGCCTAACCTCACTCGAAGGCGTCAGTGGAAGGCCCGGGCGACGACCGGCAGCGCGACGGTCATCGCCAGCGCGTTGAGCACCATGGCCGCGCTCGACCAGCCCCCGGTGACGTCGGACTCCGCCAGCGCCCGCGACGTCCCGATCCCGTGCGAGACCACCCCGAGCGCGAAACCCCGCGCGCGGGCGTCGGTGACCCGGACCCGGTCCAGCAGCCACGGTCCGACCGTCGCCCCCAGCACTCCCGAGACGAGGGTCAGGACGACCGCGAGGGTCGTGTTCGCCCCGATCGCCTCCCCCACCGTCAGCGCGACCGGGGTCGTCACCGACCGCGGCAACGTCGTCAGGACCAGCTCGTCGGGGGCGCCGAGCGCGACGAGCGCGGCGACCGTGACGCCCACGCTCACGACGCCGGTCACCACGAGCGTCACGAGCACCGCGAGCCGGTCGGCCAGCAGCGCCCGCCCCGAGCGCAGCAGCGGCAGCGCGAGGGCCACCGTCGCCGGGCCGAGCAGCAGGGTCAGCACCGACACCGACGACAGGTACTCCGCGTACGAGATCCCCAGCAGTTCCAGGACGACCGAGACGACGACCATGGCGACGAGGACCGGGGCGAGCAGGGCCGGCCGCCCGAGCCGTCGGTGCAGCTCCCCGGCGCCCAGGTAGGCGCCCACCGTCAGGAACAGCCCGAAACCGGGCGCGTGGACCAGCGCGTTCACGCCGTCCCCCGGCGCCGCAGCAGCCGCTGCAGGACGAGTCCGGCCACCACGAGACCCGTCGCGAACGAGCCGACGACCGCGAGCGCCAGCGGCCCCGCGTGCTGCACGAGCGTGGAGAGCTGGGTGAGGGCGCCGACCCCGGGCGGGACGAAGAGGAGCTGCAGGTGCTTCAGCAGCGGTTCACCGGCCGGTTCGGCCCGGCGCGCGAACCGCGGGAACCGGGCTCCGACGCCGAGCAGGACGACCAGCCCGACGACGGCGCCCGGCACGGGCAGGTGCGTGAGGTCGACGAGCAGCGTCCCGAGCAGCTGCAGCCCGAGCAGCAGCGCGAGCGCGGCCAGGACCGAGCGGGCCCCGTCGGTCTCGGCGGTCCTCAGTCCCACCAGAACCTCCACGCACCGGCGCCGACCAGCTGCTCCGCGTGCCCGACGACGTCGCCCGGCCCGTTCTGGACGATCTCGTCGCAGCAGAACGCCAGGTGCTCGGCCGCGACGGGCACGGCCGCCTCGAGGGAGGTGGGCGGGGCCGCGACGCTCAGCCGGACGGTGTCGAAACCCAGCGCGACGAGCCGGGTGGAGAACCGGTCCTCCCAGCTGCGCAGGACGGCCGACAGGGTCGCGGGGGCGACGTCGGAGTTGACGGCGCCGTACCAGCCGATCGCGGCGAGGACGTCGGCCCCGCGGTCGACGGCGACGAGCCCGAGGTGCCGGTGGGGGCCGTGGTCGAGCAGTTCGCAGGCGAACCGCTCCGCCGCGGCGAGGGGGTCGGTGACCGCGGGCAGCGCGGGCGAGAGCCCCGGCCAGGCGGGTGGCGGCCCGGTGGGCGGTTCCTCCCCGTCGTCCTCGTCCTCCCAGTCGTCCTCGTCCTCGAGCGCGGCGGCGTACTCCCCCGCGAGGAACGTCTCGACGTCGAGGGGGACGACGTCGTCGGGACCGGAGAACTCCCCCACGGTCCAGGGCCGTTCGACGTCGCCGACCTCCAGCCCCTCCAGGAGGACGGGCCACAGCCCCGTCGCGGGGTGCAGACGGGCGAGGCGGCCCCAGTCGTCGCGGGCGGCGGGCGCCGCGCTCACCCAGACCACCGGCCCGGCCCCGGGCACGCCCACGGGGGCGACGAGCCTGCCGGGCGGCAGGCCGGGGACGTCGTCGACCAGGTCGGGCAGCGCGGGGCGGGGGTGTCGGGCCACGCGCCCACGGTAGAGCGCCGGGTCAGCCCCGCACCCGGCGCGACCGGGCCAGGTCGGCGTTCACCAGACCGAGCAGCACGAGGTCCCCGAGCAGCCCGGCCGTCGCGGCGAACTGGGACGCCGCGAACAGGAACACCTGCGTCAGCAGCAGGGACGTCAGCACCGACCGCTGGAACGACTCCACGGCCGCGCGCCGCCCGCGGCGCCGGCCCTGCCACAACCCGGTCGTCGTGAACACGACCGAACCGGCGGTCCCCAGCAGCACCCCGCCGACCGAGACGCCGTGCGGGGCGTCGGAGAGCGTCAGCCAGGCGAGGACGAGCAGGGCCCACGCGACCTGGGTGAACAGCAGGACCCCCATGACGGGCAGGGCGAACCGCGACCGCGAGACCCGGGCGAACCCGTCGGCGACGCGCTGCCACCACCCCTCGAGGCGTTGCGGCACGGCCGGTGCGCGGGTCTCGATCCGTTCCAGCAGCCGGCGCACCTCCGCCGCCCCCTCGACGTCACCGACCTCGTCGAGGGAGTGCAGCACCTCGGCCCGCCGGTTCTCCGACAACCGGCCCGCCAGCCCGTCGACGAGGACGTGCGCGGCGTTCGCGACCCGTTCGGCGTCCGAGAGCGGGACCCGCCGGCGCCAGAAGTGCGCCCCCACCACGAAACCCGCGAACACCACGTACATGATCGCCGCGGACGGGGCGAAGAAGTAGTCGTTGTCGGACGTGACGAACTTGCCGACCTCGTCCAGGAACAACCCGAACCCGATCCCGCCGAACAGCGCCGCCACCGGACGCGGTCCGGGCCCGATGTACGACAGCTGCAACCACATCGCGAACAGCATCAGCAGTCCGCCGGGCAGCACGTGCGCGACGTGCAACCCGGTGTCCCCGCCGATCTGCGGGTACCCCGACAGCGCCAGGTACAGCCGTGTGATCAGGATCGTCGAGATCCCCGCGACGACGAACGTCGTCAGGTGCTGCACGGCCTTCGTGCTGCGCACGAGGTCGAGGTGGAACAGGCCCTTCAGCCGCGGGAGCATCAGCCGGCGAACGTGGACCCCGTCAGCCGCTCGTAGGCGTCGACGTAGCGTTCGCGGGTCCGCTCCACGACCTCGGCCGGCAGCACGGGCGGCGGCTCGGAGCCGTTCCGGTCCCACCCCGAGGCCGCCGACGTCAGCCAGTCGCGCACGAACTGCTTGTCGAAGCTCGGCTGGGCCCGGCCCGGTTCCCAGCTCTCGGCCGGCCAGAACCGCGAGGAGTCGGGGGTGAGGACCTCGTCGCCGAGGACCGTCACGCCGTCGGCGCGGCCGAACTCCAGCTTGGTGTCGGCCAGGACGATCCCGCGCTCGCGGGCGATCTGCTCGGCGCGGCGGTACACGGCGATCGTCAGGTCGCGCAGTTCGGCGGCCGCCTCCGCCCCGACGGACGCGGCGACGTGCTCGAAGGAGACGTTCTCGTCGTGCTCACCGACCTCGGCCTTGGTCGCCGGGGTGAAGATCGGTTCGGCCAGCCGGGAACCGTCCACGAGACCGGCGGGCAGGGCGACCCCGCACACGGCCTGGTTCTCGCGGTACTCGACCAGCCCCGACCCCGTGAGGTAGCCGCGGGCCACGCACTCGACGGGGAACATCTCCAGCTTGCGGCAGAGCATGGCCCGGCCCGCGACGGCCGCGGGGACGTCGGTCGACACCCCGCCGGACAGCAGGTGGTTCGGGACGATGTCGCGCAACTGCTCGAACCACCACAGCGACAGGGCCGTCAGGACCTTGCCCTTGTCGGGGATGGTGCTGGACAGCACGTGGTCGTAGGCGGAGATCCGGTCGCTGGCGACGACCAGGACGGTCCCGTCCTCCCCGGCGGCGGGCACGTACAGGTCGCGGACCTTGCCCGAGTAAGTGTGGGTCCAGCCCGCGAGCTCGAGGGGTTCCACGGGGGCGCTCACGCCTGCGCCGCCGTCAGCGCGATGTCGCGGCGGAACCGGCCGCCGTCGAGGTCGATCAGCTCCACCGCCTCGTACGCCACGGCGCGCGCCGCGGACAGGTCCGGCCCGACGCCCACGACGGACAGCACCCGGCCGCCGGCGCTGACGATCGCCGCGCCGTCGGGCGCGGTGGCCGTTCCGGCGTGCAGGACGTCGGCCCCGCCGATCGCGTCCGCCTGCGCCAGCCCGCGCAGCACCCCGCCGGTGACCGGCGCCTCCGGGTAGCCCGGGGAGGCCAGGACGACCGTGACGGCGGCGTCCTCGCGCCAGCGCAGGGCGGGCTGCTCGGCGAGGGTGCCCGTGGCGCAGGCGTTCAGGACCGCGCCGAGCGGGGTCGCCAGCCGGGCCAGGACGACCTGGGTCTCCGGGTCGCCGAACCGGGCGTTGAACTCGATGACCCGCGTCCCGCGCGAGGTCAGCGCCAGCCCGCAGTACAGGACCCCGCTGAAGGGGGTGCCGCGCCGGGCCATCTCGTCCACGACGGGCTGCGCGATGCGCTCCACGACCTCGTCCGCCAGGCCCTCGGGCGCCCACGGCAGCGGCGAGTACGCGCCCATGCCGCCGGTGTTCGGGCCCTCGTCGCCGTCGAGGGCCCGCTTGAAGTCCTGCGCGGGGGCCAGCGCCACCACCGACGTCCCGTCGGTGAGGCAGAACACCGAGACCTCCGGGCCGTCGAGGAACTCCTCGACGACGACCGGGCCGTGCTCCAGGCAGGTGCGGGCGTGCGCGAGGGCCGCCTCGCGGTCGGAGGTGACGACGACGCCCTTGCCCGCGGCGAGCCCGTCGTCCTTGACGACGTGCGGGGCGCCGAACGCGTCGAGGGCGGCGGCGACCTCGTCCTCCGTGGTGCACAGGTGGGCCATCGCGGTCGGCACGCCCGCGGCGGCCATGACCTCCTTGGCGAACGCCTTGGACCCCTCCAGCCGGGCCGCCTGCCCGGACGGGCCGAAGACGGCGATCCCGGCCGCGCGCACGGCGTCGGCGACCCCGGCCACCAGCGGGGCCTCCGGGCCCACGACGACCAGGTCGGCGCCCAGGCGCTGCGCGAGGGCGGCGACGGCGCCGGGGTCGGTCGCGTCGACCGGTTCGACGCTCACGTCGAGCGCGATCCCGGCGTTGCCCGGGGCGGCGACGACGCGGTCCACCCCCGGGTCGTGCAGCAGGGCACGCACGAGGGCGTGTTCGCGGGCACCGGATCCGATGACGAGGACGTCCACGGGACTCGAGGGTAGAGGTTCGGGGTGGCCGTCCCGACCGCGCGCGGGGGGATCCACTGCCAGGATGGGCGGGTGCCCCGCACGATCCCGTTCGCCGTGACGGCCCGCCGCCGGCTGCGCACGGGCTGGCAGCGCTGGCAGGGGTCGTGGTGGCAGATCATGCAGTGCGGGCTCGGCGCCGGGATCGCCTGGCTGCTGGCCCAGGCCCTGTGGGGGCAGCCCTACCCCGTCTTCGCGACCGTCGCGGTCGTCGTGTGCCTGGGGGTGCAGAACAACCAGCGGGTGCGCCGCGTGGGCGAGCTGGGCGTCGGCGTCACCATCGGCGTGCTGCTCGGCACCCTCGTCGTGCACTTCGTGGGCCGCGGCCCCCTGCAGATCACGGCCATCGTGGCGACGGCCATGTTCGTGGCCCGGTTCCTGGACTCGGGGATCCTGCTCGTCAACCAGGCGGCCCTGCAGGCCGCGTTCATCGTCGCCTACCCGCCCACCGCGGGCGGCGGCGGCGGGGGGCGCTGGCTGGACGCGATGACGGGGGTGGTGGTGGCCCTCGGTGTGGCCGCCCTGCTGCCGCCGGACCCGCGCCGCGACGTGCGGGGACGGGCCCGGGCCTACGCCGGGCAGCTCGCCGACCTCCTGGAGGACGGCGCCGACGCCCTGCGCAGCCGCGACGCCGCCAAGGCCGAGGACGTCCTGAACCGGGCGCGGGGCACCCAGACGGAGCTGGAGGGCTGGTCGCAGTCGGTCAACGCGGGCCAGGAGGTGCACCGGCTGTCCCCGTTGCGCCGCCGCGGGCGCGGGGAGATCGTGCGGCAGAAGAAGCTGCAGGCCGGGATGGACCGCGCGACCCGCAACCTGCGGGTGGCGCTGCGGCGCGTCAGCACCGCCCTGAAGTACGACGAGCCGATGCCCGACTCCCTGGCGGGTGCGCTCGACGGCATGGCCGCGGCGATCCGCTCGCTGGGGGAACCGCCCTACCCGGGCGAGACGGTGCCGCCGTCGGTGGCCGTGCTGCAGGAGCTGGCGGTCACCCTGGGGCCTCGGACCCTGGGCGCGGAGTCGCTGTCCGCGACCGTGGTCGTGGCGCAGCTGCGCTCGGCCGCCGTGGACCTCCTGCAGGCCCAGGGCGTGGGTGCGGCCGAGGCGCACCGCCTGCTGCCGCGCTGATCCGGCGCATCGGCGATGATGGGGGCATGAACGCTCCCGCCGCCCCCGCTGCGATCGAGTCCGCGTACCCCACCGAGGTCAGCGGCCCCGTCAACGGCTTCGCCCGCGCCGCGGGCGTCCTCGTCCTGGGCCTGGGTGTCCTCGGGCTGGTCCCCGGCATCGTGACGCACTACTCCGACCTGGGCTTCTACAGCTCGGGCGCCAACCTCTTCGGCCTGTTCCGGACGTCGATCGTCAGCGCCTCCCTGCAGATCCTCTTCGGCCTGGCCATCCTCGCCTTCTCGGGGTCGGTGCGGCAGGCGCACAAGGTCGTCGTCTGGGTCGCCCTGGCCTACCTGGCCGCCGGTCTGGCCGGCGCGGGCCTGCGGGTGAACGCCGAGCGCGACGACCTCGTCGTCAACGCCGCCAGCAACTGGCTGCACCTGGCCCTGTTCTTCGTCCTCGCCGGTGGTGCGGCGCGCAGCCGCAAGAAGCACATCGAGCAGCTGGGCGTGTTCTGATCCGCTCCCCCGGTCGCCGCGGCGCTCCGCGCGCCGCGGCGGCGGGTACGGCCTAACCGCCCAGCGGCAGGTCGTAGTAGTCCTCGGTCTGGACGCGGGCGAACCCGACCGAGGTGTAGAGGCCGAGCGCACGGTCGTTGTCGACGGCGACCTCGAGCCGGACCGACGTGGCGCCGCCGGCGAAGAACTCCCGGCAGACGCGGCGCAGGACGTCGCGGCCGATGCCCCGGCCCTGCGCCCGCGGGTCGACCGCGAAGCCGTAGACCCCGCCCTGGTCGCCGTCGCGCTGCAGCCGAACGGTTCCGACGGGTTCCCCGGCGTGCTCGACGAGCAGGGTGCGCCCGGTGCGCAACCCGTCCTCCAGGTGCGTCGGCGCCTCGCCGAAGGCGGCGGTGAGCAGTCCGGTGAGCACCCCCAGGTCCGCGGCCGTGGCGTCGCGCAGGACGGTGCGGGCGTCCTCCTCCCCCGTGGCGGGCGCGTGGTCGAGCCGCAACGCGTGCTCGGAGTGCTCCAGCGGTGCCCCGAGGCGCTGCGCCAGGTGGTGCCCCGCCGCCGAGGGCCGCGGGACGATGAGCAGCGCCTGGGCGAACCCGCGCTCGCGGCAGACGCGGACGGCCGCCTCGAGCAGGGCCGACCCGATCCCCCGCCCCCGCGCACCCGGGGCGACCATGCCGACGAGTTCGACGACGCGACCGTTCCAGGTGTCGAACCCGACGTACCCCACCACCTGCCCGTCGACCGTCCACAGCAGGTCGTTGGTGTGGTCGCCGGTCCTGTCCCGCAACCCGTTCCACTCGATCTTCAGCCGGCCGCCGTCGTGGGCGACGACCTCCTGCTCGAGGGCGGCGACGGCGCGCAGGTCGTCGGGGGACAGTCGGGTCCTGGTGTGCAGCACCGGGTCAGTCGACCGGTCGCGCCGCGGGCGGTCAACCGCGTTTCCCGGCCGCCCGGGCCCGGGCCGTCAGGCGGTGGCCCGCCGGCGGTAGGCCGCCGTCTTGTGGCGGTTGCCGCACACCTGCATCGAGCACCAGCGGCCGGCGCCGCTGCGGGAGGTGTCGTGGAAGGCCCAGCGGCACTCCGGTGCGGCGCAGAGCTTCAGCCGCGACCAGCGCCCCGAGGCGACGGCCGTCGCGACGGTTTCGACGAGGACGTCGAGCCCGGGTGAGCCGGTGGCGGCGGCGAGCCGCAACCGGCCGGACCCGTCCGGCGCCAGACGCACCGGGAATCCGGCCAGCGCGTCCTGCCCCGCAGCGGGTCCCGCCCCGAGGAGGGCCTCGCGCAGCGCCGTCCGCAACCGCAGGACCGCGCCCAGCTCGGCCGCGTCCGGCTCGGCGCCGTCCGGTGCGGAGCCCGCGAGGTCGTGCTCGCGCCACCAGGCGGACAGGGCCTCGCCGGAGACGAGTTCGTCGGTGGCGCTGTGCTCCTGCCCGTGCCGGGTGAAGCGCCGCTCGTCGAGGGTGTTCAGGAAGTCCCGCACGAGGTCCAGGTCGCCCGCCGTCCGCATCACGACACCAGATTAGACCGTCTCCGGTGTTGACAGGTCGTGCGACACCGGTAATACGCTTGAATGGTGTCGAACTCCTCCCTCCCCGAGATCGCCACCGACACCACCGCCGGTGGACCGCTGCTGCAGGTGCCCGAGGCCGACCTGGCCGACCTGCGATCCCGGCTGCGTGCGACGCGCTGGGCCACCCCCTGGCCGGTCGAGCCCTGGCAGGTGGGGACCGACGGCGCCGACCTGCGGCGCCTGGTCGCCCGCTGGGCCGACGGGTACGACTGGCGTGCCCACGAGGCGCAGATCAACGCGCTGCCCTCCCACGTCGCGGAGATCGAGGGCACCCGGGTCCACTACCTGCGCTTCGACGCCGAACCCGGCGCCGGTCCGGACCCCCTGCCGCTCGTGCTGACCAACGGCTGGCCGAGCACCTCCTACGAGCTCGTCGGCCTCGCGCAACGGCTCTCGCAGCCGTCGCGGTTCGGTGGCGACCCGCGGGACGCCTTCACCGTGGTCGTCCCCTCCCTGCCGGGTTTCCCCTTCTCCGGGCAGCGCCCCACCCTCGACGCGCTGCCGACCCACGAGTTGTGGCACCGCCTCCTGCACGACGAGCTCGGGTTCACCCTCTACGGGGCGCACGGCGGCGACCTGGGGGCCGGGATCACCGGGTGGCTGGCGCAGGCCCACCCGGAGTCGGTGGTCGGCGTCCACCTCCTCGACGTCGACCGGACCCCGCGGGCCGGGGACACCGACCTGAGCGCCGAGGAACGCGCCTACCTCGACGCCGTCGCCGACTGGGAGGACCGCGAGGGTGCCTACGCCCACCAGCACAGCACCCGCCCGCTGACCCTGGCCCAGGGGCTGAGCGACTCCCCGTCCGGGCTGCTGGCCTGGATCCTGGAGAAGTACCGCGCGTGGAGCGACTGCGACGGGGACGTGACGGGGCACTTCGGCGACGACTTCCTGCTCACCCAGGCGTCGCTGTACTGGTTCAGCGGCACGATCTCCACGTCGTTGCGGCCCTACTACGAACGCCGTCACGGGCTGACGCCGACGCTGGAACGGGTGCGCGTCCCCACGGCCGTCGCCTGGTTCCCGGCCGACCTCGGCGCCCGCCCGCCGGAGTCCTGGGTGCGGCGCCGCTACGACCTGGCGCGCTTCACGCCGATGCCGCGCGGCGGTCACTTCGCCGCCGTGGAGGAACCCGAACTGCTGGCCGGTGACATCACCGCCTTCTTCGGCCCCCTGGCGCGCACGGCGCCGACCGGGTGAGGCGTTCCGCGCGATCGGCCCCGGGTTGCGCACCGCGCGGAACCCCGGTCAGGCGGTCGCCGTCCGCACGAGGGCGGCCACCGCCCGCGAGCGCGAGTGGGCGGGCCAGGCGATGGCCGTCGTCACCCGCACGGCGTCGACGAGCGGCACCAGGGCGATCCCCTCGCGCGGGAAGGGGATCGCCGACGGCGGCAGGATCGCGCAGGTCCGTCGCAGCGCGACCAGTTGCAGCAGTTGCAGGTGGTCGCGGATCTCCGGCCCCGTGGGTTCGGGCAGGTTCGGGTCCGGACGGGGCCAGCGCGGCAGGGGCAGGTCGGGCAGGCCGGTGAGGTCGGCGAGTTCCAGGTGGTCGCGGGCGCTGAGGGGGTGGCCGGCGGGCAGGACGGCCACCTGGTCCTCCACGAGGAGTTCCTCGGCGTCGAAACCCGCGGTCGAGTCCATCGGCAGGTGCAGCAGGGCGACGTCGGCGCGCCCGTCGCGCAGCATCGCCTCGGGTTCCCCGGGGCCCACCAGCGCGACCTCGACCGGGACCGCGTCGGGTTCGGCGGCGAAGGCGTCGAGGAGTTCCGCCAGCACCTCGTTGGCCGACCCCGCCTTCACGGTCAGGACGATCCCGGCGGAACCCGCCGCGGCGCGCACGGTGCGGCGTTCGGCGGCCTCGACGGCGGCCAGCGCCGCCCGCGCCTCGTCGAGCAGCACCCGTCCGGCCGCCGTGAGGGTCACGGCCCGCGGCGTGCGTTCGAGGAGTTCGACGCCCAGGCGTCGTTCGACCTGCTGGATGGCCCGCGACAGCGGCGGTTGGGCGATGCCCAGGCGCCCGGCGGCGCGCCCGAAGTGCAGCTCCTCGGCCACGGCCACGAAGTAGCGCAGCTCCCGCGTCTCCACCCCGCCAGGCTACGCCCGCGATACCGCAGGGGTATCGACCGGGACCGGACCGGTGTTGGACCCCGGACCGTCCCCGGGCGCAGGGTCGGGGACGTGAGCGAACAGAGGACGGCGCTGGTCACCGGCGCGAACAAGGGCATCGGGTACGAGGTCGCGGCCGGCCTGGGCCGCCGGGGTTTCTCCGTCGGCGTGGGCGCGCGGGACGCGGCGCGCCGCGAGGAGGCCGTCGGGAAGCTGCGCGCGGAGGGTCTCGACGTGTTCGGGGTACCGCTCGACGTCACCTCCGGCGACAGCGTCCGCGACGCCGTGGAACTGCTGGCCGCCCGGGGCGGTCTGCACGTCCTGGTGAACAACGCGGGGATCACGGGCGGACCGCCGGCGCTGCCCTCCGAGCTCGAGGTCGACCGCCTGCGGTCCGCGGTGGAGACCAACGTCCTCGGCGTCGTGCGCGTCACCAACGCGTTCCTGCCCCAGCTGCGCGCGGCGGCCTCGCCGCGGATCGTCTGCACGTCCAGCCGGCTCGGGTCCTTCGCGTACCAGGCCGAGAACCCCGACCCGCCGGTGTTCTGGGCCACCTACACCCCGACGAAGGCGTTCCTCAACGCCGTCGTCGTCCAGTACGCCCAGGAGCTGCGCGGGACGGGGATCCTCGTCAACGCCGCCTGCCCCGGCTACACGGCCACCGACCTGAACGACTTCGCCGGGCACCGCACCCCCGCCCAGGGCGCCGAGGTGGTCGTGCGGCTCGCGACGCTGCCGGACGACGGGCCGACGGGTGGTTTCTTCGCTGAGGAGGGCGAACTGCCCTGGTGACCACCCGTGGGCGTCGGGGTGAAGTCGCTGGCCCGGCACGCCGGCGCCGCCTACCATCGACGTCGCCATGGAGAGCGAACCGCACGTCCTGTCCCGCCGGGGGGAGACGATCACCCTCGACGCCGAGCACGTCGGTGACGTCCACCGGC
Organism: Kineococcus rhizosphaerae; assembly: GCF_003002055.1. Taxonomy (NCBI): domain Bacteria; kingdom Bacillati; phylum Actinomycetota; class Actinomycetes; order Kineosporiales; family Kineosporiaceae; genus Kineococcus; species Kineococcus rhizosphaerae. Next base: position 111,465 of record NZ_PVZF01000003.1, read on the forward strand.
ACAGCGCCTTCAGCCTGTGGGACGACGCCGACGACCTGCCCGACGACGCCGACCCCGCCACGCAGGTCCGCGCCGTCGGGGAGCCGGTCCCGGTGCGGCGGGGCGACCTCGACGACGTCGCCCGCGCCGAGACGGAGGCCCTGCTGTCGCTGGCCGGGGCCGTCGACCACGCCTGCCTCGAACGCCTGCTCCCGCAGGTCGAGGTCGACGACGTCGCGCCGGACGCGCTGGCGGCCTGGCTCGTCGGGGCCGTGCAGGCCGTCAACGACGCCGCCGCACCCACGTGCAGCCTCAACGCGCTGCTGGACACCGAACTGCGCCGGTACGCCGGCATCCCGCTGATCAACGGCCGCTACCGGCTCCTCGACGCGGGCTGGTGCGACGCGGACGTGCAGCTCATGAGCCGGCGCGAGGAACCCTGGTACGCGGTCGTCGCCGACGAGCACCTGGCCGGTCTGCGCGGAGCGCTGCAGGTGAGCCTGACGTCGGTCGACTTCGGCCCCGAGGAGTACCTGACGGCCTCGGCGCTGTTCGCGTACTCGCCGCGGATCAGCCTGCACCCGGGCGAGGTCCGGATCGCCCGGGTCAGCCCCCGGATCAGCTCGCAGGTCAGCGCGTAGGGACGCGGGGTCCGGGTTCGGCCAGGGGGGCCAGGAGGTCGCCGTCGCGCGCGTACCGCGCGGCGACCTCCTCCAACGTCAACTGCCGCAACGACCCCGGGTCGTCGAGTTCGGCCCAGGTCCGCGGCGCGGCGGCGCAGGGACGGTGCCGGCCGCGCGGCGAGTACGGCGCGACGGTCGTCTTCGCGGAGTTGTTCTGGCTCCAGTCCAGCAGGACCTTCCCGCCGCGCAGCCTCTTCGTCATGCGGCTGACCACGAGGCGCGGTCGTTCCCGCTCCATCTCCTCGGCGATCCGGTGCGCGTAGGACCGCAGGACGTCGGCGTCCTGGCGGCCGGAGACCGCGGCGTACAGCTGCACCCCCTTCGACCCCGACGTCACGGGGTGGCACCGCAGACCGTCCTCGGCCAGCCGGTCGCGCACGGCCACGGCCACCTCGGCGCACTCGGCCAGCCCGGCCCCCTCGCCGGGGTCGAGGTCGACGACGAGCCGGTCGGGGTCGCGCACTCCCCCGCGCGGTCCCACGCGCCACTGCGGCACGTGCAGCTCCAGGGCGGCGAGGTTCACCAGCCAGACCAGGCCGGCGAGGTCGTCCAGGAGCGGGTAGCGGACCGTCTCGCGGTCCTTCGTGCTGCCGGGGACCTCGATCTCCACGGTGCGGATCCAGTCGGGCACCCCGCGCGGGACGTTCTTCTCGAAGAACGAGCCGCCGGTGACCCCGTCGGGGTAGCGCTTGCGCGTCAGGGGCCGCTGGTGCAGCTGGGCGAGCAGGGCCGGGGCCACCGCGGTGACGTAGGCGAGGACCTCCGCCTTGGTGGTCCCGGTCGCGGGGTACAGCACCTTCTCCAGCCGGCGCAGCCGCAGGTGACGTCCCTCGACGTCGACGACGGTCTCGTCGGTGCCGTGCTCGCGGGCCACCACCTCACTCCTGCCGCACGTCGGACGGTCCCAGGTCGGGGCGCAGTCCCCGCAGCGTCGGCTGGCGCAACCGGCCCCCGCTCGTGCGGCCGAGGTGGCGGACCTCCACGACCGCGACGGGTTCGGTGAACGTCGCCCCGGCCGCGTCGGGGCGGGGCACGTCGACCACGGGGCGGGGCAGTTCGCGTCCGGCGAGCGCCGCGCGCAGCCCCTCCTCCAGGGCGCCGTCGAGCCCGCTGCCGGCGCGGCCGGCGTAGCGCAGCCGCCCGTCGGGGCCGGGGACGGCGAGCAGCAGGGCACCGATGCGGTCGGGGGACCCCTCGACGGGGCGCCAGCCGGCGACGAGGCAGGCCTGGTGGTGGCGGTGGGCGTGCTTGACCCAGTCGGGGCTGCGGCGGCCGGGCTGGTACGTCGAGGTGCGGCGCTTGGCGACGACGCCCTCGAGGCCCTGCTCGCGGGTGGCGGTCAGCAGGGAGGAGGCGTCGGGGTAGACCGGTGAGACCTGCCAGGCGCGTCCGGAGGGCAGCAGCCGGTCGAGGGACTCGCGGCGGTCCTGCCAGGAGCGGTCGAGGAGCTCGACGCCGTACAGGCGCAGGACGTCGAAGGCCATGAGGGTGACGGGGGTGCGCGCGGCGGCGCGTTCGGCGGCGCGGGGGTCGCTGACGTGCAGGCGGTCGGCGAGGACGGAGAACGAGGGCAACCCGTCGTCGAGGGCGACGACCTCGCCGTCGAGGAGGACGTCGGCGTGGGCGTCGGCGAGGGCGGTGAGCTCGGGGAACGTGGTCGAGACGTCGCGGCCGGTGCGCGAGCGCAGCACGACGGTGCCCTCGTGGACGTCGGCGAGGACGCGCATGCCGTCCCACTTGACCTCGTAGGCCCACAGGTCGCCGTCCGTGGGCACTCCCGCGGACCGGGCGGCGGTCGCCAGCATCGGGAGCACGGTCCCACTCTGCGGCCCGTGCGGGGCCGTGGCGAGCGGGGCCTTGCCGAGCACCACCTTCCATTGGTTAGGCTGGCCTCACACATCGGGGGTCGAGGAGCGGGGTGGGCATGAGCACGGGCACGGGCGTCGAGGTGCGGGCGCGGCGGGCGGCGTACGCCCTGTACGAGGTGCGGGTCGCGGCCGTGCAGCGGGTCGGGACGAGCTTCGCCCGGATCACGGTGACGTCCCCCGACCTGGGCGGGTTCGGCGTCGCCGGGTTCGACCAGCGGTTCAAGGTGCTCCTGCTGCCGCAGCCGTTCGCGGCCTACGACGTCCCCGAGGGCGACTGGTACACGTGGTGGCGCGAGCTGCCCGAGGCGGTCCGCCCGACGATGCGCACCTACACGGTGCGCGCGTTCCGGCCCGAGACGCTGGACGCGCAGGCCGAGCTCGACATCGACTTCGTGCTGCACGGCGTCGCGGACGGGCACGCCGGCCCGGCGTCGTCCTGGGCGGCGCAGGCGGCGGTCGGCGACCCCCTCGTGCTGGTGGGTCCCACCGCTCCCGGCGAGGGCCGGATGTGGGGCGTGGAGTGGGCCCCGCCCGCCGAGGCCCGCACCCTGCTGCTGGCCGGCGACGAGACCGCGGTCCCGGCGGTGTCGGCGATCCTGGAGCAGCTGCCGCCGGGGGTGAAGGCGACGGCGCTGCTGGAGGTCCCCACCTCCGGTGACTTCCTCGACCTGCCCTCCCCCGCGGACCTGACGGTGGAGTGGCTGCCGCGCAACGGGTCCCACCCGGCGGGGGAACTGCTGCAGAGGCGCGTGCACGAGGTGGCGTCGGCGCTCGTCGACGAGGTGTCCTCGCCCGCCGACGCTGACCTCGACGCCGACCTGGACGCCGACCTGGACGCCGAGCTCGACGCGGAGGAGGACACCGGCATCCTCTGGGAGGTCCCCGAGCAGGCCGAGGCCAGCGGCCCGGAGGCGCTGTACGCGTGGCTGGCCGGGGAGTGCGGGGTCGTCAAGGCCCTGCGGCGCCACCTCGTGCGCGAGGTCGGCGTCCCGCGGACCTCGGTGGCGTTCATGGGGTACTGGCGCGAAGGCCGCGCCGAGGGTGAGTGAGGTGGAGCAGGACGTGCGCAACCCGTTCAAGCGGAAGGAACCCGCGCCCCGGCGCCAGCGCCTGGGTGTCGTGCAGCGCGTCGAGCGGCTCGCCCCGCACATGGTGCGGGTCGTCTTCGGCGGTGAGGACCTCGCCGACTTCGCCGTCGAGCACGCCGACTCCTACGTGAAGCTGATCTTCCCCGTGCCCGGCGTCGAGTACGACGAACCGTTCGACGTGGCCGCGATCCGGGAGACCCGGCCCCGCACCGAGTGGCCCGTGCAGCGGACCTACTCGGTCCGCGCGGTCTCCGGCGGAGAGGTGACCGTCGACTTCGTCGTGCACGGCGACGAGGGCCTCGCCGGGCCGTGGGCGGCGAACGCGCAGCCCGGCGACGAGCTGTGGCTGACGGGCCCGGGTGGGGCCTACACCCCCGGCGACCACGCGCCGTGGCACCTGCTGGTCGGGGACGCGAGCGCCCTGCCCGCCGTCTCGGCCTCGCTCGAACGCGTCCCCGCCGGGTCCGTCGCGGTCGCGGTCGTCGAGGTGCACTCCCCCGCCGAGGAACTGGACCTGTCCTGCCCCGGTGACCTCCGGCTGCACTGGGTCCACCGCGAGGAACCGGACCCCGAGGCGCTGCTGGAGTTCCTGGGCTCCCTCGACCTGCCGTCCGGGGCGCCGCAGGCGTTCGTCCACGGCGAGGCCGACACGGTCCGCGCCGTGCGGCGCTGGGTCCGCACCGAACTCGGGGTGACCAAGGACCTGCTCTCGGCGTCGGGGTACTGGCGCCGGGGGCGCACCGAGGAGGGCTGGCGGTCGGAGAAGCGGGACTGGAACGCCGCGACCGAGACCGACGACGCGGCCGCCGGGGTCTGAACCTCAGCGGACGACGGTGAGGTCGAGGAACTCCTCGACCCCCAGCCGCGCGAGCACGAACCGCACGGGGCGGGGCATCCCCGTCCGTGCGGGGTCGTGGACCAGGCGGGGGTCGGCGAGTTCCAGCCTGCGGCCCCGGAACCGCAACGAGCACCCGCCGGCCGCGAGGACGTTCTTCACCCAGTCGGTGCCCGGCCCGTAGGTCAGGGCCAGCCGGATCCCGGGCGCACCCTCGGACGTGACCTGGAACACGTTGACCGGGATGGTGAACTCGCGCCCCGAGCGGCGACCGCGGTGCGTCAGCAGCCCGAGGAACGGGGTGTGGGGCGCGACCCTGCGCATCACGTGGTTCAGCGCGGCCCGGTTCGCCCGGGCCACCGCCATCGGGATCGGCATCGTGCCCCTTCCTCGCGCGGGCCGTGTCCCACCATCGTGCGCCCCACCTGCCCCTGCCGCAGCGTCCCCGGCGCGCCCGAGCCGCCCGTCCGGCGAGCAGGGGCGCCCCGACGTGCGTCACGTCCTCTCGAGGAGTGCGCGCGGTGGTGCGGGGTTCCAGCCCGCGGGCGAGAAGGGCCCCTGGAGGACGGCCCACTGCAGGAGCAGGACGGTCTTGGCGTCGACGATGCCGCGGCCGATCTCACCGAGCGCGTCGTCGACGTCGAGTTCGACGACCCGGGTGTCCTCACCCTCGGCGCGCACTCCGGCCCGGGCCCCGTGGTCCACGCTCCCGTGCTCGTAGGGGGCGGCGAAGAAGTGCAGGCGCTCGGTGAGCGAACCGGGACTGCTGTAGAGGTCGAAGAGGTGGTGGACCTCACCGACGACGCACCCGGTCTCCTCCTGGCTCTCCCGGCGGACGGCGGTCTCGGGGTGGTCGTCGTCGAGCAGGCCGGCCGGGACCTCCAGCAGCATCCCGTCGGGGTGCTCGTTGACGTAGGCGGCGTAGCGGAACTGCTCGATCAGCAGGACGGTCCGCGCCGCGGCGTCGAAGAGCAGGACGCACGCGCCGTCGCCGCGGTCGTGGGTCTCCCGTTCCTGCCTGCTCCACGTGCCGTCGGCGTGCTGGTAGTCGAAGGCGGTGGTCCGGGTGACGTACCAGTTCGAGGTGAGCAACCGCACGTCCCGCACGACGACGCGGGGGTTGCGGTCCAGGTCGCGACCGGTCCGGTCGAGGTGGGTCCGGCCCCGCGCGTCCGGGACCTCGATCCCCGGGCGCGGTGCACCGGGTGGGGTGGGGTCGGTCATCCGGTCGTCCTCCTCCTGGGCCGCGACGGCCACCTCCGCGGGCACGGGCGTGCCCCACCCGTCTCCGTCCCGGGCAGCCGCCGCGGCGAGCCGCCCGGTGCGCGTGACCGCCGGGTCGTCGGTACGGCAGTACAGTACCCCGAACAAGCAAGAACGTGCATGAACTTGCAGCAACGAGAGGAGGCCCGCGTGCTGGGAGCTCAACGGCAGGAACTGCTGCTCACCCGCCTGCGCGCCGACGGCCGTCTGGTCGCCAAGGACCTGGCCGTCGAACTGGGCTTGTCCGAGGACAGCATCCGCCGGGACCTGCGGGAGCTGGCCGCCGCCGGGTTGTGCCAGCGCGTCTACGGCGGAGCCCTGCCCGTCTCCCCCGCCGTGGCCGACCTCACCACCCGCGGCGGTGTGGCTGCCGACAGCAAGCGCCGCGTCGCCGAACGTGCCGCCCGGCTCGTCACCCCCGGCTGCACCGCCGTCCTCGACGGCGGCACCACCGCCCTGGCCCTGGCCCGGGCCCTGCCGGCGGACCTGGAGGCGACGGTCGTCACCCACAGCCCCGCCGTGGCCGCCGCCCTGCTCGACCACCCGCGGATCGACCTGCACGTCATCGGCGGGCGCGTCTTCAAGCACTCCGGCGTCGCCTGCGGAGCCGCCGCCGTCGAAGCCGTCGCGGGCCTGAGCGCCGACGTGTTCCTGCTGGGGGTGACCGGGGTCCACCCCGACGCGGGTCTGACCACCGGGGACTCCGACGAGGCCGCGATGAAGCGCGCCCTGGCCCGCCGGGCCGCCGACACCTACGTCCTGGCCAGCGCGGAGAAGCTCGGCACCGCCTCGGCGTTCACCGTCCTGCCCCTGCAGGACGTCGCCGGCATCGTCACCGACGGCACCGACCCCGGGGACCGGACGCTGCGCGCCCTGCGCGAACAGGGCGTCACCCTCCTGCCCTGAGGGCCGGCCACCCGCGCCGCGCCGGGGTCAGTCGGTGTAGAACCCGGCCTCCAGGTCCTCGAGCAGGGTGGGCCCGGTCGGCTCCCACCCGAGGAGCTGCCGGGTCGCCGCGCTGGAAGCGGGCTGGTCGGTTCCGAGGAGCGCCCCGAAGACGCCCAGCTCAGCGGGGTCGACGGCCGCGGCGCGCAGGCCGGTCTTGCGCGCCACGACGTCGGCGACCCGGCGCATCGCCACGCCCTCCTCCCCGACGGCGTGCAGCACCGAACCCGCCGGCGCCTGCTCCAGGGCGAGGCGGAAGAGGCGGCCGGCGTCGCCGAGGTGCACGGCGGGCCAGCGGTTGCCGCCGTCCCCCACGTAGGCGGCCGTGCCCAGCCGCCGGTCCAGATCGACGAGCACCGAGATCAGCCCGTTGCGGTCGCCCGCACCGTGCACGGAGCGCGGCATCCGCACCAGGCCCGAGCGGATGCCGCGCTCCGCCAGGGCCAGGACGGCGGTCGCGGTCCGGGCGCGGGCGCCGGCCGGCCCGGAGGGGTCGAGGACGTCCTGCTCGGTGGCGACGCGGCCGGGCAGGATCGGGGTCCCGGAGGCCGCGAAGAAGGCTTTCCCGCTGCCCTGCAGGGCGTCCCCGATCCGGCCGACGAGCTCGACCTCGTTGTCGACCGTCTCCTCGAACGCGGCGAAGTCGAGCGTGAAGGCCAGGTGCGCCACGGCGTCGGCCTGCTGCGCCTGCGCGACGATCAGGTCGTGGTCGCCCGTGTCACCGCGCACCGCGGTCGCGCCCAGCGCCCGGACCTTCCCGGCCGAGGCCTCGGACCGGGCGAGACCGACGACCTCGTGGCCCGCGGCGGTGAGCTCCCGCAGGAGGGCGGTTCCGATCCAGCCGGAGGCACCGGTGGTGAAGACGCGCACGGTCGTTCTCCTTCGCGAGGTGGTGGTGTGGCCCAGCCCGTCGTCCGGTGACGACCACCGGTGATGTGACTGAGTAACATCACCGTACATCTGATGTGACTTAGTCGCATCACGTACAGTTCACCCGTGGCACGCTGGGAACCCGACGCGCGGGGCCGGCTGCTGCGCACCGCCGTCGACCTCTTCGCCGAGCAGGGGTACGAGGCCACCACGACGGCCCAGATCGCGCAGCGGGCCGGCCTGACGAGGACGACGCTCTTCCGGCTCTTCCCCGACAAGCGGGAGATCCTCTTCCAGGGCCAGGACGACCTCATCACCGTCGGCGTCGACGCGGTCCACCGGACCCCCGCCGACGCCCCGGCGATCGCGGCCGCGGCCGCCGCGGTGGCGGCGATAGCGGACGCGCACGTCGCCGACCGCGCCGGCAGCCGGCGCATCACCGGGCTCATCGCCGCCAGCCCGGAACTGCGCGAACGCGCCGCGTTCAAGCGGTCGTCCATCACCGAGGCCCTGCAGGCCGCCCTCCGGGAACGGACCGGCAGCCACCGCCTGGCCGGCCTGCTGACCGACGTCGCGGTGCGGTCCTACTACGACGGGTTCGACGTGTGGATCTCCACGGACGACGACCGGTCGTTCTCCGCCGTCGTGCTCGACGAACTCGCGGACGGCGAGGCCGCCCTGCGACGACTCGCAGGGGAACTGACGGGCCCGGTCCCCGGCCGCGGCGCACGGTCCCGGGCCTGACCGGGAGCCGTCCGCCGCACCTGCCGGGTCCCCGGGCCGCGGGACGGCTCAGCCCCGGACCTCGACGTCCTCCTGCAGCAGCGCGTCGCACACCTCGACCAGCGCGGCCCGCAGCGGGTCGGCCCGTTCGGCGAACGCCCGCTGGGCCCGTGCGTACTCCGCCTTGCCCTCGGCGGTCTCGATCGCGACGGCCGGGTACCCCAGGGAACTCACGTCGTACGGGGAGGCGCGCATGTCGAGGACCCGCACGTCGCGGGCCAGTTCGAAGCAGTCGAGCAGCAGTTCCCCGGGCACCGCGGGCGACAGCTTCATGGCCCAGCGGTAGAGGTCCATCGTCGCGTGCAGGCACCCCGGCTGCTCCTGCGCGGCCTGGTCGACGCGCGTGGGCCGCAGTTCGTTGAGCGGGACGGCGCTGGGGGTGAAGAAGCGGAACGCGTCGTAGTGGCTGCACCGGATGCGGTGCGACTCCACGACCTCGTCCGTGCCGGCGTGCCCGAGCCGCAGCGGCAACCCCGCGTGGCGCACCTGCTCGGGCTGCGTGCGGTGCACCATGGCCCACTCGTGCAGACCGAAGCAGGCCAGCTGCGGGGCCCGGCCCCGGGTCGCGGCCAGCACGTCGCGGGCCAGCCGGACGGTGGCCCGGCGCTGCGCCACCAGCGCCGCCGCGTCGACCCGCCACCCCGCACCGGTCGCGACGTAGTGGGCCCAGTCGGCCCTCTCGTCCGCGTCCGCCAGCGCGACCCCGACCCCGGGGTGCCAGCGGGCGAGGCGGCCCGGCGACCACGAGTAGTACGTGAACAGGAAGTCCTCGACAGGGTGCTTCTCGCCGCGGGCCCGGCGCGCGGCGGCGTCCCCGGTCAGGGCGAGCGCGCGCTCGGCGTGCGCGGCGGCGCGGGCGCGCCACCGCTCGGCGGGCACCGTGGTCACCGCTCGACCCCGCGCGGGGGTGCGGTGCCGGCCGTACGGTGGAGGTCCGACCCGAGGAAGGGGGGCGCCGTGCCACGCGCCGTCTGGAAGGGCGCCGTGTCCTTCGGCCTGGTCAACGTGCCGGTGCGGCTCCACCCCGCCACCGCCGAGCACGACATCCGTTTCCACCAGGTCCACCGTACCGACGGCGGCCGCGTCCGGATGAAGCGGACCTGCTCGGTGTGCGGCGAGGAGATCGCCTACGACGAGGTCGCCAAGGGCTACGAGAGCCCCGACGGCAAGCTCGTCGTCCTCACCGACGAGGACCTCGAGGAGCTCCCCGTGGCCAGCGGTCACGAGATCGACGTCCTGCAGTTCGTGCCCGCCGACCAGGTCGACCCCCTCCTGCTGTCCAAGCCGTACTACCTCGAGCCCGAGGCCCGCGCCGCGAAGCCCTACGCGCTGCTGCGCGAGGCCCTCGCCGAGACCGAGCGGATGGCCGTCGTCAAGATCGCGTTGCGCCAGCGCGAGTCGGTCGCCGTGCTGCGCGTGCGCGACGAGGCGATCGTCCTGCAGACGATGCTGTGGCCCGACGAGGTCCGCGAGCCCGACTTCGAGGTCCTGCAGGCCGACGTCGACCTGCGCCCGCAGGAGCTGAAGATGGCCGCCTCCCTCGTGGAGTCCCTCGCCGGGGACTTCCACCCCGAGGAGTTCGAGGACGAGTACGAGGTCGCGGTCAAGGAACTCGTGGAGGCCCGCCTCGAGGACGCCGACGCGGCGCCGGGCGCGGCCGCCGAGGAGACGTCCTCCGCCGGGACGGGCAGCAGCGAGGTCGTCGACCTGCTGACGGCGCTGCAGCGCTCCGTCGAACGGGCCCGCGGGGGTGGGGGTGGCGCGAAGCCCGCCGAGGTCGCGGACGAGGAGCCCGCAGCAGCGGAGAAGACCGCCGCGAAGAGGACGACGAAGAAGACGGCGTCCCCGGGGAAGACCCCCGCGAAGAAGACGGCCGCCAAGAAGGCGACTGCACGGAAGACGGCGGCGAAGAAGACGACCGCCAAGAAGACGGCGACGAAGAAGAGCGCCTGACCGTCACCGATACTTGCCCGAGGCCCCCGCACGGAAGGACCGCCTCGAGCCCCGCATGACGTCCCCGATCCCCGCCCCTCCCCCCGTCCGTCGGGGGTTCGTCCTCGCCGCGCTGCTGTCCGCGACGTTCATGGCCACCGTCGACGCCTCCATCGTCAACGTCGCCCTGCCGACCCTGTCCCGCGAACTGCACGCCCCCGCCTCGGACACCGTCTGGGTCACGACGGCCTTCCTGCTCGCCGCGGCCTGCTGCATCCCCGCGACGGCCGCCCTCGGCGACCGCGTCGGGCGCCGCAGGCTGTTCCTCGTCGGCGTCCCGGCGTTCACCCTCGCCTCGGTGGCCTGCGCCGCCGCCCCCACCCTCGGCGTGCTCGTCGCGGCCCGCGTCGCGCAGGGCGTCGCCTCCGCGCTGGTGCTCGCCGTCCCCATCCCCGTCTACCGGCACGTCGTGCCACCCGAACGGCTCGGCAGCGTCCTGGGGCTCAACGCCATGGTGGTCGCGCTCGGGACGTCGGCGGGCCCGGCGCTCGGCGGGCTGCTGCTGACGGCGCTGCCGTGGCCGTGGCTGTTCCTCGTCAACGTCCCCGTGGGCCTGACCGCCACCCTGCTCGGGTGGCGGTTCCTGCCGGGGGTCACCGGCCGGGGCGGCCGGTTCGACGCCCTGGGGTCGGTGTGGATCGCCGCGGCCATCGCGAGCTTCCTGCTGGGCGTGCGCGGGCTGGGTTCCACGTCCACGCTGCCCGTCTCGACCGCCCTGCTCGCGGCCACCGCCGTGCTCGTCGTCCTCTTCGTGCGCCACGAGAAGCGCACGGCGCGACCGGTCGTCCCCCCCGCCCTCTTCCGGCGGCCCTTCACCCTCGCGGTGCTCACCGCCTCGTGCTCGTTCTTCGGGCAGTCGACGGCGTTCGTGGCCCTGCCGTTCCTGTTCCAGCAGTCCCTGGGGGACAGCGCGCTGCGCTCCGCCCTGCTCTTCACCCCCTGGCCGCTGGTCATCGTCCTCGTCGCCCCCCTGTCCGGACGCGCCGCCGACCGGGTCGACCCGACCCTGCTGGCCCTGCTCGGGCTCACGGTCATGGCCGGCGGCCTCGTGTCCCTGGCCCTGCTGCCCGAGGACGCCTCCACCGCCGAGATCCTGGTCCGCACCGGCCTGTGCGGGCTCGGGTTCGCCGTGTTCCAGTCCCCCAACAACCGGGACATGATGTCCGCCGCCCCGCTGCAGCACGCCGGGTCCGCCGCCGGCGTCCTGAACCTCAACCGCACCGTCTCGCAGTCGACGGGGTCCGGCGCGGTCAGCGTGGTGTTCGTCGCGGCCGGGGCGAGCGCCGGCCAGCACGTCGGCCTGGTGCTCGCCCTCGGGGCGGCCGTCACCGCCGTCGGCGCAGGGCTCGCCGGGCTGCGGCTGGCCGGCGGCACGAGCCGGTAGCGTGCCGCGGTGAGTCCGCCCCTCTTCGACACCCTGCGCCGCTGGCCCGACGTCGAGGCCCCCGAACTCGTCGCCGTCGACGCCGCGGACCGCCTGCTCCTCGACGAGGCCGCGCCGGCGCTCGCCACCGCGGGCGCCGACGTCGTGGTGGTCGGGGACGACTACGGCGCCCTCACCCTCGGCGCGCTCACCCGGCACGACCTGGCGCGGGTCCGCGTCCACCAGGACTCCTTCACCGGCGAGCTCGCCATGGCGGCGAACGCCGCCCGCGCGGGGATCGACCCGGGCCGGGTCGAGAACCACCCCGTGCCGGGTCCGGCGCTGGTCCGGGGGGCGACGGTCGTGCTGCTGAAGCTGCCCCGCAGCCTCGAGGCGCTGGACGCCACCGCCCGCCTGCTGGCCCGGCACGCCCACCCCGACGTGGTCGTGCTCGCCGGGGGCCGGGTCAAGCACATGACCCACGCCATGAACGACGTCCTCGCCCGCTCCTTCGCCCACGTGCGGGCCGGGCTGGGGCGGCAGAAGGCGCGCGTGCTGACGGCGACCTCCCCCCGCCCGGACGTCACCGAGACCGGACCCCGCCGGTTCCACGACGAGGACACGGGGCTGTGGGTGTGCGCCGTCGGTGGCGCGTTCGCCGGCGCCACCACGGACATCGGGACCCGCGTGCTGCTGGACCACCTCGACGAGGTGGGGCGCTCGCTGCGGCCCCCGCGCACCGTCGTCGACCTCGGGTGCGGCACGGGACTGCTCGCGGCGGCGGCCGCCCGCCGGTTCCCGTCCGCCGCGGTGGTCGCGACCGACCAGTCCGCCGACGCCGTCGCGAGCGCACGGCTGACCGCGGCGGCCAACGGGGTCGCCGACCGCGTCCGCGTCGAGCGCGACGACGCGGGCAGCCGCATCCCCGACGCGGGTGTCGACCTCGTCCTGCTGAACCCGCCCTTCCACGTCGGCGGTGCCGTGCACACGGCCATCGCCTCGAAGGTGTTCCGCGCCGCCGCCCGGGTGCTCGCGCCCGGGGGCACCCTGGTGGCGGTGTGGAACTCGCACCTGACCTACCGCCGCGAACTCGAACGCGTCGTCGGGCCGACCCGGCAGGTCGCGCGCACGCCGAAGTTCACGCTCACCGCGAGCACGCGGCGCTGAGGGCGCCCCCGCGCCTCAGGAGTCGATCTCGACGTCCCCCAGGGGCTTGCTGCAGCAGATGAGCACCTTGCCCGCCGCGATCTCGCGCGGGCGGATGCCGCCGTTGTGCTGCATGTCGACGTCCCCGGACAGCAGGACGGTCTTGCACGTCCCGCACATGCCCTGGCTGCAGGAGCTCGGCGGCGAGATCCCCGCCCGGAAGGCGGCGTCGAGGATGAACTCGTCGGGGGCGCACGCGAACGTGCGGCCGGACCTCGCCATCGAGACCGTGAACGTCCCCAGGTCCGTCCCCGCCGGGACGTGCGCCCCGATCGACCCCACGTCGACGGGCTCGGTGCCGGTGAACGCGGCCTGCGGCAGGGCCTCGAAGGTGAACGTCTCCTCGTGGTGGTGCGCGAGGTCGAACCCGAGCGCGGTGAGGGCGTCCCGGACCGTGGCCGTGTACCCGTCGGGGCCGCAGACGAACACCTCCCGCTCGTGCAGGTCGGGGGCGATCTCCTGCAGCACCTCGCGCGTCAGCCGGCCCTTCCAGCCCCACCACTCCTGACCGGGGCTGTCCCGGCTGCACACCTGCACGACGTTCACGGTCGGGAACTGGGTGGGCAGACCGAGCAGCTCGGGCCGGTAGACGATGTCGGCCGGGCTGTGGGCGGAGTGGACGAAGACCACGTCGACGTCGCTCCCGAGGTCCACGAGCGTGCGCGTCATCGAGATGAGCGGGGTGATCCCCGATCCCGCCGAGAGGAACAGGTACTTGCGCGCGGGGTGATGGACCATGCTGAACGCCCCCAGCGGTGGGGCGGCGGCGACCCGGTCCCCCACGGTCAGGTTGTCGTGCAGCCAGTTGGAGACGAGGCCACCGGGTTTGCGCTTGACCGTGATGGCCAGCCGGTGCGGACGGGTGGGCGGGGACGAGATCGTGTAGGACCGCTCGACGCGCCGGCCGTCGATCTCGAGGTGCAGCGTGATGAACTGCCCCGGGTCGAAGTGGAACACCTGCGAACCGACCGGTTCGAACCAGAACGTCTTGACGTCGTGGGTGATCTCCCGCACCCCGCCGCAGACGAGTTCGGCGACGTCGGCGTCGTCGCCCCAGACCGTGATCCCCCCCGGGTGCGGGACGCCCTGCGTCTCGGTGACCGTCACGCGATCGCCTCGCGCAGCCGGGTCACGTACCAGTTCACGAACGCCTCCACGTCGTCCTCGACCATCGAGTAGGGCCCCGGCACGTACCCGGGGTCCGAGCACCCCGCCTGCGTCCCGGCCACCAGGGCGCGGTCCTGGTCGTTCGTCGCCCGCCAGACCGCGGTCAGGGCGTCGAGGTCGTAGTCGACCCCCTCGACCGCGGCCGGGTGCACCAGCCACGTCGTCCGCAACGTGCTCGTGCCCGTGGACGTGGGCAGCACCGAGAACACCACGGCGTGGTCGGACAGCAGGTGGAACCAGGAGTTGGGCTGCAGGTGCAGCGACAGGTCGCCGAACGCGGCGTCCTGCACCTGCCCCATGAGCGTGCGGCAGACCGCGCCCCCGTTCGGCGCGAACGACTTCCCCTCCCCGTCCAGGGGCAGGTGGGACAGCTGGAACCCCACGACGCGGGTGTCGAGCTCGCGGTGGTCGGTCAGCGGGAGCCCGTGCGCGGCCCGGATCTTCTCCAGGGCCTCAGCGGCCTTGACGTAGCGGTCGTACAGGGGTTTGAGGCGCGGGGTGATGTCCTCGGCCTCGTAGGCGAACAGCGGGAAGTAGGCCGTGATGAGCTCGGGGTGACCGTCGCAGTGGTAGCACTCGCGGTTGTTCTCCATCACGAGCTTCCAGTTGCCGGCCTCGGCCAGGTCGTACGTCGCGGCGACCTTGGCCTTGCCCAGCTCGTAGGGACGCAGGTGCGGTTCGAGGACCTCGGCGACGGCGTCGAAGTCCTGCGGTGCCTGCTCGGCCAGGCAGATGAAGACGAGCCCGGCCAGGTCGCGCACGTGCACGGGCCGCAGCGAGAAGCAGGTCGTGTCGAACGTCGCGGGCTGGGACTCGGCGAACCGCAGCCGGCCGTCCACCCCGTACGTCCAGCGGTGGTAGGGGCAGACGATGTTGCCGACCGCCCCCTGGCGCTCGGGCAGCAGCCGCGACCCCCGGTGCCGGCAGACGTTGTGGAACGCGCGGACCTGCTCGTCGTCGTCGCGGACCACGATGACGGAGTACTCCCCCACGTCGACCGTGACGTAGTCGCCGGGTTCGGGGATCTCGGCGGCCGCGGCGACGAAGATCCAGTTGCGGGCGAAGATCACGTCGAGGTCGCGCCGGTACACCTCCTCGGAGGTGTAGAAGGGCGCCTCCAGGCTCTGCCCGGCCACCCGGCCGCGCACGAGGTCGTCGACGACCTCGTGCGCGGCCGGGGCGGGGACGGCGGTCTGGGCGGTCATGCTGTTCTCTCCCTCGGTACGGCGGGCTCAGTCGGGGACGCGGGCTTCGGCGGGTTCCCGCGCGGCGCCGTTCAGGTGGACGACCGACGGGCGCGTGAAGAGGCGGTCGCTGCGGACGTCCTTCACGACGGCCACGCACAGGAGCACCATGACCACGAGGAACGGCGTGGCCGCGATGATGGTGACGTTCTGCAGCGCCTGCAGCCCGCCCGCGGAGAGCAGGACGATCGCCACCGCCCCGGTCAGCGCCCCCCACAGCGCCGTGAGCCAGCGCCGGGGTTCGTCGTCGCCGTGGCTGGACAGCGACGCCATGACGATGCTCGCCGCGTCGGCCCCGGAGACGAAGAAGATGGCCACCAGCAGGACCACGAGGACCGAGGTCGCCCCCGCCCACGGGAACTGCTGCAGCAGCGTGAACATCTGGACGTTCTGGTCCGGGCTGGCCAGCACGTCGAGCGCGCCCGTGAGCTGCTCGTGGATGGCCGTCCCGCCGAAGACGGAGAACCACAGCAGGCTGACGGCGGTCGGGATGAGCATGACCCCGACGACGAACTCGCGGATGGTCCGGCCCCGGGAGATCTTCGCGAGGAACGCGCCGACGAACGGCGTCCACGAGATCCACCAGGCCCAGTAGAAGATCGTCCACCCGGACAGCCACGACCCGCCGCCGTAGGCCCCCGTGCGCACGGACATCTCCGGCAGCTGCGCGAGGTAGTTCCCGGCCGCGTTGGGGATGAGGTCGAGGATGAACACCGTCGGCCCGACGACGAACAGGAACAGCAGCAGGACGGCCGCGAGGACCATGTTGGTGTTCGACAGGATCTTGACCCCGCGTTCGATGCCGCTGACGGCGGAGACGACGAAGCAGACGGTCAGGACGACGATGATGCCGATCTGCCACGCCCGGCCGTTGCCGGCGCCGAACACCTCGGACAGCCCGCCGTTGATCTGGGCCGCGCCGAGCCCCAGGCTCACGGCGGAGCCGAAGATGGTGGCGAAGATCGCCAGGACGTCGATCGCCCGGGCGGCGCCGTGGCCGCGCGGTCCGCGCAGCAGCGGCGCGAACGCGGCGGAGAAGCCACCGGTCCGGCCCTTGCGGTAGCTGGAGTACGCGAGAGCCAGGCCGACGACGGCGTAGATGGCCCACGGGTGCAGGCCCCAGTGGAACATCGCGTAGTTCATGGCCTCCCCGGCGGCGGCGTCGGTGCCGGGTTCGATGCCCGCCTCGGGCGGGGTCATGAGGTGGGTCACGGGTTCGGTGACGCCGTAGAACATCAGGCCGATGCCCATGCCGGCCGAGAACATCATCGCGATCCAGGAGGCGCGCGAGTGCTCGGGCCTCTCGTCGTCGGCGCCGAGGCGGATCCGCCCGACGCGGCTGAAGGCGAGCAGGAGGGCGAACACGACGAAACCCGTCGCGCCGAGCACGAACGCCCAGCCGAGGTTGGTGGTGATCCAGCTCAGGACCGACCCGGTGCCCGAGGCGAGCCGCTCGGGGACGGCGACGCCGACCGCGAGCAGCACGGCCACGACGGCCACCGAGACGATCAGGACGGGCCGGTCGAGGGGGAGTCTGCGGTGACGTGTTCCCGGGTCGAGCGCCATGGGCGGGTCCTCTCCTCAGCGGTGCGCGTGCACCCGTGGGCGGTGGAGTGGAGCTGTTGCAGACTACGGCCCACGTTGCGCCATGGGCAACAGGTTCACGTGGATGAAACGGGACCCAACGTCGCCGAAACACGCACGGGCGCAGGGTGGGACGATGGGGCCGACCGTGGAGCCCGAACGAGGAGGAACTGCCGATGTCGACTGGTCACAGGGTCGTGGTGTGCCCGGCGGCCGCGCTGCCGGCGGGCGAGGTGGTGCGCGTCGACCGCCCCGGGCTGGACGTCCCCGTCGCCGTCTTCAACGTCGACGGCGACCTGTTCGCCATCGACGACACGTGCACG
Organism: Kineococcus rhizosphaerae; assembly: GCF_003002055.1. Taxonomy (NCBI): domain Bacteria; kingdom Bacillati; phylum Actinomycetota; class Actinomycetes; order Kineosporiales; family Kineosporiaceae; genus Kineococcus; species Kineococcus rhizosphaerae. The sequence goes on from NZ_PVZF01000003.1 coordinate 128,658, forward strand.
CACGCCGACGAGTCCCTCGCGGAGGGCTGGGTGGAGGACTGCGCCGTCGAGTGCCCCCGGCACGCCTCGGCGTTCGACCTGCGCACGGGTGTCCCGTCGAGCCCGCCGGCCATCACGCCCGTGCGGACCCACCTCGTCGAGGTCGTCGACGGTGAGGTCGTCGTCGAGGTGGGGACCCCGCGCCCCGCCTGACCGCGCGAAGCACACCTCGGACCCCGCCGGGCGACGGTTCCGGGTCCGAGGTGTGCGTCGCGCGGCAGCCGTCGACGGTCCCCGACCCGAAGCGCTGGGAGGAGCTCAGCGGAAGACCCAGCTGAGCGACGACCAGCGCGTCGGGGTCCGCGGGTGACCGACACGCCGACGGAGTCGCTGCGTGGCGGGCGTCCGCGGGCTCCGACCCGAAGCGCTGGGAGGAGCTCAGCGGAAGACCACAGTGCTGTGGCCGTTGAGGAGCACGCGCTGCTGGCAGTGCCACTTCACGGCCCGCGACAGCGCGAGCGCCTCGGCGTCGCGGCCGACGGTCGCCAGCGCGGCCGGGTCGTGCGTGTGGTCGATGCGGATGACCTCCTGCTCGATGATCGGTCCCTCGTCGAGGTCGGCGGTGACGTAGTGGGCGGTGGCCCCCACCAGCTTGACCCCGCGGTCGAACGCCTGGTGGTACGGCTTGGCCCCCTTGAAACCGGGCAGGAACGAGTGGTGGATGTTGATGGCCCGCCCGCGCAGGTCCTGCGTCAGCTCGTCGGAGAGCACCTGCATGTAGCGGGCCAGCACCACGAGGTCGGCGCAGTGCTGCGCGACGAGTTCGCGCAGCCGGGCCTCGGCCTGCGGTTTCGTGGTGGGGGTGACGGGGACGTGGTGGAACGGCAGCCCGGCGGCCTCGGCCATGGGCCGCAGGTCCTCGTGGTTGGAGACGACGGCGACGATCTCGCCGCCGAGGTTGCCCGAGCGCCAGCGGAAGAGCAGGTCGTTGAGGCAGTGGCCCATCGTGGAGACCATGACGAGGATCCGGGTGGGCCGTTCCCCGGTGAAGGTGAACTCCATGCCGTACTCGCGGGCGAGGCCGGCGAACTCGGCGGCGAGGTCGTCCACGCACGTCTCACCGGCGAACGCCGTGCGGGAGAACAGCCGGCCGCTGGTCCGGTCGTCGAACTGCTGGTGCTCGACGATGTCGCAGCCGTGCGAGAACAGGAACGAGCTGACGGCGTGCACGATGCCGGGCCGCTGGGGGCAGCTGAGCGTGAGGGTGCGGGGGACGTTCATCCGCGGATCTTCTCCATCCCGGGGTCGACGAGGGGTTCGGCGGCGACGGTGGCGGCGACCGGGCGCCCGAAGTACGAGATCTGGACGTGGTCGCCGACCGCCGTGGCCCCGGGCAGCCAGGCGTAGGCGATCGGGCGGCCGACGGTGTGCCCGAAGGCGGCGCTGGTGACGTACCCGGCGGGGGCGCCGTCGACGAGGACGGGTTCGCCCCCGAGGACGACGCTGGTGCCGTCGTCGACGGTGAGGCACACCAGCCGCTGGTCCGGGGTCCGCTGCGCGCGGCCTTCGAGGGCGGGTCCCCCGACGAAGGAGTCGAGCGGGGAGCGGACGGCGAACCCGACCCCGGCCGCGTAGGGGTCGTGCTCGATGGTCATGTCCGTGCCCCACGACCGGTACCCCTTCTCCAGCCGCAGGCTGTTGAAGGCGGCGCGACCGGCGGCGACGATCCCGGACTCCTGACCGGCCTCCCACAGGGCGTCCCACAGCCGGGCGCCGTGCTCGGCGCTGGTGTAGATCTCCCAGCCGAGTTCCCCGACGTAGGACAACCGCATCGCCGTCACGGGGACTCCCCCGACGACGGCGGGCTTGGCCCGGAAGTACTTCAGGGCCTCGTCGGAGAAGTCGTCGCGGGAGACCCGGGTGACGACGTCGCGGGCGCGCGGTCCCCACAGGCCGATGCAGCAGGTGGCGCCGGTGGTGTCGGTGACGCTCACCCCGGCCGGGGCGGTGCGTTCGAGGTGCACGACGTCGGCGCCGGAGTTGACGCCGATCTGGAACTCCTGCGCCCCGAGCCGGGCGACGGTCACGTCGCTGCGGATGCCGCCGGCGGTGTCGAGGAACAGGGTGTAGGTGACGGAGCCGACGGACTTGTCCATCTTCGCCGTGGTGATCCCCTCGAGGAACTCGACGGCTCCCGGTCCCCGCACGACGACGCGCTTGAGGGGCGTCATGTCGTACATCGCGACGGCCGTGCGGGTCTTCCACGCCTCGGCCGCGGCGATCGGCGAGTGGAACCGCGCCGCCCAGGGTTCGCGGGCCGGCGGGGTCCACTCGGCGGGCAGGTCCGCGAGCAGGCCGGCGTTGGCCTCGTACCAGTGGGGTCGCTCCCAGCCGCCGGACTCCAGGAAGAACGCGCCGAGCGCCTTCTCGCGCGAGTGGAACGGGCTGACCCGCAGGTTGCGCGGGGATTCGCGCGGTTGCAGCGGGTGGAGGACGTCGTAGACCTCGACGAAGTTCTGCTGGGCGGTCTCGCTGACGTACTCGTCGGTGAGCTGGACGTCCTCGAACCGGTGGACGTCGAGGGCGTGCAGGTCGTAGGAGCTGCGACCGTCGACGAGGAGTTCGGCCACGGCCCGGGCGACGCCGGCGGAGTGGGTGACCCACACGGCTTCGGCGACGAAGAACCCGGCGACCTCGCGCGACTCCCCGACGAGGGAGCCCCCGTCGGGGGTGAAGGAGAAGACGCCGTTGAACCCCTCCTCGACCTTGGTCTGGGCCAGGGCGGGCAGCAGCCGCAGGGAGTCCTCCCAGCTGGGGGCGAAGTCCTCCTCGGTGAACGGCAGCATCGAGGGCATCGAGGCGGCGCTGACCTCGCCCTCGGGGAGCTCGTCGAGCCGCACGGGCATCGGCCGGTGGGCGTAGGACCCGATGCCGACGCGGTCGCCGTGCTCACGGTAGTAGAGGTCGGCGTCCTGGTGGCGCAGGATGGGCAGGCCCGCTTCGAGGAGTTCGGGGTTGCGGCCGACGAGTTCGGCGACCTGCCCGGTCCTGGCGTACTGGTGGGCCAGCGGCAGCAGCGGGACCTTCATGCCGACCATCGCGCCGACGGCCGGTCCCCAGAACCCGGCGGCGGAGACGACGACGTCGGCGGGGACGACCCCGTCGGCGGTGCGGACCCCGGTGACGCGGCCGCCGGTCTGCTCGACGTCGAGGACCCGCACGCCGCCGCGGAACTCGACGCCGGCGGCGGACGCGCGCCGGATGAGGGCGGTGACGGCCCGCGACGCCTTGGCGAGCCCGTCGGTGGGCACGTGCAACCCGCCGAGCACCTGCTCGACGTCGAGCAGGGGGTGCGCGGCCACGCACTCGGCCGGGGTCAGGACCTCACCGGCCACCCCGGCGGCGGTGAGCCAGCCGAGCCGTCGCTCGAGCTCGGTCAGGCGCGCGGGGGTGGTCGCGACCTCGAGCCCGCCGACGGGGTTGAAGCACCAGGCGCCGTCGACGTCGAGGGAGGCGAGCTTGTCGCGCGTGTAGGTGGCCATCCGGAGCATGGTCCGCGAGGAGTTGGCCTGGAACACCAGGCCGGGGGCGTGGGAGGTGGAGCCGCCGGTGAGCGGCAGCGGGCCCTGGTCGAGGACGGTCACGTCGGTCCAGCCCCGCAGGGCCAGTTCGTCGGCGAGGTTCGCGCCGACGATGCCGGCGCCGACGATCACGACACGTGGGTGGGTCACGGTGCGCTCCTGGCCTCGGGGCACGTCGGCGACGGGCGTGTCGACGACTGATATATCAACCCGGCCGACGCTAGGCCCGCAGCGGGACGGCGTCAAGGGCTCAGGCGTCGCCGCGCGGCGCGTACATGATCACGCCGACCCCGGCGAGGCAGACGAGGGCCCCGGCCACGTCGTACCGGTCGGGCCGGTAACCGTCGACCACCACGCCCCACGCCAGCGCCCCCGCCACGAACACCCCGCCGTAGGCGGCCAGGACCCGCCCGAACTCCGCGTCGGGCTGCAGCGTCGCGACGAACCCGTACAGGCCCAGGGCGATCACGCCCGCGCCGATCCAGGCCCACCCCCGGTGCTCGCGCAGACCCTGCCAGACCAGCCACGCCCCGCCGATCTCGAACAGGGCGGCGACGACGAACAGCAGGATCGATCGCAGGGTCACGCGGGGACGCTAGACGACGACGCCGGACCACGTCAGGGCGTGACGCGCCACCCCAGGGCCGCCGAGGCCCGCTCGGCCGCCGCCACGACCGCGGGGGCGACCTCCAGCAGGCGCTCGGCCGACAGGCGGTAGGCGGGCCCGGAGACGCTGAGGGCCGCCACCACGGACCCGTCCGGTCCCCGCACCGGGGCCGCGACCGCGTTGAGGCCGACCTCCAGCTCCTCCGCGGTCGTCGCGAACCCGTCGACGGCGATCTTGTCGAGCGCCTCCTCCAGGTCGCGGCGGCGCGTGAGGGTCGCGTCCGTGAACCGGCGCAACCGCCCGGCCAGGCCCCGGGCCCGCACCGGGGCGGAGAAGGCCATGAGCACCTTGCCGCTGGAGGTGGCGTGCAGGGGCGTGCGCTCGCCGATCCAGTTGTGCGTCACGACCGACGAGGCGCCCCGCACCTGGTCGACGTTGAGGGCCGCGTCACCGTCGGCGAGCGCCACGTTCACCGTCTCCCCCGTCTGCGCGGCGAGGTCCTCGCAGGCCGGCCGGGCGCGCCGGGTGACGTCGAGCTGGTCGGCGACGGCTCCGGCGAGGCGCACGACGGCCATGCCCAGGCGGTACTTGCCGCGGTCGCCGACCTGTTCGACCAGACCCCGGTTCTCCAGGGCGGCCACGAGCCGGAAGGCCGTGGACTTGTGGACGTCGAGCCGCTGGGCGATCTCGGTGACCCCCGTCTCGCCGAGCTCGGCGAGCACCTCGAGGATCGTGATGGCCCGGTCGACGGACTGCACCGGTGAGGTCCGCGTCCCGGGGGTCTCGCTCATGGGGTCATCGTCTCAAACGGGACCCCGCCCCACCCGCCACTGGACGGGTACTGGTGTACCAGTTCGCGCGTAGGATGCCCGCGTGAGTGCCGAAACGGTCCCCGACGCCCCCGCCTCGCTGGCCGACCTGGCCTACGAACGGCTGCGGGACAGGCTGGTCGTGCTCGACATCCGGCCCGGCGCCCCCCTGAACGACGACGCCCTCGCCAAGGAGTTCGGCGTCGGCCGGACCCCCGTCCGGGAGGCGCTCAAACGCCTCGAGGCCGACCGGCTCGTCGTCGCCTACCCCCGGCGCGGGACGTTCGCGACGACCGTCGACATGACCGACCTCGGCCACATCTCCGAGGTGCGCCGGGCCCTGGAACCGGTCGCGGCCGCCGACGCCGCGCGGCGCAGCGGCCCGGCGGCGCGGGCCGAGATGCGGGCGCTGGCCCGCACCGTGGCCGAGCTGGGCGACTCCCCGCGACTGACGCAGCGCGAGCTCATGGAGCACGACGTCGAGGTCCACCGCAGCATCTACCGCAACTCCCAGAACCCCTACCTGCAGGACGTCCTCGTCCGTCACGACAACCTCGCGACGCGCATCTGGTGCCTGGTCCTGGACCGGTTGCCGACCTTCGCCGGCCACGTCGGGGAGCACGTGGACCTGCTCGAGGCCATCGTCGCCGGGGACGCCGACCGGGCCGCGGAGCTGGCCCTGGCCCACGTCACGGGCTTCGAGGAGACGGTCCGCGCCGTCCTCTGAGCACGACCCGCACCCGCCAGGTGCACAGGGAAGTCACACGCGGGTGCGCACATTGTTCGCCGGTACCGGGTCCGGATGCGCCAAGATGTCGTCCGTGCGCCGTCTCGACTCCATCGATGCCCGGATCCTCCTCGCGCTCGACGAGGACCCGCGAGCCACCGTGCTGGGCCTGTCGCGCGAGCTCGGCCTGGCCCGCGGGACGGTCCAGGCCCACCTCGAACGGCTCGAGTCCGACGGGGTGCTGCACCGCTTCTCCCGGCGCCTGGCCCCCGCGGCCCTGGGGTTCTCGGTCTCGGCGTTCGTCATGATCGAGATCCACCAGGGCCAGCAGGACGACACCCTGCACCGGCTGCGCGAGACGCCCGAGGTGCTGGAGGTCCACGGGATCACCGGCGACGGGGACCTCATGTGCCGGGTCGTGGCGCGCGACGCCGACGACCTGTACCGCGTGGGCCAGGGCCTGCTGTCGATCCCGGGAGTGGTCCGCACGCGCACCTCCCTGGCCATGCGCGAGCTCGTCCCCTACCGCGTCGACCCGCTGCTGACCGAGCTCGCCGACTGACGCACCGCGCGACCGGGGCACGACCGGGGCACGGACGAGGGCCCCCGGTGCGGCAGAATCGGGGGCGTGTTGCGCTGGCTGACCTCAGGTGAATCGCACGGCCCCGCCCTGGCGGGCATCCTCGAAGGCCTGCCCGCGGGCGTCGAGATCGACAGCGCGCAGATCCGCCGGGCCCTGGCCCGCCGTCGCCTCGGGCACGGCCGCGGGGCCCGCATGAACTTCGAGCAGGACGAGCTGGAGGTCATCGGCGGGGTCCGCCACGGCCTCACCCAGGGCGGCCCGATCGCGCTGCGCATCGGCAACACCGAGTGGCCGCGCTGGTCGGAGGTCATGGCCGCCGACCCGGCCGACGCCGACGGCCGCCGCTACGACGAACCCGGCCGCATCCCGGCCCGGGGCCGCTCCGCTCCCCTGACCCGTCCCCGTCCCGGGCACGCCGACCTGACGGGCATGCAGAAGTACGGCTTCACCGACGCCCGCCCCGTCCTCGAACGCGCCTCGGCGCGCGAGACGGCGACCCGCGTGGCGCTCGGCGAGGTCGCCCGCGCCTTCCTGGCCCAGACCGTCGGCGCCGAGGTCGTCTCCCACGTCGTCTCGATCGGGACCCAGGCCGTCGCCGAGGGCACCGTCCCCGCCCGCGGGTCGCTGGCCGCCGTCGACGCCGACCCGGTGCGCTGCGCCGACCCCGAGGCCAGCGCACGGATGGTCGCCGAGATCGACCGGGCCCACACCGAGGGCGACACCCTCGGCGGGGTCGTCGAGGTCGTCGTCCACGACCTGCCGCCGGGGCTCGGCTCGTACGTGCACTGGGACCGCAAGCTCGACGCCCGCCTCGCCGCGGTGCTCATGGGCATCCAGGCCATCAAGGGCGTCGAGGTCGGCGACGGTTTCGAGACCGCCCGGCGCCGGGGTTCGGCCGCCCACGACGAGATCGAGCGCGTCGAGGACGGCACGGGTGGTTTCACGGTCCGCCGCCGCACCGACCGCGCCGGCGGGATCGAGGGCGGCATGACGAACGGCGAGGTGCTGCGCGTGCGGGCCGCGATGAAACCCATCTCCACCGTGCCGCGCGCCCTCGACACGATCGACACCGCCTCCGGGGACGCGGCCCAGGCGATCGCCCAGCGCTCGGACGTGTGCGCGGTCCCCGCGGCCGGTGTCGTCGCCGAGGCCATGGTCGCGCTCGTGCTCGCCGACGCCGTCGTGGAGAAGTTCGGCGGCGACAACGTCGAGCAGGTCCGCGCGAACGTGCGGAACTACCTGGACAACCTCGCCGTCAAGGTCGCCGAGACCGCCTGAGGTCAGGAACCGGCCGGGCGGGACCGCCTGCGCGGCAGGAGGAACCGCCGGCCGGTCTCCTTGAGCAGGTCCCGCAGCTCGTCGTCCGGGACGTCCCGGCACGACGGGTCCCCGATCGGGCCGACGAGCCCGGACAGGAAGAAGACGACCGAGACGCGCCGCTCGACGTCGGCGTCGGGACCGGCGAGCAGGTCCCGCAGCGCGTCGCCGACCTCCCGCATCCTCGGGTAGTTCTCGTTCAGGTGGGCGATGACCGGGTCGACCGCCGCCACCACGTACAACCGGCGCACGTCCACGACGACGTCGACGAGGCCGTCGATGAGCGTCTCGACCTGCGCCCGGTGGCCGCGCCGGGCCCGGGCGGCCGCCACGACGTCGAAGACGCGGTCGAGGAACGGGGCGACCACCCCGACGACCAGGTCGTCCTTGGTCCTGTAGTGGTAGTAGACCGCGGCCTTGGTGACCCCGACCTCGTCGGCGATCATCTGCAGCGACGTCCCGCTGACCCCGTGCTCGCCGAACAGCCTGATCGCCGCCTCGTGCAGCCGCTGCCGTCCCGGTCCCGCCGGTCGCGCCTCGCCGACCGTCGTCGTCACTGGGTCTCCTCGTTCGTCGTCTGCGCCGACTCTAACCCGCGACTACGACTTCCGGCGGATCCGTGGGCCGCTCAGAACTAGCCGATCGACTAGGAGCCAGCCGTTGGCAGCACCCCGGACTCGGGGTACCGTCGACCAGCCGATCAGCTAGCTCGGCGCGCGTCGCCACCGGTGCCGACGAACCCCGGTCCGCCCCACCGCGAAGGAGCCCGCCCGATGGCCACCCTGCTCTACCGACTCGGGAGGTTCAGCGCCCGCCGCCACTGGCAGGTGCTCGCCGTCTGGGCCGTGCTCCTCGCGGTCCTGGCCTCGCTCGCGTTCGGGCTCAAGCAGACCGCCGCCCAGGACACCAGCTTCTCCATCCCCGGCACCCAGGCCAGCGACGGCCTGGACCTGCTGGAGCAGAAGTTCTCCAGCGGCGCGAACGACGCCACCGCGACCATCGTCTTCCAGGCCCCCGCCGGCCAGACCCTGACCGCGGCCAACGCCACCGCGGTCGAGGACCTCCTCGGCCGGGTGCGCGGGCTCGACGGCATCGCCTCGGTCAGCGACCCGCTGTCCCAGCAGACCCCGATGGTGTCGCGGGACCAGCGCATCGCGGCCGCGACCGTGACGTTCGACGGCACCGTCGGGGACGTGACCACCGAGCAGGTCGACGCCCTGACCGCGGCCACCGACCACGACGCCGGCGACGTCCGCGTCGAGGTGACCTCGCAGGTCCAGCGGACCGAGGCGGGCCACACGAGCGAGGCCATCGGGGTCGCCGTCGCCTTCCTCGTCCTCGTCCTGACCTACGGGGCGCTGGCCGCCGCCGGGGCGAACCTGCTCACCGCCGGGCTCGGCGTCGGCGCCGGGTTCCTCGGCATCATGGCGCTGGGCAAGGTCGTCTCCCTGTCGACCACCACCCCCGCGCTGGCCGGGATGCTGGGCCTGGCCGTCGGCATCGACTACGCGCTGTTCGTCTTCGCCCGCACCCGCACGGAACTGCGCCGCGGTGAGGAGCTGGACCAGGCCATCGCCAAGGCCACCGGGACCGCCGGGACCGCCGTCGTCTTCGCCGGCACGACCGTCATCATCGCCCTCGCCGGGCTGTCGGTCGTGAACATCCCCTTCCTGACGCAGATGGGTCTGGCCGCGGCCGCCACCGTCGCGATCGCCGTCGTCGTGGCGCTCACCGCCGTGCCCGCCTTCCTCAAGGTGCTCGGCCTGAAGGTCCTGCCGAAGAAGGAACGCCGCCGCGACCCCGCCGGCCTGCGCGCCGTCGCCGACAGCGACGACTCCCTCGTCGACGGGGCCACCGCCGACCTCGCCGGGCGCGGGTTCCTCGGACGCTGGGCCCGCGCCGTCACGCGGCACCCCGTCGTGGCGCTGCTGATCGCCGTCGTGGCCGTCGGGGTCATCGCCGTCCCGGTCGCCTCGATGCGCACCGCGCTGCCCTCGGCCGAGAACGCCGACCCGGCCACGTCCCAGCGCCAGGCGTACGACCTGCTCGTGGAGGGCTTCGGCCCCGGGTCGCAGTCCACCCTCGTCGTCCTGGTGGACGGGCCGGAGGCGGCGTCGGTCGCCGCCGAGGTCGGACCGAGGATCCAGGCCCTGCCCGACGTCGTCGCGGTCACCCCCGCGATCCCCTCCCGGGACGGCAGCGCGCAGCTCATCACCGTCGTGCCGGGCTCGGGGCCCACCGACGAGCGCACGTCCACCCTGGTGCGCGCCATCCGCTCGGCCACCGACGGCACCCGCGGCGCCGAGGTCCTCGTGACGGGCCAGACGGCGCTCGACATCGACGTCACCGACGCCCTGAACGGCGCCCTGCCGATCTACATCGCCCTCATCGTCGTGCTGGCGCTGCTGCTGCTGATCATGCTGTTCCGCTCGCTGGCGGTGCCGCTGCTGGCGACCGTGGGGTTCCTGCTGTCCCTCGGCGCCGCACTGGGCTCGGTCGTGGCCATCTACCAGTGGGGGTGGCTCTCGGACGTGTTCCAGATCGCCCAGCCCGGCCCCCTGCTGAGCTTCATGCCCGTCCTGGTCGTCGGGATCCTGTTCGGGCTCGCCATGGACTACCAGATGTTCCTCGTCTCGGCGATCCACGAGCAGCACGCCCACGGCCGCAGGCCCGTCGACGCGGTGCTCGCCGGCTTCCGCCGCTCGGCGCCCGTGGTCGTGGCGGCCGCGCTCATCATGTCGGGCGTCTTCGTCGGGTTCGCCACCAGCGGCGACCAGATCATCGGCTCCATCGGGATGGCGCTGACCGTCGGCGTCCTCGCCGACGCCCTCGTGGTGCGGATGGTCATCATGCCCGCCGCCCTGACCCTGCTCGGCGACGCCGCGTGGTGGATGCCGCGGTGGATGTCGCGCCTGGTGCCGAACGTGGACGCCGAGGGGCAGAAGCTCACCGAACTGCTCGCGCAGGAGGCCACCGGGTCCGCGGACCTGCCCGGCGGGCGCGCCGAACGCCGCCGCCCCGAGGAGGCCGCACCCGAGGAGGCCGCGCCTGCGGAGGCCGCTCCCGCCGGGGCACCGCACGGGGTGCCCGCCGGGCAGCGCGTCGAGCGGCTGCTGCAGGACCTCGACCTGGGGATCGTGGGGATCGTCACCGACGGGGTCGGCGGCGCGCTGCCGGACGCGGTGCTCACCGTCACCGACCCCACCGGCCGCCAGGTCGCGCGCACCCACGCCGACGACGTCGGGTTCTACGCCCTGCCCCTGAGCGCGGGCGGGACGTACGTGCTCATCGTCGCGGCGACGGACGCCCGACCCGTCGCGCACCTCGTCGCGGTCTCCGACCGGGCGGTCCGCCACGACGTGCGCCTCGTCGGCAGCTGCGCCCTGCACGGCCTGCTGCGCAACGGGTCCGAGCCCGTGCCCGGGGCCGTCCTGACGCTGCTCGACGTGCAGGGCCAGGTCGTGGCCTCCACCCGGGCCGGTGACGACGGCCGCTACCGGTTCGGCGACCTCGTGGCCGGCAGCTACGTGCTGAGCGTGCTGTCCGAGGACCACCGGCCCGTCGCCCAGAACGTCGAGGTCGGTCACGGGCAGGAGACCGAGCTCGACCTCGAGCTCAGCCACGGCGGCCGCCTCGTCGGGACCGTGAACGCCGCCAGCGACGGCCGGGGCGTCCAGGAGGCCTCGGTCACGCTCGTCGACGGCGGGGGCGCGGTGGTCGACGCGACGACGACCGACCTCGACGGGTCGTTCTCCTTCGACGACCTCTCCGGCGGCCGCTACACGCTGACCGCGGCGGGCTTCCCCCCCGTCGCCACCGGCGTCGAGGTGCCCGAGGGCGGCCACCGGGACGTGGAGGTCGCACTCGGCGACGGCGCGCGCCGGGACGCGGACGAGGAACCGTCCCGCTCCTGAGCCGCACATCATGAACCCAGGGTTGACAACTTCTGTCAACCCTGGGTTCACTGCTGTCGTGACCGAGGCACCGGAGGCGTCGTGGGGGGAGGTGCTCCCCCACCGGGACCCCTACGACCCCACCCTGCCCGAGGTGGCCCACCGGCTCGGGCGGCTCACCTCGCCCCCCGTCGTGGCCGACGTCCTCGCCGACCACGGCGACGGGCTGCTGCGTCAGCTCGCGGGGCTGCCCGTCCCCCGCGACTGGGTGCGCGACTGCGGCGGGCTGCTCGGGGCCGTCCTCGTCCTGGCCGAGGTCGACGTCGCGGCCTCCGCGCTGCGCTCGCAGCTCGCGGCGGCCCGCGCGAGGGCGCTGGCCGACCTCGTGCAGGACCACAGCCTCGTGGACCTCGCCCGCGAGCTCGGGGTGACGCGGCAGGCGCTGCACAAGACGTTGAAGAACCGCGGGCTGTGAGGGGACGACGATGACGACGCACGGGCTCACCACCGGCACCCACCCCCTGCAGCGCGCGGGGGCGGGCCGGACCCTCTACGCGGCCGGTCTCGCTGCCGACCTGCTCGGACTGATCGCCCTCCTGGCGCTGTCCTCCGGGCTCCTGACGGTCGACTCGTTCGCCCAGCCGGCCGGGATCGTCGCCATGCTCGGGTTCCAGCTCGTCGCGAACCGGCTGCGCTCGCGCGCGTGGTGGTACGTCCCGCTGCGCGAGGCGGTGCCGGTGCCGGTCCGCGTCGACCTGCTGTTCTGGGGCGTGTTCGCCGCGGCGGTCGTGGTCACGGGCGCGCTGCGCACCTTCGCGCTGGACGGCAGGTCCGCCACCTTCCCCTTGTGGGTCCTCGCGGTCGTCACCGTCGCGATGGCGCTGCTGCCCTCGACGAACCGCCCCGGCCCCGAACCCGCCGCCGCCTGGTGGCCGCGCTGCGTGCCGATGCTGACCGCGACCGTGGCCCTGCTCGCGATCGGGGTCGGCGGCCGGGTCCTGTCGCCGGTGACGGCGGCCGTGTTCCTCGCCGTGGCGGCCGGCGCCACCGCGCTGTCGCGGGTGCTCACCCGCCGGTGGCACCGCCGCTGACCGTGGCCGGGGACCGCGGCGGGGCGGTGCTGCCGCGGACGACGAGGTCCACGGCGAGGTCCATCCGCAGCGCGGGGGGTTCCTGCCCGGCGGCGAGGGTGAGGAGCAGACCGGTGGCGGCGGCGGCCATCCGGGTCAGGGGCTGGTGCACCGTCGTCAGCTCGGGGCCGACCCAGCGGGCCACGGGCAGGTCGTCGTAGCCCACGACGGACAGGTCGTCGGGGACGTGCAGGCCCAGTTCCCGCGCGGCCCGGTACACGCCGAGGGCCTGCAGGTCGTTGCCCGCGAAGATCGCCGTCGGCGGGTCGGAGGCGGTCAGCAGGCTCAGCGCCTCGTCGTGCCCGTCCTCGACGAAGAAGTTCCCGTGGCGGACCAGTGCCTCGTCGACCGGCACCCCGTACCGGGCGAGCGCGTCGCGGTAGCCCCCGACGCGGGCCCGGCTGCAGAGGGTCTCGGGCGGTCCGCCGATGACGGCGATGCGGCGGTGGCCGAGCTCGAGCAGGTGGCGGGTGGCCTGCTGACCGCCGCTGAAGTTCGCCGACCCGACGGAGGGGACGTCGCTCGCCTCCTCGCCGACGGGGTCGACGACGACGAAGGGGATGCTGCGCGCCTCCAGCTGGGTCCGCTGGTCGTGGTCGAGGTCGGAGAACACCATGATCACGCCGGTGGGGCGCCGTTCGAGGACGCTGTCGAGCCAGTCCTGGCGGGGGGTGCGCGCCCCGAGGCACTCCGAGAGCACGACCTCCACACCCTGCTCGCGGGCGGCGTTCTCGACCCCCTGGATGACCTCCAGGGCCCAGGGGTTGCCGAGCTCGTTGAAGACGAGGTCGATCAGCCGGGGACCGCGGGGGGTGGCGGCGCGGCGGCGCTGGTAGCCGTGGCGCTGGATGGCGGCCTCGACGCGGGCGCGGGTCTCGCTCGCCACATCCGGGCGCCCGTTGAGGACCTTCGAGACCGTGGGGACGGAGACCTGGGCCGCAGCGGCGAGCTGCGAGATGGTCATGCGCTCGGCCATGGTTCCGCGAACCCTCCCCTGTTCAGGGTTCGACCCTACCCGGCGCCCCGCCGGTCGCGGGGGCGCGCCGGGCGGGACCGGCGGCGCGGGGGAAGAGCCCCGCGCCGCGGTGGCTCAGGCCCAGCCGCCACCGGACTCCGCGCGGTGCGGGGCCCGGGTGGTGCGCAGCACGTCCTGCAGCGCGGTGTACTGCGGCTTGGGGGCGAGGTCCTCGTCGTAGAGGTTCGCCGCGCCCTGACCGGGGAAGGTGCCGGGGACCCACGAGTAGGCGTCGCCGAAACCCCACGCGGTGTAGGAGATGCAGTTCTCCACCGCGAGGCAGGCCTGCAGGGTCTGCGTCCAGTAGGAGGTCTGCTTCGCCTGCACCGCAGCGGTCACGGGCAGGGTGCTGCGGACGTCGACCTCGGTCTCGGCGACGAACAGGCCCAGGTCGGCGAAGCGCTGCAGGTTGGCCTGCAGGTCCGGGAACCCGTACTGGGTGTCGAGGTGGGTCTGGAACCCGACGCCGTCGATCGGCACGCGTTGGGCCTTCAGCTGCTTCGCCAGTGCGAAGGCGGCGTCGCTCTTGGGGCCGGTGAACTCGATGTTGTAGTCGTTGTAGAACAGCTTGGCCTGCGGGTCGGCCTCGTGGGCCCAGCGGAAGGCGTCGGCGATGTACCCCGTGCCGCCCCAGGCCTGGTACCAGACGTCCTGGCGCGGGGTGCCGTCCTCGTTGAAGGCCTCGTTGACGACGTCCCACTGCCAGACGCGGCCCTTGAAGTGGCCGACCTCCTCCTGGACGTGCTTCTTCAGCAGCGCCTTCAGCTCGCTCGCCGGCAGGCTCGAGGTGTCGACCCGGTTGCCCGCGGCGTCGGTGGTGGAGGTGATCGTGGCCTGCAGCCACGAGGGGAGCTGGCTGTGCCAGACGAGGGTGTGCCCGCGCACGCGCTGCTTGTTGGCGTGGGCGAAGTCGACGAGGCGGTCGGCGGCGGCGAAGTCGAGGGTCCCTCGCTGCGGTTCCACGACCTCCCACTTCATGACGTTCTCCGCGGTCACGGAGTCGAACTGCTGCGCGGTGATCTGCGCGTACTGCGGGGTGGAGGCGAGGAGGTCGGTGTTGACGGCCGTGCCGATGCGCAGGCCGGAGGGGTGGTCGAGGCGGCGCAGGGAGTCGGCCGGGGAGCTGCGGTAGAGGGAGGGCGCGGGGGTCGGCGCGGCGGCGAGGGCGGTCGCCGGGGTGCACAGGACGGCGGTGACCCCGAGGGCCCCGACGAGGAGGGATCGGCTCAAGCGCATGACGTGCTCCTTCGCACGGGTGGCGGCGAGACGGCGGCGGACCGCGTGATCTCGAAACTATCGGGAAATTCCCGATCGCAGGAACCGTAAGCGGGTGGTCGCACCGCGTCAAGGAGGATGGCGACGAGAAACGTCGAGGGTGCACCCGGGGACCCCCGGGGGTGGACGCACGCACGGACGTGCCCGTCGCGGTGGCGGTACGGGCTCGGCGCCGTCCCTGCGGGTGCGTCAGGCGTGCGGGCGGCACGTCCCGCTGCGCGCGGCGGTGCCGGTACCGGTCCGCGTCGACCCGCTGCCCCGGACCCCGTTCGCCACCGTGCCGTCGCGGGTGCTCACCCGCCGGTGGAACTCCCGACGACGTCCGCCGGCCGCACCATCGTCCGGTGCGGGATCCGGTCCTCGAGGAACTCCTCGCCCTGCGCGACGAACCCGAACCGCGCGTACCAGTCCACGAGGTGCGCCTGCGCGTCGAGCACGACCTCGTCGCCGTCGAGCAGTTCCAGCGCCCGCCGCACCAGCGTCCCGGCGACCCCCGCCCCCCGGGAGGCGGGCGCGGTGGCGACCCGGCCGATGCGGCCGCGCCCGTCGGGGTCGCGCAGGACCCGCAGCGCCGCCACCGGCACCCCGCCGGACTCCGCCCACACGTGCACGCAGTCCGGTTCGAGGTCGCGGCCGTCGAGCTCGGGGTAGGCGCACTCCTGCTCGACGACGAACACGTCGACCCGCAACCGCAGCAGCGCGTAGAGCACCGCGGGCGGGAGGTCGGCGAGCGCCGCCTCCCGCACCACGAAGGAACTCACGGGGTGCTCAGCCGAGCAGGTCGTGGCGGACAACCGTCTGCTCGCGGTCGGGACCGACGCCAACGGCGGAGATCCGGGCGCCGGAGATCTGCTCCAGCGCCTCCACGTAGGCCTGCGCGTTCTTGGGCAGGTCGGACATCGTGCGGGCGCCGGAGATGTCCTCGGTCCAGCCGTCGAAGAACTCGTAGACGGGTTTGGCGTGGTGGAAGTCGCTCTGCGACATGGGGATCTCGTCGTAGCGGACCCCGTCGACGTCGTAGGCGACGCAGACCGGGATGCGTTCCCAGCCGGTGAGGGTGTCGAGCTTGGTCAGCACGAAGTCGGTGACGCCGTTGATGCGGGCGGCGTAGCGGGAGATGACGGCGTCGTACCAGCCGGTGCGGCGGGGACGGCCGGTGGTGGTGCCGAACTCCCCGCCGTCCTGACGCAGCTTCTCGCCGTCGGCGTCGAGCAGTTCGGTCGGGAAGGGGCCCTCCCCGACCCGGGTGGTGTACGCCTTGACGACGGCGACGATCCGGTCGACGCGGTTCGGCGGGATGCCCGCGCCCGTGCAGGCCCCGGCGGCGGTGGCGCTGGAGGACGTCACGAACGGGTAGGTGCCGTGGTCGATGTCGAGCATGGTGGCCTGGCCACCCTCGAACAGGACGATCTCGTCGCGGTCGAGCGCGCGGGACAGTTCCAGCGACACGTCGGTCACCATCGGCCGCAGCCGGTCGGCGTAGGACAGCAGGTTCGCGACCGTCTCGTCGATCGAGACGGCGCGACGGTTGTAGTGCTTGACCAGCAGGTGGTTCTTCTGGTCGAGGGCACCCTCGACCTTCTGCCGCAGGATCGACTCGTCGAACAGGTCCTGGATCCGGATCCCGACCCGGTTGATCTTGTCCGCGTACGACGGCCCGACCCCGCGGCCGGTGGTGCCGATCTTGCGCTTGCCGAGGAACCGTTCGGTGACCTGGTCCAGGACGCGGTGGTACGGGGCGATGACGTGCGCGGAGGCCGAGACGAGGAGCTTGGAGCAGTCGACCCCGCGGGCCGTCATCGCGTCGATCTCCTCGAACAGCACCGAGAGGTCGACGACGACGCCGTTGCCGATGACGGGGGTGACCCCGGGGGTCAAGATGCCGCTGGGCAGCAGGTGCAGGGCGTACTTCTCGTCACCGACGACGACCGTGTGGCCGGCGTTGTTGCCGCCGTTGAACTTCACCACGTAGTCGACGCGGGCCCCGAGGGCGTCGGTGGCCTTGCCCTTGCCCTCGTCCCCCCACTGGGCGCCGACGAGCACGATCGCGGGCATGAGATCCCCTGCTTCCTGGTGAATGCCGCCCGAGGAGACGGCTGTCCGGGTGCTACTGGCCCAAGGACCACACCCGGCGTCCGGGGTGGTCGCCGCAGACCACCCCGAGCGTACCGGGTCACGGCACCAGGGGGGTCAGCCGGCGAAGCGCCCCCGGAGCTCCTCCCCCAGCGCGGTCCCCGACTCCCAGGCCGTCTGCACGCGCGCCCGCTCGCCCCAGGCGTCCCCGCAGACGCCGATCGCCGTCTCCTCGTCCCAGCCGAACGTGAGGTCCTCGTGCCGGCGCAGCGGCTCGGCCAGCGACCAGCGGTGCGCTCGCGCCCACTCGGCCCCGGGCGTGGGGGCCGAGGTCAGCATCGGGCCCAGCCCGGCCAGGACGTCGCTGATCACCGCGGCGGGTGCGTCCAGGTGGTCGGCCGAGCGCTGCGGAGCGACGTGCGCGACGAGGACGGGGGCGTCGTCGCCGCGGCGGGAGCCGTCGTCGGCGAGGAAGACCAGCAGGTCGGAGTCGTTGACGAACGCCGCGTGGAAGTCGGGCCACCACCGCTGGGACCAGGCCGCGTAGACGGAGATGCAGGGGCGCCAGTTCCACTGGGCCGACACGTCGAGCCGCATCGCGGCCATGCGCGGCAGCAGGTCCGCGGCCTGCGGGTCGGGCATGGCCAGCACGACGGCCGCCGCGGGGCGACCGTCCACGGCCGGGCCCTCGGCGCCGGCGGAGACCGCCTCGACGTCGATGCCGTTGACGACCTCCAGCGGGGTCCGGCCGGGCGGGTCGACGAGGTCGTCCAGCAGGGTGCGCAGGCCCCCGGTGGTCCCCCAGCGCACCGGGCCCGACGAGCTGCGGGACAGGACCCCGTCCTCGACGACGCCGAAGGTGTCGGTCCACGGCCGGGCCAGGCCGCGCTGCTCCCAGTCCGCGACGGTCCGGGCGAACCCGCCGTCGCCGGAGACGGTGAAGTAGGCGGCCCCGAGGTCGGCGACGCGCACGCCCACGCTCGTCTCGACGCGCCGCCCGCTCATGCGGCCCCCGATCCGCCGTCCCCGGTCCAGCACGCGGACGGGGACCCCGGCGTCGGCCAGCACGCGGGCGCAGGCCAGGCCGGAGATCCCGGCGCCCACGACGAGGACGGGGCGTTCGGGCGTCACGGTGCTCACGACGGCAGCAGCTCTCGCGCGGCCGCGGGGTCGCAGTCGTTGAGGAAGGTGGTGCAGCGCACCGCTTCCTCGGTCTCGCCGATGGCCTCGGCCGCCTGCTGCAGGACGGCGAGCGCCCGCAGGAACCCGCGGTTGGGCTCGTGCGCCCACGGGACGGGCCCGTGGCCGCGCCAGCCGGCGCGCCGCAGCGCGTCCAGGCCGCGGTGGTAGCCGGTGCGGGCGAAGGCGTACGCGGTGATCGTCTGCCCCGCCGCGAGGGCCCGTTCGGCCAGCAGCGCCCAGGGCAGGGACGCCGCGGGGTGCGCGGCGGCGACGGCGTCGGGGTCGGTCCCGGCCGTCAGGGCCGCCTCGACCGCGGGGTCGGCGGGCAGGTGGGTGGGCGGGGGCCCGCCGAGCAGGTTCGTGCCGGTGCTCACGTGCGTTCCTCTCGAACGGTGGTCAGTGGCTGATCTCGACCCAGACGATCTTGCCCCGCCGGGTCCGGGTGGTGCCCCAGCGGCCCAGCGAGGCGACGAGCCGCATGCCGTGGCCGCCGGCGCCGTCGGGGCGTGCGTCGACGACCCGGGGTTCCTCGGGGCTGTCGTCCTCGACCTCGATGCGCAGCGTCCCCGGCAGGTCGAACAGGCGCAACCCGATGGTCCCCCAGCCGTGCAGGACGGCGTTGGCGACGAGCTCGGAGACGACGATCTCGGCGACGGGGCCGCGGTCCAGGCCCCACACGGCGCAGGCGCGCAGGGTGGCGTGCCGGGCCTTGCCGATGGAGGACGGTTCGGACGGCAGCTGCCAGCGCCGGCGGCGGGGGGTGTCGGCCGTGGGCAGGGGCTCGCCGTCGAGCTCGGACTCGGCGGGGACGCGGACGACGACGATCGCCGTGTCGTCCTCGGGGGTCTCCCCGAGGCCGGCGAGCAGCTCCTCCCCGATGCCGGCGGCGTCGCGGGCGGTGGAGCCGGACAGGACCTCCACGAGGACCTCCAGGCCGTCGCGCATGGGCCGGGACCGGGTCTCGATGAGGCCGTCGGTGTAGAGGACGAGCACGTCGCCGGGCGACAGGGCGCGTTCGCGGGTGGGCCGGGGGCGTTCGCCGAGGCCGACGAGGGTGCCGGTGGCCTCGCTGAGGACCTCGACGCTGCTGCCGCGGCGCAGCAGCGGAGGCAGGTGCCCTGCGCTGGACCACGCCATCTCCCACTCCCCGTCCTCCAGGCGCTGGAGGGTGGCGAAGACGAGAGAGGCCATCCGGCCGATGCGCAGGCCGCCGGCGAGCTGGTCGACGCGCATGAGGACGCTGCCGGGGTCGTCGAACTCGTGGGCGGCGGTGCGCACGACGGAGCGGATCTGGCCCATGGCGGCGGCGGCCTCGACGTCGTGGCCGACGACGTCGCCGACGACGATGCCCGCCACGTGCCCGCCGCCGTGCTCGGCGCCGGCGGGCAGCACGTCGTACCAGTCGCCGCCGACCTGGGTGTGGTCGGCGTTGGAGGCGTAGAACGTCCAGACGTCCAGGCCCTCGATGCCCTCGAGCCCCGTCGCGTCCGGCAACATGCTGCGCTGCAGCGTCTCGGCCAAAGCGTGCTCCCGTTCGTGCAGTCGTGCGTTCTCCACCAGCAGGCCCGTGCGCCGGGCCGCGCCTACGACGACCGCGCGGTCGTCGGGGCTCAGCCCCCCCGGGTGGGGGCGGACCACCAGGACGCCGAGGACGTCCTCCCGTCCCCGCAACGGCACGGCCAGCGCGGAGGTGCCCGCGGCCGGCGCGTCGGGCGTGCAGATCTCGTGCAGCCACTGCGTGAGCGTGCCCGGGGACGCGGCGGTGGTCGTCAGGTCGAGCACGTCCCCGGGCCCGGCCTCCAGGACGGGGTCGTCGCCGGAGCGCCGCGAGCGGCGGAAGCGGTGTCCGAGGCGGGGGCGCAGGTCGCGCCCGTGGGCGGCGACGACCTCGACCTCGAGGGCCTGCGAGCCGGGCCGGGTGCGGACCTCGGCGACGAGGGCGGCGGCCACGAGCTGGTCGCCCAGGACGCGCACGACGGCCCGCAGCGCGCTCACGGGGTCCTGGCCGGCGTCGACGACGGCGTCGTCGAGCCGGGTGAGCGCGGCCACCCGGCTGCTCGCGCCCCGGTCGGCGGCCGTGCGGCGGGTCGCGTCGGTGTGCCGGGTCAGGACGTGGGACACCGTGCCGGAGCGGTCGTGCAGGGGGATGGCGCGGACCTGGTGCAGGAAGTCGGTGCCGTCGGCGCGGTGGTCCAGGACGGTGACCGTGGTGCGCCGCCCGGCGGCGACGGCGGCGGCGAGCTCGTCGAGCGCCTGGTCGTCGCGGGCGCGCAGCAGGTCGTGGCAGGGGTGGCCCAGGACCTCGGCCGCGGGGGTGCCGGTGGTCCGCACGTACCCGCCGTCGACCCAGTCGACGACGACCTCGCCGCCGCGCACGGCCGACAGGGCCGTACCGGGCGCGGCGGTCACGACGGCCCCGGCCCCGGCACCCTCGGGCAGGTCGACCTCGGCGAGGACGACGAGCAGCTCGTCGCGGTCGGGGACCCGGCCCGCCATCACCCACAGGTGCCCCTCGAGGAGCTCCCCGGCCAGGGCGTGGCCGCGGCCGACGAGGTCCCACGCGGGGGCGGGGGGCAGGCCGGCGGCCCGCAGGTAGGCGGTCAGGTCCGTGGGCGGGCCGGCGGGCTGGTCGGTGGCCGGGTCCGCCGCCGGGCCGTCGCCCGGACCGGCCCCCGCGCGGTCGCGACCGGCGGCGTCGACGGCGAGGAGGGCACCGGTGGGGCGCTCGGGCACGGACTCCAGGAGCAGCACCGCGGCGGGCTCGCGCAGCGCGAGCGCCTGCGGTCGGCTGCCGGGCATGGGTGGCGCTCCTCGTGGTGGGACGTCGTGGGACGGGCTGGGACGGAGGGGGTCGGCGGGGTGGGTGCGACGTGCGCGGACCTGCGGGGGTCGGCACGGACCCGGCGTCGATAGCATGCAGGGGGGTCGTTCGGACCGCGCGTCGAGGGTGGCGCCGGGGCGGGCGGTCCCACCGTGCGGTTCGAGGCCGTGCGGTACGGACATCCGCTGCCTGTAGAAGCCGGGCACGGCCATACAGCGGACGGACTGCGGAGGACCCATGACGAACGACGCCACCCCACCGGGGGAGTCCCCCCGGGTGCCCCAGGTGCGCTCGGTGGACCCGGGCTCGGTGCACGTCCTCTACGAACCCCGGGCCACCCGTGTCGTGCTCACCGGTGAGATCGACGCGGAGCTCGGGCCGGACCTCCTGGAGGCCGCGGAGGACGCTCTCAGCTCGGGCCGCCCCGTGCAGGTCGACGCCCACCACGTGACGTTCATGGACTCGACGGGACTGGCCTTCCTGGCCCGGCTCGCGTCGCGGTCCAAGGCGCACCGGGTGACGTTGATCCGGCCCCCGGCGGTCGTGAAGTTCCTCATCGAGACGACGAACATCGTGCAGCTGCTCGACGTCGTCGACGAGGAGCCCGGCCTCACGAGCTCAGCCGAGGACGACGGGCCCCAGCCGGCCTGACGACCTCCCCCGCCGCAGGCGGCACCTCCGGCCCCTCGAACGTCGTTCCGGGGGCCGGAGGTGCGCCTGCGGCGGTCAGGGGGTCACTTCAGGGACTTGCCGGCGCTGCGCAGGTTCTGCGCGGCCTCCACGACGCGGGCGGCCATGCCGGTCTCGCCGGCCTTGCCCCACACGCGCGGGTCGTAGGTCTTCTTGTTGCCGACCTCGTCGTCGACCTTCAGCACGCCGTCGTAGTTCTTGAACATGTGGTCGGCGATCGGGCGCGTGAACGCGTACTGGGTGTCGGTGTCCACGTTCATCTTGATGACGCCGTAGTCGACCGCGTCGCTGATCTCCTGCTCGGAGGAGCCGGACCCGCCGTGGAAGACGAGGTCGAACGGCTTGTCCTTGCCGAGCTTCGCGCCGACCTGCTCCTGGATGTCCTTGAGGATCTCCGGGCGCAGCTTGACCCCGCCGGGCTTGTAGACGCCGTGCACGTTGCCGAAGGTGAGGGCCGTCAGGTAGCGGCCGTTCTCCCCCGAGCCGAGGGCGTTGACGGTCGCGAGGGCGTCCTCGACGGTCGTGTAGAGCTTGTCGTTGATCTCGTGCGCGACGCCGTCCTCCTCGCCGCCGACGACGCCGATCTCGACCTCCAGGACGATCTTCGCGGCCGCGGCCGCGGCCAGCAGCTCCTTGGCGATCTCCAGGTTCTCCTCCAGCGGCACGGCCGAGCCGTCCCACATGTGCGACTGGAACAGCGGGTCCCGGCCGCTCTTGACGCGCTCGTCCGAGATCGCCAGCAGCGGGCGGACGAAGCCGTCCAGCTTGTCCTTGGGGCAGTGGTCGGTGTGCAGGGCGATGTTGACGCCGTAGCCCTTGGCGACGTGGTGGGCGTACTCGGCGAGGGCCTGCGCGCCGAGGACCATGTCCTTGACGGTCGTGCCGGACAGGAACTCGGCCCCGCCGGTGGAGACCTGCACGATCCCGTCGCTCTCGGCCTCGGCGAAACCGCGGATGGCGGCGTTCAGCGTGATCGAGGAGGAGATGTTGATGGCCGGGTAGGCGAAGGAACCGGCCTTGGCGCGGTCCAGCATCTCGGCGTAGACGTCCGGGGTGGCGATGGGCATTGAAGGCTCCTCCGTCTGGCGGCTCTGGCGGCACGATCCTTCCACGGCCCCCCGCGCCCGGGCACCCGGCCCTTCCGGATGCCGACCCCGGTCCGCGGTGCGAGCGTGGCCGACATGACGGACTCCTCCCTGAAGGGCAAGAAGGTCGCGTTCCTCGTGGCCGAGGAAGGCATCGAGCAGGTCGAGCTGACCGAACCGTGGAAGGCCGTGCAGGAGGCGGGCGGCGAACCCGTGCTCATCTCCACCTCCCCCGGGACGGTGCAGGCGTTCAACCACCTCGACAAGGCGGACACCTTCGACGTGGACGTCGTCGTCGACGACGCCAGCCCGTCGGAGTACGCCGCGCTCGTCCTGCCGGGCGGGGTCGCCAACCCCGACGCGCTGCGCACCAGCCTGTCGGCCGTGAAGTTCGTGGGGCAGTTCGCGGCCTCCACGCGCCCGATCGCCGCGATCTGCCACGCGCCGTGGACGCTGGCCGAGGCCGACGTGCTCAAGGGGCGGCGGATGACGTCGTGGCCCTCGCTGCGCACCGACCTGAGCAACGCGGGCGCCGAGTGGGTCGACGAGGAGGTCGTGGTCGACCGCAACGGCCCCGGGCCGCTGGTCACGAGCCGCAACCCCGACGACCTGCCCGCCTTCAACCGGGCACTGCTCGAGGTGCTGGCGTGAGCGACGAGCGGCGCGTCGGCGCCTGGAACGAGGGAACGCGCCGACGGAGTCGCTGCGTGGTCCCGAGCGGAGGCGCCGACCCCGGCGCCGTGACGGAGCGAACCGAGGAGATGGCGTGAGCGTCGGGATCGGCTACACCTGCATGAGCGAGCAGTCGGACCCGCGCTGGCTGGTCCGCGACGCCCGCGCCGCCGAGGAGGCCGGGTTCGACACGGTCGTCTTCTCCGACCACGCCTCGCCGTGGCTGACGACCCAGGGGCACGCGCCGTACGCCTGGTCGGTGCTGGGCGCGGTCGCCGCGACCACCTCGCGGGTCGAGCTCATGACGTACGTGACGTGCCCGACGATCCGCTACCACCCCGCGGTGGTCGCCCAGAAGGCCGCGACGGTGCAGATCCTGTCCGAGGGCCGGTTCGTCCTGGGCCTCGGCTCGGGCGAGAACCTCAACGAGCACGTCGTGGGTCAGGGCTGGCCGGCCGTGGAGGAACGGCAGGACATGCTCGTCGAGGCGGTCGAGATCATCTCGAACCTGTTCGACGGGGACCTGCTCACCTACGCGGGCGAGTACTTCCGGGTGGACTCCCACCGCCTGTGGGACGTGCCGGACCACCGCGTCCCCCTCGCGCTCGCGGTCAGCGGGGAGAAGTCGGCCACCCGGTTCGCGCCGCTGGCCGAGCACCTCATCGCCGTCGAGCCCGACGCCGCGATCGGGGCGTGGGACGCGGCCCGCGAGCCCGGCCAGGCCCCCAGCCGCAAGATCGGGCAGATGCCGGTCAGCTGGGACTCCGACCGGGACGCGGCGATCTCGCGGGCCCACGAGCAGTTCCGCTGGTTCGCGGGGGGCTGGAAGGTGAACGCGGACCTGCCCACCACGGCCGGTTTCGCCGGGGCCACCCAGTTCGTGCGTCCCGAGGACGTCGCGCAGCAGATCCCGTGCGGGAACGACGTCGACGCGATCGTCGAGGCGGCGTCGGCGTACTTCGAAGCCGGGTTCACCGACCTCGCCCTCGTCCAGATCGGCGGGGAGCACCAGGAGGCGTTCCTGCGGGCGGCGCGCGACGAGATCGTCCCGGCGCTGCGGGAGGCGGCCCAGGGCAGCGACCCCTCCCCCAGCTGAGTACCGGCATCATGGCGGCATGAGCACGGACGCGCAGGACCCGATCGCCACCGGTTCGCCCGCACGGCAGATCGCGCGCGAGGCGGTGGCCCCCGTGGAGGGCCACCTCGAGCGCAGCATCGCCGCGCAGGTGCGGGCGTACCGGCTGGCGTCGGGGGCGTCGGTCGCCGAGATGGCCGAGCGGGTCGGCATCTCCAAGGCCATGCTCTCCAAGATCGAGAACGCCCAGACGTCCTGCAGCCTGACGACCCTCGCCCGGCTGGCGGCGGGGCTGGATGTCCCGGTGACGGCCCTGTTCCGCGGGGTCGACGACCAGCGCGAAGCCGTCTACGTCCCGGCCGGTCACGGGGCGCAGATCATCCGGCGGGGGTCCAAGCAGGGCCACCTGTACGAGCTCCTCGGGGGGTTGCGCGGGCCCCACAAGCGCATGGAGGCCGTCCTCGTGACGCTCACCGAGGCATCCGAGGTGTTCCCCCTGTTCCAGCACCCGGGCACCGAGATCCTCTACATGCTCGAGGGGGAGATGGTGTACGGCCACGGCGAGGCGCGCTACACCATGCGCCCGGGGGACGCGCTGCAGTTCGACGGCGAGGGGCCGCACGGCCCCGAGGAACTCGTCGGGCTGCCGGCGAAGTTCCTGGCGATCACGGCGTACGGGGACGGGTCGGCCCACACCTGAGGGACGACCCGAACCATTCCCAGAGAGTGAACCCCGCGATACCCTCGGTGACGACATCGAGGTCGCAGGGGGGACGATCGTCATGCGCACCCGCACCGCGGTCCTGGCCGCACCCGTCGCCGTCGCGGCGGTCCTGACCTCCGGACCGGCCGCCGCCGCCGTCCCCCGCACCAGCACCCCCCCGTGCGGTTCCACCCTGGTCCAGAGCGTGCGCCTGGCCTCCGACGTGGTGTGCCCGGACGGCGGGGCCCTCACGCTGGCCGCCGACGGCGTCGAGCTGAACCTCAACGGGCACCGGCTCGTGGGGCCCGGCGCCGGTGGGGCCGGGGTGGTCGTCGCCGCCCGCGACGTCGTGGTGCGCAACGGCACGATCACCGGGTGGGGTGCGGGAGTGCTGGCCGCCCCCGCCGACGGCGACGAGGACTCCCCACCCTCGGCGACCGCGACGGCCCGCGCCCTGCGCATCGACCGCAACGGCGTCGGCGTCTCCGTGGGGCCCGAGGGCTCCGTCCTGGTCCGCGACAGCTGGATCACCGGCAGCCGACGCGGCGGCGACGTGAGCTTCGGCGGCCGGCTGCGCGTCGAGAACTCCACCGTCGCCGACAACACCGTCGGCCTGTGGTCCTTCTCGATCGACCGGCAGGGTCTGGTGGTCCGGGGCTCCGTGGTCCGCGGCAGTTCCGACGCCGGGATCGCCTGCGGCCAGGACGGGCACTACGACGTGGCGGGCAGCACGCTGCAGCGCAACGGGACCGGCGTCTACGCCTTCGAGTGCAACGGGCGCGTCGTGAACTCCCGGTTCGTCTGGAACACCCGGCACGTCGACGGTTTCCTCGTCGACGAGGACGTCATGGAACTGCGGTGCGACACCTACAGCCGCGACGGGCTGCCGCTGCTGTTCCCCGCCACGCCCTGCTCCTGACTCAGGCCAGGAGGTCGGCGAGCACGTCGGCCAGCGCCACCGACCCGAGTTCGGCGTCGTCGTCCGTGCACGATTCCTCCGGCGAGTGCGAGACCCCCGTGGGGTTGCGGGTGAACAGCATCGCCGTCGGCACGTGGGAGGCGAGGATCCCGGCGTCGTGCCCGGCGCCGGTCGCCAGGACCGGGGCCCCACCCAGCGCCGCGGTCAGCCGCTGCGCGAGCGCGGGGTCGAAGTCGACGGTGCCGCCGAAGGACTCCTCGCGGACCTCGACGGTGCAGCCCTCCCCCGCGGCGAGCTCGGCCGCGCGGCGGGAGATCTCGGCGACCACGGCGGCCGTCACGACGTCCTCGGGGTGGCGCACGTCCAGCCACAGGTCGACGCGCGAGGCGATGACGTTCGTGCCGCCGGGCACGGGCTGCAACCGGCCGACCGTGGCCCGCGTCCCGGGGTTCGCGGCGGCCACCTCCCGCGCGGCGACGACGATCCGCGAGGCCGCCAGCAGCGGGTCGCGCCGGTCCTCCAGCAACGTGGTCCCGGCGTGGTTGCCCTGGCCGTGGACGCTGAACCGCCACCGCCCGTGACCGATGATCGAACTCGCGACGGCCACCGGCGCGTCGAGGTCGACGAGCCCGCGGCCCTGCTCGACGTGCAGCTCGACGAACGCGCCGACGCGGGCCAGCGCCTCGTCGTCGCGCCCGAACCCGGCCGGGTCGAACCCCGCGGCACGGGCCACGTCGGCGAACGTGTTCCCGTCGGGGTCCTTCAGGGCCAGGGCGCGCTCGGGCGTGATCGCACCCGTCAGCAGCCGGGACCCGAGGCAGGCGACGCCGAAGCGGGAACCCTCCTCCTCGGGGAAGACCGCCAGGCCCAGGGGCCGCGCCGGGTCCACCCCGCGCTCGCGCAGCAGGTCGAGGGCGCGCAGCGCGGACGCCACCCCCAGGGGCCCGTCGAAGGCACCGCCGCCGGGCACGGAGTCGAGGTGGCTGCCGGTGACGACGGCCCCCTCCAGCGGCGCGCCGTTCGGGTTCCACCACGCCCAGACGATCCCGTTGCGGTCGGTCTCGGGCTGCAGACCGCGGCGGTCGAGCTCGCCCGCGCACCACTCGACGAGTTCACGTTCCGCCGGGCCGAAGACGGGACGGGAGTACCCGCCGCGAACGGTGTCGCGGCCCGTACCGGCGATGGCGGCGAGCAGGTCGGAGGTCTCAGACACGCGCCGAACCTACCCGGAACCGGTCCGGCACGGTGCCCGTGCCCAGCGCCGCGTCGGCGGCGAGCTCCCCGAGCAGGGGCGCGAACTTGGCGCCGTGCCCCGAGCAGGGGGACACGACGGTGACGCCGTCGACGCCGTCGACGACGAAGTCCTCGGTCGGGGTGTTCGTGAACAGGCACGTCGTCTCGGCGTACGGCTCGGGCTCCAGACCGGGCAGGTAGGTCTTGACGTACTCCACGACGCGGGCCCGGTTGGCCGGGTCGACCACCCCGGACCGGGCCGCCGCCGAGGGGATCGCCCGGCCGGCGTCGTACTCGGCGACCTTCTGACCGCGGAACTGCGCGTCGCGCCCACCGGGCAGGGAGTAGACGCTGATGTCGGCGCGCTTGTGGATGAGCGTGGGCCAGTCCGCGCCGGGGTCGCGGTGGGGGAAGTGGAAGGCGTTCTCCTCGCGCACCTGCAACGGCGGGAACGCGCGCAGGAAGGCGTCCGGCAGCGAGAGGTTCCCGAGCAGCGCCGGCAGGAAGCCGCCCGCGCTCACGACGACGCGCTCGGCCCTGACGGTCCGCCCGTCGGCGCTGTGCGCGGTGAACCCGTGGCCGTCGCGCTCGAGCCGGTCCAGCGGCCAGCCCGTGAGGACCTCCGCACCGTTCGCCTCGGCCGCCGCGACCATGGTGTTCACGGTGGACTCGGCGTCCAGGACCCCGCCGGCGGCGTGGAACAGGACGTCGGTGTCGGCGAGGACGTGCGGCCAGCGCTCGCGGGCCTCGGCCTGCGGGACGAGTTCGTGGTCGACGCCCGCCTCGGTGAGGACGGCGGCGAGGCCGTGCGGGTCGCGGGTCGCCCCGAAGTCCAGCGCGCCGCAGCGGGTGATGAGGTCGGAACCGTGCAGCCGCGACAGTTCCTCCCACCCCGGGACGGACGCCTTCACGAGGTCGACGTACTGCCGGCGCGGGTAGGGGAACCGGAAGATGCGGGCCGACCCGTGCGAACTGCCGTGCTCCGACGCCGGGACGTCGCGCTCGACGAGGGTGACCGAGAAACCCCGCGCGGCCAGCCGCCAGGCCGCCGAGGCGCCCGCCAGGCCGGCGCCGACGACGAGGAACTGCGTGGAACTCATGTGATCCCTTCCACCACGACCCCCTGGGCGGTCACGTCCCCGGGGGCCACTGCGAAGAACGTCTGCAGCGTCGTCAGGTCGACGAACGCCTCGGCCGCGCCGGGGACCCCGACCCGGACCCGCGCCCGGTGCGGGCGGGTGGTCATGACGTTGACGGCCGTGACCTCCCCGTCGGGGGCGGCGCGCACCTCGTCCTCACCGGCGAACTCCAGGAGGTCGCCGGGGAGGAGGCGGTGCGCCGTCCCCGCGACGGTCAGGACGAGCGTCCCCCGGGCGACCGTGAAGGTGCGCTCCACCCCGGGGAACGCCGAGAACCGCCCCGCCGCGCGGATCGTGGCGATGCTCAGCCGCCAGCGCTCGTCGCGGTGCAGTTCGCGCGTCGTCCCTCCCCCGTTGCGCCAGGGCTGGTCGGGGACGTCGTCGTAGTCGAGCGTTCGCACCCGCTCAGAGTGCCTGACCGGGGATCCAGCTGGTCCCCGCGAGGGGCAGCTTGGCCATGGCGGCGGCCTCGATCGACAGCGCCACGAGGTCCTCGGGTTCGAGGTGCTGCAGGTGCGCCTTGCCGCAGGCGCGGGCGATGATCTGCGCTTCCATCGTCATGACCCGCAGGAAGTTCGCGAGCTTGCGGCCGCCGACCTCGGGGTCGAAGTTCTTCTGCAGCTCGGGGTCCTGGGTGGTGATGCCGGCCGGGTCCCGCCCCGCCTGCCAGTCGTCGTAGAACCCCGCGGCCGACCCGATCTCGCGGTACTGCGCGTCCAGCGCCGGGTCGTTGTCGCCGAGGGCGATGAGCGCGGCGGTGCCGATCGCGACGGCGTCGGCGCCCAGGGCCATGCACTTGGCGAGGTCGGCACCGTTGCGGATGCCGCCGGAGACGACGAGCTGGACCTCGCGGTGCACGCCCATCTCCTGCAGGGCACGGACGGCCTCGGGGATCGCGGCGAGCGTCGGGATGCCCACGTGCTCGATGAAGACGTCCTGCGTGGCGGCCGTCCCGCCCTGCATCCCGTCGACCACCACGACGTCCGCACCGGCCTTCACGGCGAGCTTGACGTCGTAGTAGGGGCGCGAGGCACCGACCTTGACGTAGATCGGCTTCTCCCAGTCGGTGATCTCCCGGATCTCGCCGATCTTGATGGCGAGGTCGTCCGGGCCGGTCCAGTCGGGGTGGCGGCACGCCGAGCGCTGGTCGACGCCCACGGGCAGGGTGCGCATGCCCGCGACGCGTTCGGTGATCTTCTGGCCGAGCAGCATGCCGCCGCCGCCGGGTTTGGCGCCCTGGCCGAGCACGATCTCGATGGCGTCGGCCGCGCGCAGGTGGTCGGGGTTCATGCCGTAGCGCGAGGGCAGGTACTGGTAGACGAGGTGCTTGGAGTGCCCGCGCTCCTCGTCGGTCATGCCGCCGTCGCCCGTGGTGGTCGAGGTGCCGACCTCGCTGGCCCCGCGCCCGAGGGCCTCCTTGGCCCGGCCCGACAGCGCCCCGAAGCTCATGCCCGCGATGGTCACCGGCGTCGACAGGTGCAGCGGGAACCTCGCGTTCCTCGCCCCCAGCACCACGTCGGTGTCGCAGCGTTCGCGGTACCCCTCCAGGGGGTAGCGGGACATGCTGGCGCCGAGGAACACCAGGTCGTCGAAGTGCGGGAGCTTGCGCTTGGCACCGCCGCCGCGGATGTCGTAGATGCCGGTGCGGGCGGCGTGCTGGATGGCGGCGATCGTGGTCCGGTCGAACGTCGCGGATTCGCGCAGCCCCCGGGAGGCGAACTCGTCGGTCATGGGAACCCTCCTCAGTACGCCGAGGCGTTGTCGACGTGGAAGTTGTAGAGCGTGCGGGCCGAGCCGTAGCGGGTGAACGCGGCGGGGTCGTCGTCGCGGCCGGCGGCCTCGAGCAGCCGGGTGAGCTCGTCGAGGTGCTCGGGGCGCATCTCCTTGGCGACGCAGTCCGCGCCCAGGGACTTCACGGTGCCCTTGACGTAGATGCGCGCCTCGTAGATCGAGTCGCCGAGGGCGTCCCCGGCGTCGCCGCAGACGACCAGGCGGCCGGCCTGGGCCATGAACCCGCTCATGTGGCCGACGTTCCCGCCGACGACGATGTCCACGCCCTTCATCGAGATCCCGCAGCGCGCAGCGGCGTTGCCGTCGACGACGAGCAGCCCGCCGTGCGCCGTGGCGCCGGCGGCCTGGGAGGCGTCGCCGTGGACGAGGACCGTGCCGGACATCATGTTCTCGGCGACGCCGACCCCGGCGTTGCCGTCGATCTCGACCGTCGCGAGCTGGTTCATGCCCGCGGCGTAGTACCCGACGTGACCGTCGATCGTGACGGTCACGGGGCGGTTCAGGCCGACCGCGAGGGAGTGCTTGCCCTCGGGGTGCACGACCCGGTAGCCCGCGGTGGAACCCTCGGGTTCGGCGTGCAGGGCGGCGTTCAGGTCCCGGACGGAGGAGGCCGAGAGGTCGACCTCGGTGACGGTCTCCTGCACGACGTCTTCGGTCAGCGTTCCCATGCGTACACCACTTCCGGCTCGGGTTCGAAGATGCGGGCGTTCTCGACACCGGGCAGGCCGGTGAGGTAGCGGTACTCGCTGGCCATCGCGACCCACTGGTCGGTCTCGGCGACGACGGCGGGTTTGCAGGCGATGGCGTCGCGGACGACGGCGAAGGAGTTCTCGGTCGCGACCAGCAGGGTGTAGAAACCGTCGAACCGCTCGCAGAGCAGCCGCAGCGCCTTCTCGACGTCGGCGCCCTCGGCGAGCTGCTTGGCGACGAACCGCGCCCCCACCTCGGTGTCGTTCTGCGAGTCGAACTCGATGCCCTCGGCCATCAGCTCGCGGCGGATCGTCGCGTGGTTGGCGAAGGACCCGTTGTGGACCATGCACTGGTCGGGGCCGACCGAGTAGGGGTGGCTGCCGGTGGAGGTGACGGCGGACTCCGTCGCCATGCGGGTGTGGGCGACGCCCTGGTAGCCGCCGGCGTCGGCCAGCCGGAACGTCGTGGCGAGGTCGTCGGGGTGGCCCGTGCCCTTGAGGACGGCGAGGTTCTCCCCCCGGCTGGTGACGACGGCTCCCGGCAGCGCCGTGCGGACGGCGGTCTCGAGCAGCGCGGGGTCCACGGCCGCGGTGAACACCGTGGTCTGGCCGCTGGCCCGGCCCTGGACCGGCTGTCCCAGTGCGCGTTCGACGCCCGCGACCGCCTCAGCGGCGGCGAGCGGGGACTCGATGACGCAGACCGTGGCCCGGCCGGCGGGGTTCAGCGACGGGTCCCCGTAGAGGCCGACCCCGGCGGCGTCGGTCCCGCGTTCGGCGGCCTGGCAGAGCATCGTCTGCAGCAGGGAACCGAGCTGCGGCTGCAGCGCCGCGTCCCGCAGGTGAAGACCGGCGATCCCGCACATCAGCGTCCTCCTTCGTTCTGGTGTTTCTTCACAGTAGTCTGCGTTTCTTGGTGGTGTCCAGTCGTCCCGCCCTGGCTGCGCAGCCGCTACACCGACGTGAGGTAGCGGTCGACCTCCCAGTCGGAGACCCGGGAGTGCCAGGCGTAGAACTCCTCGCGCTTCAGCTCGGCGTAGTAGCGCGAGACCCCCGCACCCGGGTCGACGGCGTCGAGGACCCCCGTCACGACCTCGTCGGACTCCAGCGCGTGCACGGCGTCCAGCAGGGTGCGCGGCAGCAGCGGGGCGTCCTGGCGCCGCGCCCCCGGAGCGCCGGGGTCGAGGTCGCGCCGGATGCCGTCCAGGCCGGACCCCAGGGCGACCGCCGCGGCCAGGTGCGAGCTCGCCGCGCCGTCACCGGCCCGCAGTTCCACCCGGTTCGCGTCCGGGACCCGGACCAGGTGGGTCCGGTCGTTGCCCCCGTAGGTGGCCGCCCGCGGCGCCCAGGTCGCCCCCGACGCGGTCGAGGTCGCCCCGGTCCGCTTGTACGAGTTCACGGTGGGGGCGATCACGGCCTGCATGGCCGGCGCGTGCTCCAGCAGACCGGCGATGAAGCCGTAGGCCGTGCGGGACAGGCCCAGCCCGTGCTCGTCGACCAGCGCCGGGAACCGCGCACCCTCCGCACCCCACAGCGACAGGTGCAGGTGCATGCCGCTGCCGGTGCGGTCGGTGAAGGGTTTCGGCATGTAGGTGGCGATCATGCCGCGCTGCTCGGCGAGCATCTGGATGACGTAGCGCAGGGTCGTGACCCGGTCGGACGTCGTGAGCGCGTCGGCGTAGTGGAAGTTCTGCTCGAACTGCCCGTTGCCGTCCTCGTGGTCGCTCGCGTACGGCCCCCACCCGAGTTCGTCCATGGCGTCCGAGACCGCGGCGAGGTGGTCGTACATCCGCGTCACGCCGCGGGTGTCGTAGCAGGGCTGGTCGGCGTCGTCGTGGGCGTCGGCCGTCACGAGCCTGCCGTCGGGGCCGCGCCGGACGAGGAAGTACTCGACCTCCGCGCCGACGGACAGGGTCATGCCCAGGTCGGCGGCCGCGGCGAGCTGGCGGCGCAGCAGGACCCGCGGGGCGAAGGCGTACGGGACGCCGTTCACGTGCGGGTCGCAGTGGACCATGGCCAGACCGGGACGCACGAAGGGCAGCGGCGCGTAGGAGCTCTTGTCCGGGACGGCCACGACGTCCGGGTCGGCGGGGACCTGGCCGAGCCCGCCGGCGGCGTACCCGGCGAACCCGCACCCCTCGGCCTCGAGCTCGTCGGCCGCCGAGACGGGGACGAGCTTGGAGCAGGGTTTGCCGGTGAGCGTGGTGAAGGTCGCGAGCAGGTACTTCACGCCGTCGGCGCGGGCGAGGCTGGCCAGGGACTGGGTGCTGTCCGGCGCCGGCGGCGGGGTGGTGGTCGCGACGGGGGCGGTCTCGATCGGGGGGGTCTCGACTGGGGCGGTCACGGGAGCCTCCAAGGGCGTCTCACGGTAGCGTCCAATATCTACTACCAGTAGACACCTTCGGTGTTTCGTCCGTGTTTCGCGAGCGTCACCGGCAGGTGACCGACACCCCCGGAACGACGGAACCCCCTCCGCGCGGGCGGAGGGGGTCCGGGTCGGCGGTCAGTCGAGCGCGGTGTCCTGCCGGGCGGACACCGACACGTGGGTCATGGCCGCGTCCGGGGCGGCGGCGTGCCGGTGGACGGCCCCGGGCGGGACGACGCGGACGGCGCCGGCAGCGAGCTCGTGCAGCGCTCCGTCCCGGAACTCCAGGACACCGCGTCCCTCGCCGACCACGAGCACCTGGGGGTGGTCGTGGTGGTGCCAGGCCGTCCCGGCCCCGGCGGCGAACGTCGTGAGCACGACCGTGACGGGCTGCCCGACGACTGCCGCGAGGTCGGCCCAGGCGACGTCACCGGAGAACAGCGGCGCCCCCAGGGGCTGGAACTCCAGCGGCACTCAGGCCTCGCTCGCCGAGGGCACCGGGGAGGCGGCTTCCGCGGCCCGGTCCCCGCGGACGGGCCCGCTGCGGTGCCACAGCGGCGGGAGCCGGTGCAGCAGCAGCCACGCCGCCCCGCCGACCAGGAACCCGACGACGTAGGACAGGTCACCCCACTGCGGGTGCGCCGCCGCGACCGGCCCGACGTAGAAGGACAGGTTCCAGAAGGGCGCCGAGGCGGCGGCCCCCAGCAGCCAGGCCACGAAACCCCACTCCAGGACGCGACGCTCGTCGTACAGCTCCCCGATGCGGTTGCGGTCGCGGCGCCCACCCACGGTGTAGTCGAGCAGCAGGATCGCGCCGAACGGGGCGATGAGGTAGGCGCCGACGAAGAGGAAGTTCTTGAACTTCGCCTCGAACCCCGCGTCGGCCCACAGGCTCACGGCGTAGGCCAGCGCGCAGATCGCGATGACGGCGGTCTTGCGGCTGACGGGGATGCGCAGCGTCTGGATCGAGATGGCCCCGCCGTAGACGTTGAGGAAGTTCTGCGAGAAGGACGAGAGCAGGACCACCAGCAGCGCCGGGGTGGCGAACGGGCCGGTGATGCGGGTCAGCGCGCCGATGGCGTCCTCCCCGGAGACCGCCGAACTGCCCAGCAGGGCTCCCGCGATGCCCAGCCAGCTGAGGGTGATGAAGTTCCCGGCCCACGTCCAGCCCCCCGTGGCGCGACTCGTCCGCTCGTCGTCCGGCAGGTACCGGGAGTAGTCCGACGCGAACGGCCACCAGGCGATGAGGAAGCTGAGGAAGTACCCGGCGAAGGTGATCCACCCCCCGGTCGGGCCCGACCAGTA
This sequence comes from Kineococcus rhizosphaerae, assembly GCF_003002055.1. NCBI lineage: Bacteria > Bacillati > Actinomycetota > Actinomycetes > Kineosporiales > Kineosporiaceae > Kineococcus > Kineococcus rhizosphaerae. The sequence goes on from NZ_PVZF01000003.1 coordinate 163,313, forward strand.
CGGCGCGGCCGGGTTCTGCCCGAAACCGCCGTGCACACCGCGCACGACCGAGACGACGGTGATCATCGCGAACCCGACGAACAGCACCACGGCGAGGATCCGCTGGAGGAAGTGGATCATGTTGTAGCCGTAGACGGCGACGACCAGTTGCAGCGCCACGAGGGCCCCGGACGCGAGCCAGTACGGCACGAACGGCACCAGGTGGTGCAGGGCCTGCCCGCCCAGGATGATCGTGACGGCCGCCCAGCCGATCCCGGCGAAGACGTTGATGTAGGCGACCGGGACGAAGTTGCCGAAGAACCCGAGCGGACCACGGGCCTGGATCTGCTGCGGGACGCCGAGCTTGGCCCCCATCCGGGCCAGGACGCCCATGACGACCGACCCCAGGAACGAGCCGACGAGGATCGCGGTCACCGACGACGTCAGCGAGAGCCCGAAGCTCACGGCCGAGAACCCGAGGACCATGATCGGGAAGTTCATGCCGGCGGCGAACCAGATGGAGAACTGCGACGAGGCCCTGCCGTGGCGTTCGGCGTCGGGGATGTGGTCGACGCCGTACGGCTCGACGACCGCGACGCGGTCGCGGTACCCCCGGTCCTGGGGGTGGGCGGGGCCGGTGGAACCTGCGGGCTGGTCGTTCACGAGGTGTGTCCCTCCTGCTCGGCGCGGGGCGACGGGTGGGGCGGCCCTCGACCGCGAGGGGCGCAGCGGTGCGGGGATCGAGGTGCCGGGGCGAGGTGCGCTCACCGGTGACACAGGACGGTGGCATGCAACACCGACGGAGTCAAGGCCCTCAGGTCACCGCGAGCTGCGGGCCCGGGAACTGCCGGTTCCTCCGCTCTTCTCCTGCAGCAGGCGCACACGGGCCCGGAACGGTTGACGAGAGCGACAGGTCCTCCTACCGTCTCTTGCATGCCACAGCCGATGGAGGCCGCGGCGCTCACCGGAGCGCAGGCGCGAGTCCTGGACGCCCTGCGGACCGCGATCATCAGCGGTGACCACCAGCCCGGGTCACCGTTGTCCGAGATCGCCCTCGCCGAGCAGCACGGCGTCAGCCGCACCCCGGTCCGGGAGGCGCTCAAGCAGCTGCAGATCGAGGGCCTCATCGAGGTCCGGCCCCGCGTGGGCACCTTCGTGCGCGCCCCCAGCCGGCGCGAGGTCATCGAGCTCTTCGAGCTCAAGGAGGTCCTGGAGGGCATGGGGGCGCGCCTGCTGGCCGCCCGCGGCCGGGTGCCCGCCCTCGACGAGCTCGAGGAGAACATCGAGCGCTCGCGCCTGGCCGTGGCCGCCGACGACCACGACGGGTACGCCGACCTCGTGCACGCGTTCCACTCCACGATCATCGACGGGGCGGACAACACCCAGCTGAAGAACCACTACCGCACCCTCATGAACCAGCTCGCCTACCACCGGCTGGTCGCCCGCTCCCTCAACCGCCCGGGCCGCCTCGGCGCCTCCCTGGGGGAGCACGAACGCGTCCTGACCCGGATCCGGGACAAGGACGGCTTCGGGGCCGAGTTCGCGATGCGCGACCACGTGCGCTCCAGCGAACGGGAGACCCTCTCCGCGGACTGACCCGCGCCCGCACCACCGGGTCCGCGCACCCACCCACGGCGACGGCGCCACGACACCGGGGCCGTCGACACCCGAGAACCGACCCCCAGGAGCTTCCGTGACCGAGCCGCTCACCCTGCAGGCCTTCGAGGACGACCCCGCCGCCCTGCGCACCACCTTCGCCCTGTACCCCTTGGGCGTCGCCGCGATCTGCGCCGAGGTCCCCGGCGCCGACGGGCCGGAACCGGTCGTCCTGGTCGCCTCCTCCTTCCAGGTGGGGATCTCCCTGGACCCGCCACTGGTCCTGTTCGCCGTCCAGCACACCTCCACGAGCTGGCCGCGACTGAGGGCGGCCGCCGACGCCGGGCTGCGGCTGGGGGTCTCCGTCCTCGGCGAGGCGCACGACCTGACGGCGCGCCAGCTCGCCTCCCGGGCCGCCGACCGCTTCGCCGGGATCGAGACGACCACCACCGGAGCGGGGGCGAAGTTCGTGCACGGCGCCCCGGTCTGGCTGGAGTGCTCGGTGCACTCGCAGTTCCCCGCCGGCGACCACGACGTCGTGCTCCTGCAGGTGCACGCCCTGGCCGCCGCTCCCGACGCCGAACCCCTCGTCTGGCACTCGTCCGGGTTCCGCACCCTGACGCCGCGCTGATCCCAACGTTCCTTTGTGGCATGCCACAGAGTCGGTTCATCGTGTCCCGAGAACCCCGCCGTCCGACCCGGACGGCGGGGTTCTCGTGCGTCAAGCCCTGCATCGCAGAGTTTTTCGCATCAGATCGAGAAGCATCCCGCCAATTCCTTGACCGGACGTGGAGCAACACCTAGCGTCTGTGGCATGCAAGAGGTCGCACGCACTACCGCGGTGGACACGCTCCCCCGGCCGACCACGCCCTCGCTGCGGGCCACCGCGGACGACCGCGCCCCCGCCGGCGTCGAGGTCCGCAAGCTCGTCGTCTACCGCGAGACGGTGCTCTCCGAGGCCGGCGCGGCCCCCGCGGTCCCCGCCGAACGGGCCTCCGCGGCCGCCGTCATCGCGAACCCCTGGGTGGGCACCCCGGCCACCACGGACCTCGACGAGACGGTCGCCGCCATCGCCCCGTCCCTGGCGAAGCTGCTGACCGACGCCCTCGTCGACGCCCTCGGCGGCGTCGGGAACGTCGAGGCGTTCGGCAAGGCCGCCGTCGTCGGCACCGCCGGGGAGATCGAGCACGGCGCCGCGCTCATCCACACGCCCTACTTCGGCAACCTCGTCCGCGCCTTCCTCGAGGGCGAGTCGATCATCTGCTTCGCCGACACCCGCGGCGAGGCCGGCGAGACCCTCGTCGTGCCGCTGTGGCACAAGACCCGGGCCTCGACGCGCAGCCACTACCAGACGGTCACGACGCGGGTCGCGGACGCACCCCGCCCCGACGAGATCGTCGTCGTGGCCGCCGCCTCCACCGGACCGCGCCCGCACGCCCGCATCGGCGACCGCACCACCGACCCGAACGTCACCCCCGCGATCCTGGAGGACAAGGCATGAACGTGCGCAAGCTCGTCACCGTGGTGGAGGAGACCCGCCTGGAGGGCGGCCGCGAGGTCGACCCCGTCGCGCGCGTCGCCGTCGTCGCCGCCGTCATCGAGAACCCCTGGGCCGGTGCGGGGTTCGTCGAGGACCTCGCCCCCGGCATCGAGGCGAACGCCTCCGAGCTGGGTGCCCTGCTCGCCCCCCGCGTGCTGGAGGCGCTCGGCGGCACCGCCGAGGCCTACGGCAAGGCGGGCATCGTCGGGCTCGACGGGGAGGTCGAGCACGCCTCGGCCCTCATCCACACGCTGAAGTTCGGCGACCACTTCCGCAAGGCCGCCCAGGCCACGACGCTGCTGCCCGCCGTCGAGAAGCGGGGCCGGGCCGGGACCACGTTCGACATCCCCCTCAAGCACGTCACCGACGCCACGATCCGCTCGCACCACCAGAGCGTCGAGGTGCAGGTCCCCGACGCCCCGCACGCGGGCGAGATCGTCGTCGCCCTCGCCGCCGCGACCCGCGGCCGGCCCCAGCAGCGCCTGGCCCCCCTGTCCTCCGAGCAGTGAGCCGGCACCGGTGACCAGCCACGACAGCGTCGTCCTCCTGCACGGGGTGGGCCTGGACCGCACCATGTGGCAGCCGGCGGCGGACCTCCTGCGCCGCGACGGGTTCGAGGTCCTCACCCCCGACCTGCCCGGCCACGGGGCGAACCCGCCGGTCGCCGAGGGGACGAGCCTCGCCGACCTGGCCGGGCAGGTCGCCCCGCTGGTCCCCGCCGGCTCCCACGTCGTCGGGTTCTCGCTCGGGGCGTTGATCGCCCAGCACCTCGCCCGGTTCCGGCCCGACCTGGTGGCGACGCTCACCTCGGTGAGCTCGGTCTGCCGGCGCACCCCGGCCGAGCGCGCCGCGGTCCTGGACCGGCTGGCCACGGCCGGGCGGGACTTCCCCGCCGGCGTGGCCGCGTCGCTGCAGCGCTGGTACCCGGCCGACGACGACGTCGACCCCGACCTGGTGCGCCGCACGGAGAAGACCCTGCTCGCCAACGACACCGCGTCCTACCTGCGCTGCTACCGGGTCTTCGCCACCGCCGACGCCGAGATCGGTCCCGAGCTGGACCGCATCACCGTCCCCGCCCTCGCCGTGACCGGCGACCTCGACCCCGGGTCGACACCGGAGATGACCCGCCGCCTCGCGCGGGCGATCCCGGGGTGCGTGGCGCACGTGGTCCCCGGCGCCCGGCACATGTGGCCGGCGCAGCGACCGCAGGACCTGACCACCCGCCTCACGACCTTCTGGGAGGAGATCGACGCATGAGCGACGTGCAGCAGCTCGACCACCACATCGGCGGCACGACGAGCGCCCCCGCCGGCGGGGACTACCTCGAGAGCACCAACCCGGCCACGCTCGCGGTGAACTACCAGGTGGCGCGCGGGACCGCCCCCGACGTGGACGCCGCCGTCCGCTCCGCCCGCGACGCCTTCGAGGACCCGCGCTGGCGCGACCTCAGCCAGACCAGGCGCGGTCACCTCCTGCGCCGCCTCGGCGACCTCGTCGCCGAGAACGCGGAGGAACTGGCCCGCATGGAGACCGCGGACAACGGCAAGCTCCTGCGCGAGATGCGCGGGCAGCTGACCACGCTGCCGGAGTACTTCCACTACTACGCGGGCCTGGCCGACAAGATCCAGGGCGACGTCATCCCCACGTCGGACCGGCGCGTCCTGAACTACACCCAGCGCGAACCGCTCGGCGTCGTCGGGGCCATCACCCCGTGGAACTCCCCGCTGACCCTGACGACCAGCAAGCTGGCCCCGGCCCTGTGCGCGGGGAACACCGTCGTCGTCAAACCGTCCGAGCACACCTCGGCCACGATCCTGCGGCTGGCGCAGCTGGCCGTCGAGGCCGGGTTCCCGCCCGGCACCGTCAACGTCGTCACCGGCTACGGCGCCGAGGCCGGACAGGCTCTCGTCGACCACCCGGGCCTGGCGAAGATCTCCTTCACCGGCAGCACCGCGACCGGCGCCCGGATCGCGGCGGCCACCGCCTCCCGGTTCATCGGCTCGACGCTGGAACTGGGCGGCAAGTCCCCGAACATCGTCTTCGCGGACGCGGACGTCGCCAACGCCGCGATGGGGGTCGTCGCGGGGATCTTCGCCGCCGCCGGCCAGACCTGCATCGCCGGCAGCCGCGTCTTCGCCCACCGTTCCGTCTACGACGAGCTGCTCGAACGCGTCACCGACCGCGCCCGCACCATCCGCATCGGCGACCCGCTGGACGACGCCACCGAGCTGGGTCCCCTCGCCTTCGCCGACCAGCGCGTCAAGGTCGACGGCTACGTGCAGCTCGGGGTCTCCGAGGGTGCGCGCGTCCTGACGGGCGGCCGGCAGACCGACGGCGGCCTCGGCGGCTACTTCTACGAACCCACCGTCCTCGTCGACGTCGACAACTCGATGCGCGTCGTCCGCGAGGAGATCTTCGGGCCCGTCGCCGCCGTCATGCCGTTCGACACCGAGGACGAGGTCGTCGCCCTCGCCAACGACACCGAGTACGGGCTCGCGGCCGGGGTGTGGACCTCGGACCTGTCCCGCGCGCACCGGATGGCGAACCGGCTGGACGCCGGCACCGTCTGGGTCAACACCTACCGGGCGATGTCGCCCATGTCCCCCCGCCAGGGTTTCGGCAGCAGCGGCGTCGGGGTCGAGCACGGCCAAGAGACGATCCGCGAGTACACGCGCCTGAAGAGCGTGTGGATCAACACCAGCACCGAGCCGCTCGCCGACCCGTTCACCATGCGCAGCTGAGCCGTTCAGCACCACAGTCATCGACGCGATGAGGAGTAGACGACGTGAAGTTCTCGCTGTTCGTGCACATGGAACGCTGGGACGAGGAGGTCTCCCACCAGCAGCTCTTCGAGAACCTGACCGAGCTGGCGCTCATGGCCGAGGAAGGGGGTTTTAGCACCGTCTGGATCGGTGAGCACCACGCGATGGAGTACACCGTCTCCCCCAGCCCGATGCCGCAACTGGCCTACCTCGCCGCCCGCACGTCGCGGATCCGGCTGGGCGCGGGGACGATCATCGCCCCCTTCTGGAACCCGATCCGCGCCGCGGGCGAGTGCGCCCTGCTCGACGTCATCAGCGGCGGCCGCATGGAGGTCGGGCTGGCCCGGGGGGCCTACCAGTTCGAGTTCGACCGGATGGCCGATGGCCTGTCGGCGCGCGACGGCGGCAAGCACCTGCGCGAGCTCGTGCCCGCCGTCCGGAAGCTGTGGGAGGGCGACTACGCCCACGACGGGGAGATCTGGCAGTTCCCGACGTCGACCAGCGTGCCCTCCCCCGTCCAGAAGCCCGGCCCGCCGGTGTGGATCGCCGCCCGGGACCCCGACTCGCACGACTTCGCCGTCGCCTCCGGCTGCAACGTCATGGTGACCCCGCTCATGAAGGGGGACGAGGAGGTCGAGGACCTGGCCCGCAAGTTCGACACCGCCGTGGCGAACCACCCGGAGCGGGACCGTCCGCAGCTGATGGTGCTGCGGCACACCCACGTCCACCCCACCGACCGGCCCGACGCCTGGCGGCCCGCCGCCGAGGCCGTCGCCCGGTACTACCGCACCTTCGACGCGTGGTTCGGGAACCGGACCACACCCGAGAAGGGTTTCCTCGCCCCGAGCCCGGAGGAGAAGTTCGCCGACCGTCCGGAGTTCGAGGTCGACTCGCTGCACAAGACCGCGATGATCGGCACACCCGAGGAGGTCGTCGAGCGCATCCGGTACTACGAGCAGCTCGGCGTGGACGAGTTCAGCTTCTGGATCGACAACGGCATGTCGCACGAGGAGAAGCGGGACTCCCTGGCGCTGTTCATCGAGCAGGTCGTCCCGGCGTTCACGGGGGACGGGCGGTGACGCCGCCGACCGGCGCCGCTGCCGCGCAGCGGATCGAGGGCGTCGTGGAACACGGGGACGAGCGCGGCCGGCTGCTCGGTTTCCCGACCGCGAACCTCGGCGTCCACGGGCAGGACCTGCGCGACGGGGTCTGGGCCGGTCTCGTCGAGGTCGACCCGGGCACCGGGCGTGCGACGACCCACGTCGCCGCCGTCTCGGTCGGGCACCGGCCGACCTACTACGACCGCACCGGGGAACGCCTGCTCGAGGCGAACCTGCTCGACTTCAGCGGTGACCTGTACGGCCGCCGGGTGATCGTGCACCTGATCACCCGGTTGCGTCCGCAGCGCCGGTCCACCGGGTCGGAGGAACTCGTGACCCAGTTGCGCGCCGACGTCGCCGCCGTCCGGGAGTGGGCCGCGGGCGCGGGCCACTCCGGTTCCTGACCTCGATCGCCGCCTGACCCCGCCCTCCCCCGCGCCCCCTCTCCGCGCGAGGCACACCTCGCGCCCTCCTGCCGCCCGATCCCGGGTCCGAGGCACACCTTCGGCCCCGGGGTCCGGCGGTCGGGCGGTCGGGCGCTGGCGGAGTCCGGGGGCACCGTGTACGGTCTCGCCCACGGTGAATCCGCGCCCGGGGGCTTCGTCTCCCGGTCTGTCGAGTGCGCGGATCTTCTCTTGCACCACCACACCGCGCTGACCCCGGTCAGTCTGCGCCTGTTCGTCGTCCTGCCCGTGCTGTTGCACGTCAAGGAGTTCCACCACCGCCACCGCCCGTGCGTCGGGGACGACGTGACGTGGTTCCTGCGGTCCCGCCCGGTACCCGCCGAACTGGGGACGGGCGTCCGGCACGGCACCCTGGACCCCGTCCCGGGGGCGGTGCCCACGACGGGTTTCCCCGTCCGCGTCCGCGTCGTGAACTGGGCCCTGTCCGGCCCGTCCGACGACCGCCGCCCCGTCCCCGGCTCCGCCGACCTGCGGGACGTCCACCGCCCACCGAAGAGGTTCCTCGCCGGCCGCGACCGCCGGGACACCCACGTCCTCGTCGACCTGGCCGTCCGCCGCACCTGACTCCCGACCCGCCACCCCCCTTCCCGCCGAAGGCACACCTTCCGCCCTCCACGTGCCTCGTCTCCGGCCGAAGGCACATCTTGAGCCCCCGCGACGTCTGATCCTGGGGCGCGAGGTGTGCCTTCGGCGGAGATGGCGCCGCGGTGTCCACAGGAGGGCGGGAACGGCGTGTCGTCCACAAGACGCCGATCGTCGCGGTGAGAACGCGTCGTGAGGATCGCAGGGTGCGGGGATGCGACGACGTGATCCCTCGATCCTGCTGCCGGAGGTCTTCCTCGGGCGCGACGCCGTGAAGGACGGCGTCTTCACCGCCAGGGAACTCCGCGGGAGTGCGGTCAAGCGCGTGCTGCGAGGCGTCTACACCGTGCCCGGCGTTCCGGTGACCCACCGACTGCGGTGCAAGGCGGCCGCTCTCGTCCTGCCGGAGGGCGCCGTGGTGACGGGTCGTTCACAGGCGACTCTCCTCGGTGTCGAGCTCACGCGCTGGGAGGACGACGTCCAGGTCCTGTGTCGGCACGGGGATCGCTGGACGACCCCTCGGGGTGTGAGCATCCGGCGGGCCAAGCACGTGGCCGTCGCGAGCGTGCGCGACGGCGTTCCCCTCCCCGGACCCGAACGCATGGCGTTCGACCTGACGACTCGCGTCGGGCTCCTGGACGCGGTGGCCGATCTCGACGCCGTGGTCCGCGCGGGGCTCGTCGACCTCACGCGGTTCCGCCAGTGGCTCGAGGACGTGCACGACCCGCACGTGGTCCAGGCGCGCGAGGCCGCTGCCCTGTGCGACCCGCGTGCGGACTCCCGTCCGGAGTCCAAGCTGCGCGTGGTGCTGCAGAAGGCGGGGCTCCCCGTGGAACCCCGGTGGAGGGTGTTCGACCAGGGCGGACGATTCGTCGCCCGTCTCGACCTCGCTCTCGTCGATCTCCAGGTCGCGATCGAGTACGACGGCGAGTGGCACGCGCTGCGGGAACAGCTGTCGGAGGACCGCCTTCGACTGCGACGTCTGCGGGACGCCGGCTGGGAGGTGGTGCACGTGACGTCGCGGATGCTGCGCGACGGGCAGGAGATCGTCGACGCGGTCAACCGGGCGATCGCCCGTCAGCGCCTCGCACTGCGACCCCTCCGACGCTGAAGGCACACCTTCCGCCCGGGAATGTCAGTCGGGAGGGCGGAAGGTGTGCCTTCAGCGTGGTGGGGGCGGGGCGGGGGGGTCAGCGGGAGTAGTGGACGTGGGTGGCGAGCGGGGAGTGGACGACCTCGACGGGAGTGAGGGTGAACCCGGTCAGGCCGTCGAACAGGCGCTCGCCCGCGCCGAGCAGGAACGGGGAGACGTCCAGGAACAGGTCGTCGACCAGGTCCCGCTCCAGGGCCTGCCGGACGGTGGAGGCACCGCCGGCGATGCGGACGTCACCGTCGCCGGCGGCTTCGCGCGCACGGGCGAACGCGGCGTCGAAACCCTCGGTGACGAAGTGGAAGGTCGTCCCCGTCGTCTCCAGCGGCGCGCGCTCGTGGTGGGTGAGGACGAACACCGGCGCGTGGTACGGCGGTTCCTCACCCCACCAGCCCCGCCACGACTCGTCCGGCCACGCACCCCGGACGGGGCCGAACATGTTGCGTCCCATGACGACCGCACCGATCGGCCCCAGCAGGCCCGCGCGCCACGCGGCGTCGGCCTCGTGGCCGGGCTCGTCGGCGCGGAACATCCACTGGTGCAGGCGCCGCACGTCCCCGGTCCCCATCGGGGTGTCCAGGGTCTGCTCGGGCCCGGCGGAGAACCCGTCGAGGGAGGTGGACTGGTGGCACACGACTCGGCTCATGACGCTTCGACCTCTCGACTCCACGGAACTCAGCGGTCGGGCTCAGTCCTCGGGCAGGGCCTCGGCGAGCAGTTCGGCGAGGTGCTTGGGCCGGACGCCGGTGAGGTTGTCCGACTGCGTCCGGCACGAGTACCCGTCGGCGACGACGAGCGCGTCGCCGCGCTCGCGCAGCGCCGGCAGCAGGTCGTGCTCGGCGACCTTCACCGAGACGTCGTAGTGCCCCGCCTCGGCCCCGAAGTTGCCCGCCAGACCGCAGCAGCCCTTCAGGACCTGCGCGTCCACACCGGCCTTGGCCAGCAGGCGCTCGTCGGGGGAGAACCCCATGACGGCGTGCTGGTGGCAGTGCGGCTGGACGACGGCCTTGACCGGCCCGTCGGGGTCGAGCTGCGGCGGGATCCAGTCCGGGCGCTGCTCGGCGATGAGCTCGGCCAGCGTCTTGACCCGGTGCTCCAGCGCGTGGGCGCGCGGGTCGTCGGGCAGCAGTTCGGCGGCGTCCTCGCGCAGCAGCGCCGTGCACGACGGTTCGAGCCCGACGACGGGGACGTTCGAGGTCCCCAGCGCGTCCAGCGACGTCCGTAGCTGGCGCTTGGCCCCGTCCAGCTGGCCGGTGGAGACCCACGTCAGGCCGCAGCAGACCTGCTTCTCGGTCAGGCGCACCGAGAACCCGAGGTGCTCCAGCAGCTTCACGGCCGCGCGCCCCACCTCGGGCGAGAAGTGCTCGGTGAACGAGTCGACCCACAACAGGACGGGCTGACCGTCGTCGCGCACCGCACGTCGGGCGAACCAGTCGCGGAACGTCTCGACCGCGAACTCCGGCAGCGGCCGCTCCTGGGCCACCCCGCCGACGGCCTTCGCCGTCCACGCCAGCGCCGGGACCGACGTCAGCGTGTTCACCAGCTTCGTCAGCGCCGGGGCGGCCGTCGCCAGCTTCGACCAGCGCGGCAGCCAGCCCAGCAGGTAGTGGTTCATCGGGCGCACCCGGCCCGCGTAGAACTTGTCGAGGAACTCCGCCTTGTACGTCGGCATGTCGACCCCGGCGGGGCAGTCCGCCGAGCACCCCTTGCAGGACAGGCACAGGTCCAGGACGTCCTTGACCTCCTGCGAGCGCCACCCGTCGGTGACGAGGGTGCCGTTGGCCATCTCCTGCAGGAGCCGGGCGCGGCCGCGGGTGGAGTCCTTCTCGTCGCCGGTCGCCAGGTACGAGGGGCACATGACGCCGCCGGAGTCGGCGCGGCACTTGCCGACGCCGACGCAGCGGTGGACGGCGCGGGTCAGGTCGCCCTCGTCGCGCGAGTAGGCGAACTTGAGCGGCATGCCCAGGGCGTGCGCGGGACGGGCGGCGGGCACGCGCAGGTCGGCGGCGACGTCGGCGGGGCGCACGATGACGCCGGGGTTCAGCAGGTCGGCGGGGTCGAACGCGCGCTTGACCTCCTCGAACGCCGCGATGGCCTCGGCGTCGTACATGAGGGGCAGCAGCCCGCCGCGGGCGCGGCCGTCGCCGTGCTCGCCGGACAGCGACCCGCCGTGGCGGGCGACGAGCCGGGCGGCGTCCTCCAGGAACGCCTTGGCGAGCGCGCCGCCGCCGTCCTTGTAGAGGGGGAAGTCGATGCGGACGTGGATGCACCCGTCGCCGAAGTGCCCGTACGCCAGGCCGTCCACCCCGTGGGAGGCCATGAGCGCGTCGAACTCGCGCAGGTACTCCCCCAGCCTGGCGGGGGGCACCGCGGCGTCCTCCCAGCCCGGCCACGCGGGCAGCCCCTCCGGGGACCGGCCGGCCAGCCCGGCGCCGTCCTCGCGAATGCGCCACAGCGTCCGCGCCTCGGCGGCCGTCGGGATGACCACCGAGTCCAGCGCCCGGGAGTCGGCGACCATCGCCCGCGCGGCGGCGAGGGACTCCTCGGGGCTCTCCCCGCCCATCTCGACGAACAGCCACCCGTCCCCACCGGGCAGGCCGTCGACGGACCCGCCCCGGCGCACGACGACGTCGGCCAGCCGGCGGTCGATGCCCTCGACGGCGAGCGGGGCGTGCTCCAGCAGGGCCGGGGTCGCGTCGGCGGCCTCGTGCATCGAGGGGTAGCCCAGGACCACGAAGGTGGTCGAGGGCGACTGCCGCACGAGCCGCACGCGGGCGCGCAGGATCGTGGCGAGGGTGCCCTCCGAACCGGTCAGCAGCCGCGCCAGCGCCGTGCCGGTGGGGCCACCGGTCTCGGGCAGCAGGTGTTCGAGGGCGTAGCCGGAGACCTGCCGGCCGAACGTGCCGAACGTGGTGCGGATCAGCCCCAGGTGCGCCGAGGCGATGCCCTGCAGCTCGGTCAGGAGGTCCGCGGGCGGGGCGTCGGTCCAGTACCGGCGGCCGTGGCCGTCCAGGACCTCCAGGGCGACGACGTTGTGCGAGGTGCGGCCGTAGGCCAGGGCGTGCGAGCCGCAGGCGTCGTTGCCGATCATCCCGCCGACGGTGCAGCGGGCGTGGGTGGAGGGGTCGGGCCCGAACCGCAGCCCGTGCGGGGCGGCCTGGCGCTGCAGGTCGTCGAGGATCACCCCGGGCTCGATGAGCGCGGTCATGGAGTCGGCGTCGACCTCCAGGACGCGGTTCAGGTGCCGGGAGAAGTCGAGCACGACGCCGGAGCCGATGGCGTTGCCCGCCACCGACGTGCCCGCGCCGCGGGAGGTGAAGGGCACCCCGAGCTGCCGGCACACCGACCAGACGGACTCGACGTCCTCGACCGAGCGGGGGAAGACGACGACCTGCGGGACGACGCGGTAGTTCGACGCGTCGGTCGTGTACTCGGCGCGCCGGCGGCTGGAGGCGTCGACGACCCCGGAGGCGGGGTCGGTGCCGAGCACGGCGTTGAGGGCGTCCACCAGGTCCGCGGCCGGGGCCCCACCGTCAGCGGCAGCGGTCGTCGCGCGGTTGTCGTCGATCAGGGTCACGAGCCCCAGTGTGCCGCCGCGCGGGGGGTGCTGGGGCACGGAGCCCACCCTCATCGGCGCAGCAGGGCGAGGTGGCGCGGGCTGACCCGCACGTGCAGGTGCTGCCCGCGGCTGACGGTGAGCCGGTCCTCCTCGACCCCGTCGCCGAAGACGACCAGGTCGTCGGACAGGACGTCGACCGTCAGCGACTCCTGCGCCAGGGTGCCCGCGACGAGGTCGGCGCCGGTGGTCGGCGAGGGCCAGGCCTCCCGGACGAACCAGGCCAGCGCCGGGTCCGTCGCACCGGGCAGGGCGGCCCCTCCGCGCGCCCGGGCCAGCGAGGCGAGCCACCCCGTGGCTCCCGTCCCGGTCCCGACGACGAGGCCGCTGGAGGCCTGCTCCTCGCGGCGCTCACCGCAGCGCAGGACGTAGCGCGACGTCTGGTGGCTGCGGTGGCCGACGAAGACCTCGTTGAGGGCGTGCAGCTCCTGCCCGTCGTCCGTGGTCGCGCAGACCATGGTGCGCTGCTCGCACACCCCTTCGGACAGGCTGCGGTGCAGCAGGTCCCGGGCCTGCGAGGCGCGGTGCGGGACGAGGACCCCGGCGTTGCGGCCGGGCGCGGGGTCGATGCCGACGACGGTCTGGCCCGCCAGGTACTTGGCGACGTTGGCGACCAGCCCGTCCTGCCCGACGACCACGACGACGTCCTCGGGGGCGAAGAGGAAGCGGGACAGCTCGGCGCGTTCGACGGTGCCGGTGCGCCAGTCGGCGGGGACGGCGGCGGCGACGGTCGCGAGCGCCGCCCGCTGCTGGTCGTCGGCGGCGGCCAGGTCGTCGAGGGAGCCGCCGCGCTGGCGCAGGAAGAAGTCGGCGGCGCCGGGGGTGCCGTGCCGGGCGACGGCCTCGGCGTACTGGGTGCGCCGGTGCACGAGGACGGCGCGCGGCGCGAGGCTCACGCCTGCCCTCCCGCCACCAGCTTCGTGAGGGCGCCGGTGACGACGTCGGGGGTCAGGACGAGGGTGCCGACGTTCGGGAGCTGACCGGCGAACTCCTTCAGGGCCAGGGTGAGCAGGACCTCGGGCGGGGTGCCGGCGATGGCGGCCATGCGGGCGGCCTCGGCGGCGGCGTCGGCCTCGCCCTGCAGGCGGCGGGCGGCGGCGTGGGCCCGGGCGAGGCGTTCTTCGCGTTCGGCCTCGGCGGTGGTGCGGATGGCGTCCGCGGCGGCGCTGTCCTCGACGGCGCGGCGCTGGTTGGCGCCCTTCTGGGCGACGAGCTGCTCCTCGCGGCGGGCGAGCTCGATCTTGCTCTGCAGCTCGTTCTCGCTGATGGCGCGCTCGCGTTCGACGGCCAGGGCCCGGCGCTGGGCGGTGGCCCCGTCGGCCTCGGTCTGCAGCTGCTCGCGGGTGGGGGTGCCGAGGGCCTTCTCGACGTCGGGGTCGGGGCGGACGGCGACGACGCGGGCGTCGACGAGGGCGAGCCCGGTCTGGGCGAGGCGGCTGTCGGCGAGCAGGCCGGCGGTGATGCGCTCGCGGGTGAGGCGGACGCCGTCGGTGAGGACCTGCAGCAGCGGCAGGCCGGCGACGACGTCGAGGACGTGCTGCTGGGCGGTCTCGGTGAGCAGGCCCGCGATCTGCTGCAGGGGGGCCGAGCGCCAGCGGCCGGTGGCGGGGTCGAGGGAGAAGTCGACGCGGGTGGCGGCGAGGTCGGGGTCCTCGATGCGGAAGGTGACGGTGGCCTGGACGGTGACGTCGACGAAGTCGGCGGTGCGGGCGTGCAGGACGAGCGGGAGCTCGCGGTCGTCGACGGGCAGCTCGGACAGGGTCGCCGACAGGGGCCGGAACCAGAACGCCTGGCCGGTGCCGGAGTGGGCGAGCTTGCCGCAGCGGTGGTGGATGACGTGGGTGGTGGGGGTGCTGCGCAGGTGGCGGGTGAAGGGGTAGCGGGTGATGTCGGCCATCGGGTCCTCCTCGGGAGTTCTTGTCGTCGAGATGACGATAACGTACTTTCGTCAGAATGACGACAAGTCACTACGCTGACCGGGTGAGCCACCCCGCCCTGGCCGTGACCGTCGACCTCGTCGTCCTGACCGTCCGCGCCGACACGCTCTCGGTGCTCCTCGTCGAACGCGGCGAGGAACCCTTCCTCGGGCGCTGGGCCCTGCCCGGCGGTTTCGTGCGCCCCGACGAGGACCTGCCGGCGGCCGCCGAGCGCGAACTGGCCGAGGAGACCGGCCTGCCCCGCGGGCTGGTCCACCTCGAGCAGCTCGCCAGCTACGGCGCCCCGGGTCGCGACCCCCGCCAGCGCGTCGTGACGGTCTGCTACCTGGCCCTGGCCCCCGACCTGCCCGTCCCCCGCGCCGGGACCGACGCCGCCGACGCCCGCTGGTTCCCCGTCGCCGAGGCGCAGGGCCTCGCCTTCGACCACGACCATCTGCTGGCCGACGGCGTCGAGCGGGCCCGGTCCAAGCTGGAGTACAGCCCGCTCGCGACGGCCTTCTGCCCACCGGAGTTCACCGTCGCCGAACTCCGGAAGGTCTACGAGGCGGTGTGGGGCACCGGGCTGGACCCGCGCAACTTCCACCGCAAGGTGACGGGAGCGGCGGGTTTCCTCGACCCGACGGGCGCCACGACCACGCGCGACGGGGGGCGGCCCGCGGCCCTGTTCCGCCGGGGACCGGCCACGACCCTGCACCCGCCGCTGCTGCGCTGAGCGGACCCTGGAACCGGCCGCGTCCCTGGTCTAGGGTCGATCGACGTGCCCGTCTACCCCGCCCTCGTCGCGGCGGGGTTCCGCAGGTGGTCGACCTACCGGGCCGCGACGGCTGCCGGCGCCCTCACGAACTCCATCTTCGGGGCCATCAAGGCCGCCGTGCTCGTGGGGACCGTGGGTTCGGCGGGCGCCGTCGCGGGGTACGACCTGCAGCAGGCCGCGACCTACGCGTGGATCAGCCAGGCCCTGCTCGCCCCCGTGAGCGTCTTCGCCGACGACGAGGCCGCCCGGCGCGTGCGGACCGGCGACATCGCCGTCGACCTCGCCCGGCCCGTCGACCCGCAGCTCGCCGCGTGGGCCACCGACCTCGGCCGCGCGGCGTACCTGTTCCTGCCGCGCGGGATCCCTCCGCTGCTGCTGGGGGTCGTCCTGACGGGCCTGAGCCTGCCCCCCGGCCCGGTCCCCTACCTGCTCGGGGCGTGCTGCGCGGTGCTCGGGGTGTCGGTCTCCTTCGCGGCGCGCTGGCTGGTGAACCTCACGGCGTTCTGGCTGACGGAGATCCGCGGGCTGCTGCTGCTGTACACGGTGCTCGCGTCGTCGCTGACCGGCCTGGCGATCCCCGTGGCCTGGTTCCCCGGGTGGCTGGAGACCCTCGCGCACGCGACGCCGTTCCCCTCGATGCTGCAGGCGCCCATCGACGTCTTCCTCGGCCGGGCAACGGGATCGGAGGCCCTGCGCCTGATCGGGGTGCAACTCGGCTGGCTCGCGGGGCTGCTGCTGGCCGGGCGGGTCCTGCTGGGCGCAGGGTCGCGCAGGCTGGTGGTGCAGGGTGGCTGAGGACCGGTCCGCGCCGTACCGCGCCCTCCTGGGCTCGCGGATCCGGTCGCAACTGTCCTACCGGGCGTCCTTCGCCGCGGACCTGCTCGCGAACGTCGGCATCGGGGCCGGTGAGTTCGTGACGCTCTACGTCGTGTTCTCCCGGGCGAACACCCTGGGCGGGCTGGACGTGTGGCAGGCCTGCCTGGTGTTCGCCCTGGCCAACGTCACCTTCGCCGTCGGCGACCTCCTGCTCGGGCACGTCGACAACCTCCCGACCCACGTCCGCACCGGGACCCTCGACGCGTTCCTGCTGCGTCCGCTGCCCGTCCTGACCCAGCTGGCGACCTCCGACGTGTCGCTCAAGCGGATCGGGCGGGTCCTCGTCGCGGCCGCGGTGTTCGCCGTCGCGTGGCCGCACACGGGCGTCGAACTCGACGCCCGGGCCGCGCTCCTGCTGCTGGTGGCCGTCGTCGGCGGCACCGGGGTCTTCACGGCCGTGTTCGTCGTCGCGGGCGCCCTGCAGTTCTGGCTGCTGGACGGCAAGGAGGCGGTGAACTCGATCACCTACGGCGGGTCGAACGCCGCGCAGTACCCGGCGTCGTTGTACTCGGCCCCGCTGCGGTGGTTGTTCTGCTACGTCGTGCCCGCCGCGTTCGTCGCCTACCTGCCGGTCCTGGCCCTGCTCGGCGAACCCGGGCCGGCCGGGTTGCCGGCGTGGCTCGGCTGGTTCTCCCCCGTCGCCGCCGCGGCCGTGTGGGGCATCGCGCTGCTGCTGTGGCGCAGAGGGGTCCGGCACTACACGGGGAGCGGGTCGTGAACGCGCTGGAGATCGAGGACCTCGTCCGCGAGTACGTCGTGCGGGAGAAGGCGGACGGCCGGTTCCGTCGGCGCCGCAAGGTGGTCCGGGCCGTCGACGGCCTGTCGATGCGCGTCGCCGCGGGCGAGTCCGTGGGGTTCATCGGCGCCAACGGGGCCGGGAAGTCGACGACGGTCAAACTCCTCACCGGCATCCTCGTCCCCACGTCCGGGACGGTCCGCACGTGCGGGCTGGACCCCGTGACGCGCCGCCGCGACCTGGCCCGGCGCATCGGCGTCGTGTTCGGCCAGCGCAGCCAGCTCTGGTGGGACCTCCCGCTGCGCGAGTCGTTCCGCCTGCTGGCCGCCATCCACCGCCTACCGCCGACGGTGTGGCGGCCGAGGTTGCGCGACCTCGACGAACGGCTGGGCCTCGGCGAGTTCCTCACGACCCCCGTGCGGCAGTTGTCGCTGGGGCAGCGGATGCGCGGCGAGGTCGCCGCGGCCCTGCTGCACTCCCCCGGACTGCTGCTGCTGGACGAACCCACGATCGGGTTGGACGTGCTGTCCAGCGAACGCCTGCGGCAGTTCCTGCGGGCCGAACGCGCCGAACGGGGGACGACGCTGCTGCTGACGACCCACGACATGGGCGACGTGCAGCGGTTGTGCGACCGGGTCCTCGTCGTCGACCGCGGCCGCGCCGCCTACGACGGCGACCTGCCCGGGCTCGTCCGTCGCGTCGGCGCCCGGCGGGTCCTCGTCGTCGACCAGCGCGAGCCCGTCGAGCCCGCCCGCGTCGACGACGCCGAACTGCTCGCCGTCGAGGAGGGCGGGTTGCGGCTGCGGTACGCCTTCTCCGCGGAGGAGACCACCGCCGCCGCGGTCCTCGCCCAGGTCTCGCGCCGGTCCGACGTCAGCGACCTGTCGGTGGAGGAACCCGACATCGCCGACGTCCTGCGCACGCTCTACGCGACCTCGGTGGGCTCGGCGGGCAGGTCCGAGGCCTGAGCCAGCGCCCCCGCGGCGATCGCCTGCAGGGCCGCGAGGTGACCGGCGAGCTTGCGCCGGCCGTCGGCCGTCAGCGAGACCCAGGTGCGGGGTCGCTTGCCGACGAACCCCTTGCGGACCTTGACGTGGCCGGTCTCCTCCAGTCCCGACAGCGTCCGGGAAAGGGCCGAGTCGCTGAGCTCCAGCCGGTCGCGCACCGACTTGAAGTCCGCTTCGAGGCAGCCGGACAGGAACGCGACGACGGCGAGCTTGGTGGGGTGCTGGACGGCGGGGTCGAGCTGGGGTCCGGTACTCACGACCGCCCCTGCCGGGAGACCTGACGCCACAGCGGCACCGCGAAGAGGGCCCCCAGCAGGACCAGCCCGAACCCCGGGTCCCAGAAGGCGGAGACCAGCAGGCACACGGCGATGGCCCCGAAGTCGGTGAGGTTCTGGGCACGGGTGCGTGCGGGCTTGGTCCGCACCCGCTGGCGCAGGACGGCGGTGAAGAAGACGACGAAGAAGACCAGGAGCAGGCCCACCCCGACGCAGACCCCCGCGACGCTCCCGGCCCACGAGGAGACGGCCAGTGCGGCGAACCCGCCGACGTACGGGATCACCATGGCGGGGGCGACCCAGCGCGGGAACGGCTCGGGGCGGGCCGCGGCGACAGCAGCGGCGGCGGCGTTCAGGTCGTCCTGGGCGCGATCGGCTGTGTTCATGCCTCAGTTCTACAGAAGTACTTTCCATACGCGCAAGTACTTTCCGCGATGAATCACAAGGACGGCTGCAGCCGCCCCAGCACCGGGTTCCAGCCCACCACGGTCCGCGAGGAGATGACGCGGCCGTCGAGCTGGAACGGGTCGGCGTCCAGCAGCGCCTCGACCGCGGGCACGTCGGCCGCTTCGAACACCAGCAGGGCGCCGTCGTCGTCCGTGGGACCGGACAGGACGAGCTCGTCGAGGGAGGCCAGGTACTGCCGGTGCGCCGGGCGCACCGCGTCCCGGGCGCTGAGGTCGTCGGAGTAGGCGTAGGTCACGGCGAAGAACGGCATGGCCCGACGCTATCCGGCGGTCGCGGCGGCCGGGACGGGGCGTGCGTGCCGGGCCCCGTCCAGGCGCGGCATCACGAAGCCGACGAGCGGGCCGATGCCGAAGGCGAACACGACCGTGCCCACCCCGACGTTCCCGCCGAGGACCCAGCCGACCACCAGGGCCGAGACCTCGACGGCGCAGCGGCACAGCCAGATCGGCCGGCCCGTCCGGGCGTGCAGGCCGGTCATGAGCCCGTCGCGCGGACCGGGGCCGAGGCCGGCGCCGATGTAGACGCCGCTCGCGACGGCGAGCAGGACCATGCCGGCGGCGAACAGGGGCACCCGGACCGCGAGGAGGTCGGGGGCCGGCAGCAGGTCCACGGTCGTCTCGATCGCGGTGCCGACGAGCAGGACGTTGAGGACCGTGCCGATGCCGGGCCTCTGCCGCAACGGGATCCACAGCAGCAGCACGCCGATCCCGATGAGGTTGGTGAGCCAGCCGACCCCCACGCCGGTCGATCGGGACAGCCCCGTGGCCAGCACCGACCACGGGCCGACACCGACGTGGGCGCTCACCATCAGCCCCTCGGCGACGCCGTAGAGGACGAGACCGGCGAGGAGCCGGAGGACACGGGGGAAGGACACTGGCCTGCTCACTCCTCGAGTGGACCGCACGATTGGCCTTCAAGAACAGTGCCAATCCGCCTAGAGTGGCCTGGTGGCTTCCCTCTCCGCGTCCAGTCTGCGCCACCTGCTGGGCGATTGGCACGACGACGGCCCCGCCCTGCGCGCCCTTGCCGACCGCATCCGGCTGCTGCTGCTCGACGGCCGCATCCCCTCCGGGACGCGCCTGCCCGCCGAACGCGAGCTCGCCGCCGCCCTGTCGGTGAGCCGGACCACCGTCGCCGCCGCGTACGCCCGGCTGCGCGACCAGGAGCACCTGCACAGCGTCCGCGGCTCCGGCAGCGTCCTGCGGCTGCCCGCCGGGGAACAGCCTGCCGAGGCGCCCCACCGGAGCCCCGCGACCGTCGACCTGACGCGCGCCGCCCTGCCCGCCGCTCCCGAGGTGCAGGCCGCCGTCGAGGCGGCCGTCGCCGACCTGCGCGCCCACCTGCCCGGCGACGGGTACGAGCTGCTCGGGGTGGCGGACCTGCGGCGCGCGGTCGCCGACCGGTACACCGCCCGGGGACTGCCCACCACCGCCGAGGAGGTGCTCGTGACGCTCGGCGCCCAGCACGCCGTGGGACTGGTGTGCCGGGCGGTGCTGACCCCCGGGGACCGCGTCCTCGTGGAGTCGCCCGGCTACCCGCACGCGCTGGACGCGGCCCGCGCGGCCGGGGGCCGGCCCGTCGCCGTGCCCGTCACGGCCGCCGCCGGTCCCGGGTCCGGCGGCTGGGACGAGGAGGCGCTCCAGGAGGCCTTCTCCCGCACCCGCCCCGCGCTGGCCTACCTCATGCCCGGGTTCCACAACCCGACCGGGTCGGTGATGCCCGCCGACCAGCGGCGCCGGGTCGTCGACCTCGCCCGCCGGCACGGGACCCGGCTCGTGGTCGACGAGACGACCAACGACCTCGCCTTCGACGGCGAGGTCCCGGCACCGTTCCCGGCCGACGTCGTGCACGTCGGGTCGGCCGCGAAGTCGCTGTGGGGCGGGTTGCGCATCGGCTGGGTGCGGGCCGACGCGGCCACCGTGCGCCACCTCGCGGCCCACCGGGCCCCGTGGGAGCTGGGGACCCCCGTGTTCGAGCAGCTCGTCGTCGCCCGCTGCCTGCCGCGGCTCGACGAGATCCTCGTGGGCCGCCGCCGTGA
Organism: Kineococcus rhizosphaerae; assembly: GCF_003002055.1. NCBI lineage: Bacteria > Bacillati > Actinomycetota > Actinomycetes > Kineosporiales > Kineosporiaceae > Kineococcus > Kineococcus rhizosphaerae. The sequence continues at coordinate 184,193 of NZ_PVZF01000003.1, forward strand.
ACTGCGCTCGCGGCGCGACGCGCTCGTCACCGGGCTCGCCGCGCAGCTGCCGGAGTGGGAGGTGCCGCACGTCGACGGCGGGCTGGCCCTGTGGGTGCGCCTGCCGACCCCCGCGAGTTCCGCCCTGGCCGTCGCGGCCCGCCGCCACGGGGTCCTGCTGACCGCCGGCCCCCGCTTCGGCCTCGACGGCGCGTTCGAGCGCCACCTGCGGCTGCCGTTCAACGCCGACGCCGCGACCGTGCGCGACACCGTGCCCCTGCTGGCGCGGGCCTGGCGCGAGGTCGGGACCTCCGTCCCGGCCCCGCGCCCGTTCGAGGTCGTCGTCTGAGCGGCCGGGTCAGCCCTTGACCGCGCCGGAGGCCAGACCGGCGACGTAGAACCGCTGCAGCGCGACGTAGAGGATCACGCAGGGGATCATCGCCACGACGGCCCCGGCGACGAGGTAGCCGTAGTTGACGGCCCCGTACGCCCCGGCCTGCAGGTTCACCAGCGACAACGGCAACGTGTAGAGCCGGTCGTCGGTGAGGAACGTCAGCGCACCGAGGAACTCCGTCCAGCTGGCCAGGAACGCGTACAGCGCGCTCGTCGCCATGCCCGGGATCAGCAGCGGCCGCAGCACCGAGACGAGCGAGCGCATCGTGCCCGCCCCGTCGACGCGGGCCGAGTCCTCGATCTCGGCGGGGATCGTCTCGAACGCGTTGCGCATGACGAACACCCCGAACGGCAGGTTCACCGTCGTGTAGAACAGCACGAGGCCGAGCCGGGAGTCGGTGAGGCCCATGGCGTTCATCTGCAGGTACAGCGGCGTGATGATGGCCTGGAAGGGCACCATCATCGTCACGACGATCACGCCGAACAGGACGTTGCGGCCGCGGAACCGGAACCGCCCGAAGCCGTACCCCGCCAGGGTCGCGACGAGCGCGGTGACGACGGCCGTGCCGAGGGCCACCACCAGGCTGTTCCCGATCGCCCGCACGATGTCGAGGTCGCTGGAGAACAGGGCCTTGAAGTTCTCCCCCGTCAGGTGGAGCAGCGCGCCCGCGCTGGGGTCGGGGGAGACGATCGCGTCGTTGCTCTGGAACGAGCGCAGGACCGACCACAGCAGAGGGACGAGGAACACCAGCGCGGCCAGGGTCCCCCCGAGCCAGTACAGCGTGCGCTTCGTCCGCGTCTCGGTTCGCCCGTTCGCCGTCACGGACCGCACGGACCGGACCTGCAGGTCCGCAGGACTCTTCGTCAGCGTCGCCATCGACTCACTCCTTCTCGCGCAGCAGGCGGAACTGGGCGGCCGTCACCAGACCGATGACGACGACCAGGACGATCGACAGCGCCGACGCCGCTCCGAGCTGGAGCTGCACGAACCCGCGCTGGTAGACGTACATGACGACCGTCTGGGTGTCGGTGCCCGGACCGCCGCGCGTCAGGACGTAGAACTGCGTGAAGGCCAGCAGCGAGCCGATGACGGAGATCACCAGGCTCATGGCGATCGTCCGGCGCAGCATGGGGACGGTGATGCTGCGCTCGCGCTGCCACCACGAGGCGCCGTCCATCTCGGCGGACTCGTAGACGTCGCGCGGGATGCCCTGCATCCCGCCCATGAGCAGCACCATCGTCAGACCCGACACGGCCCACACGATCATCCCGCAGATCAGGCCGGTGGCGGCGGGGCCGTCGGCCAGCCACGCGGTGGTCCCGTCGGTGATCCCCAGGGTCTTCAGGACGACGTTCACCATGCCCGACGACGGCTGCGCCTCGAGCACCATGAGAAAGCTCAGGGTCGTCAGGCCGACGACGTAGGGGACGAAGAAGATCGTCCGGAACACGGTCGCGAACCGGCGGTCGCTGCGCACCACGACGGCCAGCACGTAGCCGAGCACGAGGATCGGCACGGTGACGATCGCGGTGTACAGCAGGGTGTACCCGACGGACTTCCAGAACACCGGGTCGGACGCGATGGCGGTGTAGTTGCCGAGGCCGATGAAGCGGTAGGACCCGATGAGCGGCCAGTTCGTCAGCGACATGTAGACCGCGAACGCCAGCGGGACCAGCACGAAGACCGTGACGAAGGCCAGGGCCGGCAGGGTCAGCAGGAACCCCGTGCGGGCCGGGTGGGTGAGGGACTTCGGGTTCCGGTCGATGGTCGCCGGGGTGCGGGTGAGTGTGCTCACAGCTTCTTCCGTTCGCTCGGGCGGTCCGCTCTGGCCGGCGGCTTCACGTCGCGCCACACACGACTCCGTCGGAGCGGCGCGACGCTCCAGCCGCCGTCGCGGCCCTGCTCGCTCACAGCTGCGCCTGTTCCAGGATGCGGTCGAAGTCCTTCTGGCCCTGCTCGAGGGCCCCGTCGAGGTCGCCGTCGAAGACCGCCCGGCGGAACGCCGCGATCCACGGCGAGTCCTGCTGGTTGAACAGCAGGTTGTAGGCCAGCGTCGTCGGCGCGTACGCCCCGGCGATCCCGTCCAGCGGCGCGACGGCCAGCGGGAACGTGCGCCGGTACTCGTCGGTGGCGGCGTCGGAGCGGACCGGGATGTACCCGCCCGCGGGCAGGTTGGCCTGCTGCGGCAGGTCGAGGGCGAACTTGGCGAACTGCCACGCCCCCGAGGCGTTCGGCGCCCCGCGCGGGATGCAGAGGTTGTCGCCACCGGCGAACGTCGCCCGGCCCCCGTCGGGTCCGGGCAGCAGCACGACACCCGTCTTGGCCCGCATCTCCTCCGAGGCGTTCAGCGCCGCCACCGAGAAGTTCGCCGGGATCATCCCGACCTTGCCGTCGCGGAAGTCGGCCCCCCAGCGCGAGCCGTCGCCGGAGAAGTTCGCCTGCGGCATCAGCTTCTCCGTCCACAGCGTCCGGTAGAACGCGAACGTGCGCCGGACGGCGTCGTTGTCCTTCATCGAGCCCCGCTGCGCGCCCACGTCGCCCACGACGTTCGGCATCTTCGCGGCCCAGATGTGCGGCTGGACGACGAACCCGAGGATGCCCGCGGCGTTGCCGTCGACGGACCAGCCGTAGGTCCCCTCCCCCAGCTCCCCGATCGCGCGGGCCGCCTCGAGCAGGCCGTCGAGGTCCTGCGTCTGCTCCACCGGGTCCAGCCCCGCCCGCTCGAACAGCTCGGTGTTGTAGAACAACGCCGAGTTGTCCGCGATGTAGGGCACGCCGTAGTGCCGGCCGTTCCGCGTCGCCAGGCCCAGCTGGCCGGGGTTGAGCTGTGCGGCGAAGTCGAGCTGCTGCACGAGCGGGGTGAGGTCGGTGAACGAGTCGCGGTAGATGAACAGCATCGAGTTGATGTCGTCGATGTCGACGATGTCCGGGACGTTCCCGCCCCGGATCGCCGTCGCCAGCTTCGTGACGTACTGACCGTCCAGGACGGGCGTGACCTCGACGGTCACGGCGTCCTGGGACGCGTTGAACGCGTCGACGACCTGCCGGACCCCGACGACCGTCGCCGCCCGGCACCACAGCCGCACGGTCCCGGTCGCGTCCTCGCCGAAACCGGCGGCACTCACGTCGGCCTCGGGCAGGGCGGACGCGCACCCCGGCAGCAGCGCTGCCAGGGCCGCGAGCCCGCCCAGCCCGAGGACGTCCCTGCGGTGGAGCTCCATCGCACCTCCTCGAACGTCGTGGGATCAGGCCCGGGGGAACCAGACCCGCATGGCTCCCAGTTCCCGGTTCGCCCAGGCGTAGTACGGGATCGCCGGGACGGTGAGGGTCTCGTCCGCGCCCTGCGGGGCCGGGTCGTCGCCGGCCGGCCGGTACAGCGGGCCGGTCGCGGCGGACAGGGCCGCGTGGACGGGCAGCTGCAGCACCGTGACCCCCTCGAGCAGGTCGGGACGGTGCTCGGGCTGCGCCCCGCGCAGTTCCGCGACGCGGACCCGCACGTCGTCGGCGACGAGGCCGCCCGGCAGGTCGGCCTGCTCGACGGCGTACACGAGCGGACCGCGTTCGACGACGACGCAGCCCCGGACCGCGTCGACGCGCGGGTCGGCCTCGACGACCCGGACGGTCATCGGCAGCACGAGCTCGACGACGTCGCCGACGGCGAACTCCCGCCGGACCCGCAGGTACTCCCCCGGCACGGCCTCGACGGCGGACCCGTTGACGGTGGCCATCGCACCCTCGGCCCAGGCGGGGACCCGCAGCGCGAGCTCGAACTCGCCCGGGGTCCGCGCGACCTGCACGCGGACCGTCCCGTCCCAGGGGTAGTCCGTCGTGACGTCCAGCGTGGCGCCGGCGCCGGAGACGGTCCCCGTCGTGAACTGGTGGACCTGCACCCCGTCGGTGCTGCTGGTCGCGACGTAGGCGTCGAGGGAGGACAGCGTCCGCATGATGTTCGGCGGGCAGCAGGCGCAGTCGAACCAGGGCCGGCGGCCGTGGGTGGCGCTGCGCTCCTCCTCGGGGAACGCGCCGTGCCGCAGCTGCAGGGCGTTGACGTAGAAGTACTCGGTGCCCGCCAGCGAGACGCCGGGCAGGAACGCGTTGTAGAGGGTGCGTTCGACGAGGTCGGCGTAGCGCGCGTCCCCCGTGGCCAGCAGCATCCGCCACGTCCACTGGACGCTGCCGATGGCCGCGCACGTCTCGGCGTAGGCCCGGTCGGGGCCGAGTTCGTAGTGGTCGCCGAACTGCTCCCAGTCCCAGCGCGACCCGATGCCGCCGGTGACGTAGGTCTTCGAGGCGAGCATCCCCTCCCACTGCCGGACGAGGGCGGCCAGGAGCTCGGCGTCGCCGGTCTCGGCGGCCACGTCGGCCGCGCCGGCCGTGAGGTAGACCGCCCGGACCGAGTGGCCCTCCGGCGACGTCTGCTCGCGGACGGGGACGCGGTCGGAGAAGTAGGTGGGTTCGGCGTCGTGCTTCGTCTGGATGATGCCGTGGCCGCGGGCGTCGACGAACCAGCGGGCCAGGTCGAGGTACTCGCGGGTGCCCGTCTCGCGGAACAGTTCCACCAGGCCCATCTCGACGACGGGGTGCCCGTCGACCTCCTCGGTCTTCCCCGCGCCGAAGGTGGCGACGAGGTGGTCGGCGAGCTTGACGGCCACGTCGAGCAGGCCCGTCTCGCCCGTGCTGCGGTGCACCGCGACGGCGGCCTGGAACAGGTGCCCGGCGCAGTAGTGCTCGTGGCTCCAGTGCAGGCCGGTGTAGCGCTCGCCCTTCCCGCGGACCTGCTGGACGGAGTCGAGGTACCCGTCGGGGGCCTGGGCGGCGGCGACGACGTCCGTGACCTCGCGGATCCAGCCGAGGACCTCGTCGTCGGCCTGCCGGCCGTACTCCCACCCGGCGGCCTCGAGCCACTTGTAGACGTCGGAGTCCATGAAGATCGGGCCCGTGACCTCGCCCTGCTCCTGGCCGGCGGCGATCCGCAGGTTGCGCAGGTTGCCCGCCGTCTCCAGCTTCTCGTAGCCGGTGCGGATGGCCTGGCGGCGGTTGGCCTGCATGCGCTCGAACCAGAAGCCCGAGGTGATCGTCGAGTCGCCGAGGGGGACCGGTCGCAGGGCGACCGCGGCGGCGGCCGTCGGGGCCGCGGGGGCGCTGGGCACGGTGGGGCCGGCGGTCGTGCTGGTCATGAGCTCTCCGTCGAGTCGTCAGGAAGCGGCCCGGAAACCCCGGAACACGTTTTCTGCAGCGAACCTAGAACGCGACCCGCACGCCGTCAAGGGCGCGGTACTCTGCTGCGACTCGGACGGACGGGAGGACAGCACGTGACGGAAAGCCTCGTTCCGGCGCGGATCGTGGACGTCGCCGCGCTCGCGGGCGTCTCGGCCGGCACCGCCTCCAAGGCCCTCAACGGGACCGGTCAGCTCCGGGCCGAGACGCGCGAACGCGTCCGCCGCGCGGCCGAGCAGCTCGGCTTCACCCCCGACGCGGTCGGCCGCGGCCTGTCCTCCGGGCGCAGCTACACCGTCGGCCTCATCACGACCGACAGCTTCGGCCGGTTCTCCATCCCGATCATGCTCGGCGCCGAGAACGCCCTCGGGGCCGGGGAGATGAGCGTCCTGCTGTGCGACAGCCGCGACGACCCGCTGCGCGAGCAGCACTACCTGCGCACCCTGCAGGCCCGGCGCGTCGACGGGATCATCGTCACGGGCCGCCGGACGGACCCCCGCCCGCCGCTCGCGGCGGGCGTCCCCGTCGTCTACGCGTTCACCCCCTCCCAGGACCCGCACGACACCTCCCTCGTCGCCGACCAGGCCGGCGGCGCCACGGCCGCGGTGCAGCACGTCCTCGACCTCGGCCGCCGCCGCGTCGCGCACGTCACCGGCCCCGCCGACCACCACGCGACGCAGGTCCGGCGCGGGGCCGTGGAACGCGCGGCCGGGGAAGCCCTCGTCGGCCCCGTGCTGCACGGGGACTGGAGCGAGCGCTGGGGCCGGCACGCGGCGGACCTGCTGCTGCGCCGGCACCCCGACGTGGACGCCGTCACCTGCGGCAGCGACCAGATCGCCCGCGGGATCTGCGACGGCCTGCGCGACGCCGGCCGGCGGGTCCCGGAGGACGTCGCCGTCGTGGGGTTCGACGACTGGGACGTCATCGCCCTGGCGTCCAGGCCTCCCCTGACCACCGTGAACCTCGGGCTCGAGGCGCTCGGGCGCCGGGCCGGGGAACTGCTGCTCGCGGCCGTCGCGGGCACCGCCTCCCCCGGGATGACGACGATGCCGACCCGGCTCGTGGTCCGGGAGTCGACCGTCCCCGCCTGACGCGCTCCCGGTCCTCGGGGCGCCGGGGTCGCGGCTCAGCCGGGGAGCTCACCGGCGCACCACGTGCGCCCGGTGCGCGGTGGTGCGACAGTTGACGCGGAATGCGTTGCGCGGCAACGTCGATGAAGGGTAGGCACACCTTGCTGCCCCGGGATCGAAGGGGTAGTCGTGGTCGAAGTGCACCCGAGCGAGCCGGCGCTGCACCAGGGGGCGGTCAGCGGTCGCCTGAACTGGATGCGGGCCGCGGTGCTGGGAGCGAACGACGGGATCGTCTCGGTCGCCGGCCTGGTCGTCGGGGTGGCCGGGGCCACCACCGACCGCCCCGTGCTGCTGACGGCAGGGACCGCGGGACTGGTGGCCGGGGCGCTGTCGATGGCCGCCGGGGAGTTCGTCTCGGTCTCCACCCAGCGCGACACCCAGCGGGCCCTGCTGGAGACCGAACGCCGCGAACTGGAGGAGACGCCGGCCGAGGAGCTGGAGGAACTCGCCCAGATCTACGTCGGCAAGGGCCTGTCGGACGAGCTGGCCCACCAGGTGGCGGTCGAGCTGAGCGCGAAGGACCCGTTGCGCGCCCACGCCGAGGCCGAGCTGGGGATGGACGTCGACGAGGTGGTGAGCCCCTGGCAGGCGGCGTGGGCCTCGGCGGCCGCGTTCACGATCGGGGCCCTGGTCCCGCTGCTGACGATCGTGCTGATGCCCACGGGGGCGCGGGTCGCGGCCTGCTTCGTGGCGGTCGTCCTCGCCCTGGCCCTGACGGGCACCCTCAGCGCCCACCTGGGTGGTGCCGGCCGGCGCCGGGCGACGGTCCGGACGGTGCTGGGCGGGGCGGTCGCCATGGCCGTGACCTACGGGATCGGCCACCTGGTCGGCCGGAGCGTCTAGCACGACACCCCCGACGCCGTCCGGGAGGGGCGGTGGAACGCTGGGCCACCGTCAACGGCCAAGGCTGCCCTCGAGCAGGGTGAGCGCCGCCTGGTGACCGGAACCGGGTGCGGCGCTGAGGGTGAGGAGCCTGTGCCCGGACCCGTCCGCGACGGTGAGGACGGTGTACTGCAGGTCGACGTCGCCGACGGTGGGGTGGTGCAGCCGTTTCGTCCCGGTGGTGCAGTTGTGCACCCGGTGGGACGACCAGGCGCGGGCGAACTCGGGACTGGCGATGCTGAGGTGCCCGACCAGTTCGGCCAGCGCCCGGTCGTCGGGGAACTGGCCCGCGACCCAGCGCAGGGAGGCGACGGCGCGTCGCGCTTCGGCCGGCCACTCGCGGTGCAGCTCCTTGGTGTGCGGGTCGCAGAACAGCATCGAGACCAGGTTCGGACGATCGGCGACGCGGTCGGGAGCTGCGAGGTCGAGGTGGCCGGCCAGCAGGGCGTGCCCGAGCCGGTTCCAGGCCAGGACGTCGTTGCGGACGTCGAGGACCAGCACACCGGCACCTGAGACCGCGTGGGCCAGTTGCCGGGTGCCGGCCCGGACGTGTTCGACCCTGGGAGGGGTGCGGCGGCCCCGGGTGGTGGGCCGGGCGAGGTGTCGCAGGTGCTCGTCCTCGTCCTCGTCCAGTCGCAGCGCATCGGCCAGGGCCTCCTGGACCTGGTCGGAGGCGTGGGCGCTGAGCCCCTGCTCCAGGCGCGCGTAGTACGTGGGGCTGACGCCGGCCAACTGGGCCAGCTCCTCCCGACGCAGGCCCGGCACCCGCCGCGCCCCGTGGGAGACCAGACCCACCTGGGCGGGGGTCAGCCGCGCCCGCACCGCCCGCAGGAAGGCGCCCAGCTCCCCGGCGTGGCCGAGGGGCGCGCTGGGCGGGGTGACGGGTCGCGGGTCGGGCACCGGCCCAGTGTGGCCCGCGACCCCGGGAGGCTGCCTGTCCCTGTCAGTGCTCGTTCCGGTCGGACCAGGCTGGAGGGGGTGTGGCTCGGGGGGAGACGGCCGGTCGAGGCTGGCGGCGTGAACCTGAACACGACCGCGAGCACCGCCCCTGCTGCCACCTCCGCCCGCACCGTCCCCCCCGGTCGCCGGGGCACCGCACTGGTCGTCGGTGCGCACGGCGTCATCGGCGCCGAGCTGGTCCGGCACCTGCGCGAGCGCGCCGACTTCGACGTCGTCGGCCTCTCCCGTCGTGGCGGGCAGGACGAGCCGGGGCTGCGGCACCTGGCCGTGGACCTGCTCGACGCGGCGGCGACGACCCGGGCGCTGGCCCGGGTTCCGGAGGTGACGCACGTCTTCCACGCCGCGTTCCAGGACCGTCCGACGTGGGCGGAGCTGGTGGAGCCGAACCTGACGATGCTGCGCAACGTCGTCACCGCCGTCGACGCGGCTGCGACGGGTCTGCAGCACGTCGGCCTGATGCAGGGGTACAAGGTGTACGGCGCGCACCTGGGCCCGTTCCAGACCCCGGCCCGCGAGGACGACCCCGGCCACCTGCCCCCGGAGTTCAACGTGGCGCAGCAGGACGTCCTGCAGGAGCTGCAACGGGACCGGTCGTGGACCTGGTCGGCGCTGCGCCCGTCGGTGGTCTGCGGGACGGCGCTGGGCAACCCGATGAACCTCGTCCTGGTGCTGGCGGTGTACGCGGCCCTGTGCAAGGAACTCGGGGTGCCGTTCCGCTTCCCCGGCAGACCCGGGGCCTACGACACGCTGCTGGAGGTCACCGACGCCGGTCTGCTGGCGCGGGCGACGGTGTGGGCGGCGACCGACCCGGCGGGGGCGAACCAGGCGTTCAACGTCGCCAACGGGGACCTGTTCCGCTGGAACCGGATGTGGCCGGTGCTGGCGGAGCTCTTCGAGGTCCCCGTGGCGGCGCCGTTGGCGATGTCGCTGGTGGAGGTGATGGCGGACGAGGAACCGGTCTGGGAGAGGATCAAGGCCCGGCACGGGCTGGCGGACGTGCCGTTCTCGGCGGTGTCCAGCTGGGGTTTCGGCGACGGGGTCTTCTCGTGGGACTACGACTTCCTGGCCGACGGGTCGAAGGCGCGCAGGGCTGGTTTCCACGACCACGTCGAGACCGAGGAGATGTTCAAGGTGCTGGTGCGCCGCCTCCGGGAGGACCGGATCATCCCCTGACGACGGCCCGGGTGCCGACGCGGGGCCTAGGCCCCGCCGACGTCCACGAGCTTCTCGAAGAGGAACTCGTAGGGCAGGTACGCGGTGTCGTACTCGTGCCCCTCGGCGTGCGGCAGCAACTGCGACACCTGCAGCAGGCGCCACCCGTCGAGGAGGGCGTCGAGGCCGGTGGCGTAGGGGGGTTCGTCGCTGTCGCCCATCGTCGGGCGCGAGCGGCCGGTGCCGTCGTAGCGGGTCCAGCCGATGACGGTGGAGTCGAGGGCGGAGGTGCCCAGGTAGAGCACCATGACCTGCTGGCGCACGGTGGGCGTGGTGGACGGTGCGGCGAAGGACTGCTCGACGCTGCCGAGCGGGGTGGTCGTGGTCACGCTGTTCTCCTCGGTGGTGGGGGACGGACGACGGGCCGGGTTCAGCGACCCCAGCCGTCGGCGGCGTGGCTCGCGCCCAGCCGCACGTCGGTGGCGCCGGGGGCGATGAACCGGGGGCGCAGGGTCTCCCGGGTCAGGTAGTAGTCGATGTCGAAGTCCTCGTCGCCGGTCAGCGTCCGCCACAGCTTGGCGCGGTTCACCAGTTCGAGGCGCCCCTCGTTGGCGTCGGTCCAGCCGAACTGCCGGGTCAGTTCGCGGCGCACGCCGTCGCTGTCGATGTCGTCGGTGTTCCACAGCCGCAACTGCCGGACGGCGGGGTTGAAGCGGATCTTGAACATGTAGCGGGGCACGTCGGAGTCGTTGCGGCGACCGCCGTGCCAGATGCCGTGGTGCAGCAGGACCACGGTCCCCGCCGGGCAGGTGAGCCGGGTCTGGCCCGCGAGGTTCTGGTAGCGGCCGATCCCGGTCTGGTTGATCCGGCGCAGGTGGGTCCCGGGGACGCTGAGGGTGCCACCCTGCTCGAGGGTCACCTCGCGGGGGTAGTACATGAGCTGGGCGTCGAACGCGTCCCGTCGCGTGTCGAGGATCGCGTCGCCGTGCATGTTCTGCGCCTCGCCGCCGTGGGGCGGGCGCACGTGCACGGCGTGGTGGTCGACGTGCGGGGACGGCCCCACCAGGCTCTGGATCGCGCCGGCCACGACGGGCAGGTCGATGAGTTCGCGGACGAAGCTGCCCTCAGGGAACGCGACGTCGACGGGGGTCCCGTAGGGCACGGGGTCGATCCCGGCGTCGAGGACGTCGACGGCCCGCCGGTTCAGCTCGTCCGGGACGACGCCCTCGAACGAGATCGCGCCGTGGGAGACGAAGTGCGCCATCTCCACCGACGTCAGGAGGTGCTTGCGGTCCACCGGAACGGTCATGGCCCCGACGCTAGGCGCGCGCCGGAGGGCCCGTCGTGGCGCAGACCCGACGTCTGCTGGTAGGAAAGCGACGTGCTCGGCGCCGACCTGTCCGAACCGCCGCAGGTCGTGGCGCAGGGCCGCAGCGTCCACGGCCGCGACCGCGCGGTGGACGAGTTCGAACTCCCGGACCTGTGGTCGCTGCACCTCTACCAGTACGACGCCGACCTCGAGGTCGACGGCACCACCTACCCCGTCACCCCGGGCAGCCTGTCGCTGGTGCGGCCGGCGACCCCCGTGCGGTACCGCTACCGCGGCCCGTCCCCGCACCTCTACGCCCACGTGCGCGCCCCCGTGCTGACCACCGGGGGTCCCCGGGCGCTGGTCGTCAGCGCAGGGCCGAACCTGCCGGTGTTCACCGACCTCATGACCTCGGCCGTCGCGAGCGCGGTGGCGTGCCCGGAGCGGACACGGGCGGACGTGTGGCTGGTGCTGCTGCGCCTGCGCGACGCCGTCCGGCCCCTGCCGGGGACGCCGGGCCTCGCGGAGAGCTACGTCGCCGCGACCATGTCGTACGTCGAGGCGCACCTGGCCGGGGTGGTCACGGTCCCGCAGATCGCACGGACCGTCGGCGTCTCGCCCGACCACCTCACGCGCGTGTTCTCGCGCACCACGGGGCAGACGGTCGCCGGGTACGTGCGGCGCCGGCGCGTCGAGCACGCCGTGCACCTGCTCACGCGGACGACGATGTCCGTCAGCGCGGTGGCCGCCGCGGTGGGCATCCCCGACCTGCAGGCCTTCAACAAGACGTGCCGGGCCGTGACGGGACGCTCGCCGCGGCGGCTGCGCGAGCAGGGGTGAGGCCGGGGCGCAGCGGCCCCGGGCCCGCGGGTCAGGCCTTGTGCTGCGCTGAGCTGCGCGCCGGGTTGCCCTGCTCCTCGGCCTTGGGGTCCACCAGGTCCTGCTTGGCCGACACGCCCTCGCGGATCCGGCGGCCGATCTCGGCGTCGACGTGGTCCCAGTAGCCGAAGGCGCGGGTGAGGACGGCGTCGCTCACCCCGTTCAGCAGGTGGCCCACGACGTTGTCGACGAAGCGACCGCGCGCCGCGTCGTCCATCACGTCGTTCAGGAGGGCGTGGGCCTGACCCCAGTCGTCGTCCTCGGCGTGCTGCTCGTAGGCGGCGCGGACGGGTTCGCCGCCCGCGTCCCAGCGACCGGTGTGACCGGCGCGCTCGGCGTCGGCGGCAGGCCCCCCGTAGGAGTTCGGCGCGTACACGGGGTCGCCCGGGTTGCTGTACCGCATGGCCCCGTCCTTGGCGTAGCTGTTGACGGGGGCCTTCGCGTGGTTCACCGGCAGCTGGGCGTAGTTCGCCCCGATGCGGTAGCGGTGCGCGTCGGCGTAGCTGAACATGCGGCCCAGCAGCATCTTGTCCGGGCTCACCCCGATGCCCGGGACCATGTTCGACGGCTCGAAGGCGGCCTGCTCGATCTCGGCGAAGTAGTTCTCCGGGTTGCGGTTCAGCGTCAGCTTGCCGACCTCGTGCAGGGGGTAGTCGCTGTGCGGCCACACCTTGGTCACGTCGAAGGGGTTGAACCGGTACCCGGCGGCGTCCTCGTCCGGCATGAGCTGGACGAACAGGGTCCAGGACGGGAACTCGCCGTCGCGGATGTGCTCGTTCAGGTCACGGATGTGGTAATCGGTGTCGATGGAGGCCATCTGGTCGGCCTCGTCCTGCGTGAAGAACTCGTTCCCCTGGTCGGTCTTGAAGGTGTACTTGACCCAGGTGCGCTCGCCCTCGGCGTTGATCCACTGGAACGTGTGGGACCCGTAGCCGTTCATGTGCCGCCACGTGCGCGGGATCCCGCGGTCGCCCATGAGCCAGGTGACCTGGTGGGCCGACTCGGGAGAGAGGGTCCAGAAGTCCCACTGCATGTCGTGGTCGCGCAGGTGGTTGTCGGCGCGGCGCTTCTGGGAACGGATGAAGTCCTGGAACTTCAGCGGGTCCTTGACGAAGAAGACCGGCGTGTTGTTCCCGACGAGGTCGTAGTTCCCCTCGCTCGTGTAGAACTTCAGCGAGAACCCGCGCGGGTCGCGCCAGGTGTCGGGGGTGCCGGACTCGCCGGCGACGGTCGAGAAGCGGGCGAGCACAGGGGTCGTGGTGCCCGGCTGGAACAGCGCGGCACGGGTGTGCGCGGACACGTCGCCCGTCACGCGGAACTCGCCGAAGGCTCCGCCCCCCTTGGCGTGCACGACGCGCTCGGGGACGCGTTCGCGGTTGAACTGGGCCATCTTCTCGATGAGGTACGCGTCGTGCAGCAGGATCCCGCCGCCGGGGCCCTGGGTCAGGGAGTGCTCGTCGCTCGCGACGGGGATGCCGGCGTCGTTCGTCGTCGGCGCGCCGGGTGCGGTGGTTTCCATCTGCTCGGTCACGACCTCAGCATCCGCGCCGCCGGGACGCCGCGCCACCGGGGAGGACCCGCTCGCAGCCGGCGTCCAGGGAACCGTCGGGGAGGGTGCGTGACGGGACTGGACTGGACCAGGTCACCTTCGCCCACCCGGAACCACCGACGGGGACGCACCTCAGGGCGTCGCGCCGGGGACCGGCCGGACGTAGGGGAACGTGCTCGAAGGGGCGTGCGGGACCGAACCCCGCCCGAGGCCCAGACCGATCGGGCTGTTCGCGGCCAGGGTGAACACCACGTCGGCCGCGTCGTCGGTGAGGGTGCGCCCGTTCCAGCCGAGCAGGTCGAAGGACGCGGGTGTCCCCACGGTGTAGGGCAGCACGTCGGGCAGCAGGCGCCCGACCAGGCGTTCGGCGTAGGCGGCCGGGTCGGCGGCGGTCCCGTGGGCGGCCACGAACCGGGTGAGCCGCTGCGTGAACGTCGCGGCGTGGGCGGCGCGATCACCGGCGGGGGTGCCCTCGTTGAGACGTTCCGCCAGGTCCTCGTCGAGCTGGGCGAGCAACGGGTGGACCACGGGCAGCCCGATCCGGTTGACAGGGTGCCAGCCGCCGGCGTGGGTGGCCAGCCACGCCACGGCCCACACCCGGATCCGTCCGTCGGCGGCGACGGCGGGCAGCAGCTCGTCGGGCACCTCGAGCACGAGGGAGTGCACGTCCTGGTCGGCGAACAGGTTGCGGGCCCGGGCGGGGGTCCAGTCGCCGAGGTCGGGCACCGTGCCCTCGTGGACGGCGTGCCCCACGGCGTGCAGCACGGTCGGCTCGATCCAGAACGGGTCGGCGGCCCGGCCCGCCCACACCCGGACCCCGTCGGCGGTGGCCGAGGCCTCGCCGGTGCGCGCTCGCAGCAGCACGCTCCCCCCGGCGTGCGGGTCCGTCGCGGCGGCACCGCTGAGAACCTCCAGCTCGAAGGCCTGGGCGCCGTCCTCGGCGCGGTCGTCGAAGGTGAAGCGGTGGGTCAGGTCCTCCACGGCGTCGCCGTCGAGGTCGACCTCGACCTCGTAGCGGCCCTCGGGGTGCCACCCGGGAACGGGGGCCCGACCGAGGGAGTGGCAGGTGTTCAGGACCAGCGCGGTGCCGCGCTCGCCGCGGAAGAGGTAGAGGTCGGTGGTGTCCAGGCGCACGTCCTGGCGAGCCTGGGGGGAGTCGAGGTGGTGGGACACGATCGGTGACCTGCCGTTCCTGGTGGGTTCGCGGGTGGTTTCGCGGGTGGGTTCCGGGTGGTGGGGCCGGTTCACGGCGCGACTGGAGCCGGGCACCGGTGCGGGTGCACCGGTACCCGGCGCCGGGTGGGGAGGCCGGTGGCTCAGCGGGCGGCGAGCAGGCGGACCTTGGGGAAGTCCAGGGGCACCTGGAGAGCGACGTTGACGTAGTTCGTGAACAGGTTGAGCGCGACGTGGGCGATGAGCTCGACGATCTCCTCGTCGTCGAACCCGACGGCGCGCAGCCTCGTGAAGTCCTCGTCACCGACCTGGGCGCGCTGCTCGACGAGGGCGTGCGCGAAACCGAGCGCGGCGGCCGTGCGGGGGTCCTCGGAGTTCCCGGCCTGGGCCTGGCTCATCTCGGCGGTGGTGGCACCGGCCTTGCGCCCCAGAGCGGTGTGGGCGGCCAGGCAGTACTCGCAGCTGTTGCGGTCGGCGACCATGACGGCGATCTGCTCACCGAGCTTGGCGGGCAGCCGGCCGGCGCCGAGCGCGCCGAAGGCGCCCCACATCATCGTCAGGGCGGCCGGGGAGTTGGCCACCGCGCGGAACATGGCCGGGGTGACCCCGAAGGCGGCGGTGATGTCGGTGAGCAGCTCCCGGGTCGTACCGGTGGCGTCCTGGGTGGTGATCGAGGCGACGCGCGACATGGCGGTTCCTTCCGTCAGGGACTCCCGGGTGCCTCCCGGGAGGTGTGGGATGCGGCCGGCGACCGACCGTTAGGAGTACTATTTGTCTCCAGGGGCGACGGTGTCAAGAGTGTTAGGCTCCCAAAGTGAACAAGGCGGCCATCTTCGACGCGCTGAGCGAACCGGTCTCCCGCCGCATCACCAGCGGCCTGACGAGGATCGCCCTGGTCCTGCGCACCCAGGCCTGGCGCGGGGCCGAGCCCGAGGGCGTGACCCCCACCCAGGCGCAGGCCCTGGCCACGTTGCGCGAGAACCCCGAGGGCATGCGCCTGGCCGAGCTGGCCGCGCAGCTCGGGGTCTCGGCCCCCACCACGAGCGTGCGCGTGAACGCCCTCATCGCCAAGGGCCTCCTCGTGCGGGAGGCCGGTGCGGACAAGCGCTCGATCCGGCTGCGCCTGAGCCCCGCCGGGGCCGCTCTGCTCGAACGGTCGGCCCGGTGGCCGGACTTCCTCGCCCGCGCCGTCGACGTCCTGGACGACCGGGAGCAGGAGGACCTGCTGCGTTCCCTGGTCAAGATCGTCCGGACCCTGCAGGTCGAGGGCAACGTCGCCCCTCAGCGCACCTGCGTCACGTGCAGCCACTTCCGCCCGTACGCCCACCCCGACGGCCCCCTGCCGCACCACTGCGCGTACGTCGACGCCCCCTTCGGCGACCGCCACCTGCGCCTGGCCTGCCCCGAGCACGAGGACGCACCGGCGCAGGAGCAGGAGCTCAGCTGGCAGCGCTTCACCGAGGGCCCCCGCTGAACCTCACCGGCGCGAGGCGTCCGGCCCGGGCGGGTGCGCCCTACGCGCTGGCCCGCGGCGTGAACACGTGCTCGACCCGGCGCGAGCCCGGCTCGGCCGGGGCGTCGGGGCCGAGCGCGGCGATCGCGAGGTCGACGGCGTGCCGGGCGACGAGGTGCCGGTCGGCGGCCAGCGTCGTCAGCTGCGGGGTGACGAAGGTCCCCAGCGACAACCCGTCGATCCCGAGCAGGCGCACCTGGTCGGGGACCCGCACCCCGAGCTCGGTGAACGTCGACAGCGCACCGACGGCCAGGATGTCGTTCCAGGCGAACACCGCGTCGGGCAGGCCCGCGGCGACGATCCGGCGGGCCGCCGCCCGGCCGGCCTCGACCTCCTGACCGCCGGCGTTGCAGAACTCCGCCGACAGGCCGCGCGCGGTGAGCGCGTCCGCGATGAGCCGGGCCCGGTCGCTGGTCCGGTGCTCGCCGTCGCCGTCGAGGACGACCACGTGGCGCACCCCCGCCGTCGCGAGGTGCTCGGCGGCCTCGCGCAGGGCGGGCCGGGGGTCGAGGCGGACCAGGTGCGAGTCCGGCGTCTTCCCGCCGGCCCCGGGGTCGACCGCCACGACCGGCATCCCGGCCAGCGCCTCCGCCCAGTGCGCGGAGTCGCCGAGGTAGCCCAGGACGGCGTCCACCTGGCCGGCCAGGTCCGACAGGATCCGCCCCGGGTCCCGGGCGTGCGAGGTGTCGACGAGCACGACGTTCCACCCGAGCTCACCCGCGTAGCGCACCGTGGCGGCGGCGAACTCGGGGGCGTAGGGGTTGGCCAGGTCAGGCACGACGAGCCCGAGGGTGTCGTGCGCGGCGCGGGCCAGGCCCCGCCCGAACCGGGAGGGCCGGTAGTTCAGCTCCTTCGCCGCGGCCAGGACCCGCCCCTTCGTGGCGGCGGAGATGCCGTCCATGTCGTTCATGGCGCGGGTCACCGTCTGGCGGGACACGCCCGCCGCGGCGGCGACGTGCTCGATGGTGGCCCCGACCCGCAGCGTCCTGCGGGCACGACGGGGCGCGTCTTCCTGCTGCTCAGCGGTCATCGCCGTTCCTCCACTCCGTCACGGACCCGCGACGCATCATCGCGTGCCTTGACAGGTCTCCGTGACCGGTGGCACCGTCCTACCACTCCGTGAGCGCTCACGGAAGCACGGCTCGAAGGTCTCGACGAAGAGAGTGGGCTGGTTGGATTGCACGTCTCGTCTCACCCGCCGGGGGGCGCCCCCGGTCGATCCCCCTCCCGGCGCGCGTTCCTGCGGGCCGGTCTCGCCGGCGCGGCCGGCGTCCCGCTGACGGCCGCGGTGGCCGGGTGCGGGTCGGGGACCTCGATCTCCAGCGACCCGAAGGAACTGGTGCTCTGGTACTGGAACCGGTCGATCGCCCCCAGCCTCCTGGCGAAGGCGGCCCAGCAGATCCCGGGCACCGCCAAGCGCCTGCGGGCCGACGTCATCGGCGGGGCCTTCGACAACAAGCTGCGCACGGGGTTCGCCGCGCAGGCGTACATCCCCGACATCACGGCGGTCAACTCCAACGCCGCGCTGTACTTCCCCAGCGAGGACCAGTTCGTCAACCTCGACGACTACGGGGCGCAGGACTTCAAGGACGACTACTACGAGTGGAAGTGGAACCTCGGCCGGACGCCGACGGGCCGCTTCCTGTTCTTCCCCATGGACACCGGCCCGACGGGGTTCTTCTACCGCGCGGACCTGTTCGAGGCCGCCGGGATGCCCTCGGCGCCCGAGGACGTCGGCGCCGCCGTCCGCACCTGGGACGACTGGATCGCCTTCGGCCAGCAGCTGCGCGAGTCCAGCGACGTCGCGCTCGCCACCAACGCCGTCTCGATCTTCAACCAGTACGTCAACGCCTCCCCGGAACGCTTCTTCGACAAGGACGACAAACCGTTGTTCCACGAACCCGGGTCGGCGATCCGGGCCGCGTGGGACACCGCGGTCAAGGCGGTCCGGGCCAAGGTCACCCGCAACCTGCAGATCGAGAACGAGCAGAACGCCGCGTGGAACTCCGGCAAGCTCGGCGCCAACATCGAGGGCGCGTGGTGGATGAAGGTCCTCAGCGACACGACCCCCGACCTGGCCGGGAAGTGGCGCATCGCCCAGCAGCCCGGCCTGCCGGGCAACTCCGGCGGCTCGTTCCTCGCCGTCCCCAAGACGTGCAAGGACCCCGCGGCGGCCCTGGCCTTCGCCCGCTGGCTCACGCTGCCGGAGAACCAGGCCCAGTCCTACAACGAGGTCCAGCTCTTCCCCTCGGCCCCCGGGGCGTTCACCGCCGGCATGGCCGACTCCGGCGGGTTCTTCGGCGACCAGGACCCCCTGGCGTTCTTCAGCACCGCCGCCGAGAACGTCCCCACGACGTTCATCAGCACCTACGAGAAGCAGGTCGAAGCCTTCCGCGACCAGCTGCGCGTCGTGGAGTCCGCCGGCAAGGACCCCGACCAGGCGTGGGACGACGCGGTCACAGCCGTGGACAAGATCCTCAAGAAGCGAGGGGTGATCTGATGGCCGTCACCGTGGGCCAGCGGACGACGCGCCGGGCACCGGAGCTCAGCGTGAAGCGCCAGGGTGTGCGGCGGTTCTGGCCGCAGTACGCCGCCGTCTCGCCGTTCTACCTGATCTTCCTCGTCTTCGGGGCCTTCCCGATCCTCTTCTCGATCTACCTGTCCTTCACCGACTGGGACGGCATCGGGCAGATCAAGTTCGTCGGCCTGCAGCAGTACGCCTACCTCTTCCAGGACTCCCGGTTCTGGAACGCCGTCGGGAACACCCTGGTCATCTGGGTCATCTCCACGGTGCCCATGCTGTTCCTGGCCCTGGTCATGGCCTTCCTGCTGCACCAGAACATCCGGATGAAGGGCTTCTACCGGGTCGCCTTCTTCATCCCGAACGTCACGAGCATGGTCGCCATGGCCATCGTGTTCGGGTCGGTGTTCTCCGACAGCTTCGGCATCGTCAACTCGGCGCTCACCGCCCTGCAC
Source organism: Kineococcus rhizosphaerae (assembly GCF_003002055.1). Classification (NCBI taxonomy): domain Bacteria; kingdom Bacillati; phylum Actinomycetota; class Actinomycetes; order Kineosporiales; family Kineosporiaceae; genus Kineococcus; species Kineococcus rhizosphaerae. The sequence goes on from NZ_PVZF01000003.1 coordinate 203,306, forward strand.
CTGCCGACGGTCGCCTGGCTGTCGACCGAGTGGGGCATCAAGATCACCATCGCGGTGATGGTCATCTGGCGCTGGACCGGCTACAACGCGATCCTCTACCTGGCTGCGCTGCAGGCCGTCCCGGACGAGCTCTACGACGCGGCGAAGGTCGACGGCGCCGGGTTCTGGCGGACGTTCTTCTCCGTGACCATCCCGATGCTGCGCCCGGTGATCCTGTTCACCGTCATCACCTCCACCATCGGCGGCCTGGGGCTGTTCACCGAACCGCAGATCCTGTTCGGGGCCGCGAACGGCAACGGCACGGTCGGCGGCGTCAACGAGGCCGGCATGACGATCGTCCTCTACCAGTACGACCAGGCGTTCTCTCAGCTCGACTTCGGCTACGGCTCGGCGATCGCGTGGGCGCTGTTCGCCCTCGCCGCCGTGTTCGCCATCATCAACTGGCGGCTGCTGCGGGACCGCGACGCGGTCCCCAAGGTCACCCGCCGCGCCAAGGAGGTGGCGAAGTGAGCGCTCCCGAACTGGCCCGCACGTCGGCCACGACGCGCAAGGACCGCCTCGCCGTCGTCAGGCCCCGCCGCAGCCGGCAGTGGGTCGTGGGACGGGTCGTCACCCACGCCTGCATCCTCGTCGGTGTCGTCCTGTCGCTGTTCCCGTTCTACTGGCTGCTCGTCATGTCGACGAGCACGACGGCGCAGATCTTCGGCTACCCGCCGAACCTGCTGCCGAGCACGCACCTGCTGCAGAACCTGCGCAATGTCGTCGCCAACGTCGACCTGCTCGGCTCCATGCTGAACTCGTTCATCGTGGCGGGATCCCTCGCGGTGCTGGTGGTCCTGCTGGACTCCCTGGCCGCGTTCGCGTTCGCCAAGTACCGGTTCCCCGGCCGCAACGCGCTGTTCGGCGTGCTGCTGGTGACGTTCCTCGTCCCCGGCAACCTGTCCCTCGTCCCGAGCTTCGTGCTGATGTCGAAGCTGGGGTGGATGGGCGACCTGCAGGCCCTCATCGTGCCCGGTGCGGCCAACGCCTTCGGCATCTTCCTGCTGCGGCAGTTCGCGCAGGCGTCCATCCCGGACGAGCTCATCGAGTCCGCGACCCTCGACGGGGCCGGGTTCTTCCGGACCTGGTGGTCCATCGCGATCCCGATGCTGCGCGGTGGGCTCGCGTTCCTGGGGATCTTCACGTTCGTGACGGCCTGGAACGACTACATCTGGCCGTTGGTCGTGCTGGTCAACCCGGGGCGGCAGACGTTGCAGACCGCGCTGGCGCAGCTGAACTCGGTCTACACGACCGACTACGGGATGATCATGGCCGGCGCCGTCGTGAGCGTGGTGCCGCTCATCGGCATCTTCCTCATCGGCTCCCGGCACTTCATCTCGAACATCGCCGCCGGCGCCCTCAAGGGGTGAGGCCCCGGGCGGCGGCCCCCCGCGGGGCCGCCGCCCGGTTCACCGGAAGGTCTGCCGCACCCACGCGACGAAGTTCTCCGTGTGGTCCCCCGTCTCCTCGGCCTCGGTGTGGCCGACGCCCCAGACGGTGGCGAAGTCGACCGAGGCCCCCCGTCCCCGCAGGGCGGCGGCGAGGTTCAGCTCCACCGTGCTCGCGGTGTCCCCCTGGGTCAGCCCCGTGCGGATCCGCCAGTGCGGGGCCAGCGAACGGTCCGTGCGACCGTCGGCGAGGTGGTGCAGCGGGTCGTAGGCGTCGACGCGGTACGCCGCGTCCTCGCCGAGGCTGTCGGTCTGCTCGAGGTCGGCGGCGTACTCCGAGGCCGCGTACCCCGCCTGCCAGCCCTGCAGCTGCGCGTACCGCTCCTCCCCCGCCGCGACGACGTCGTGCGCGGCCCGAGCGAAGTGCAGGTTCTGCGTGCCGTGGCCGAAGACCGCGTTCTCCGTGGCGCCGCGGTCGACCCCGTCGAAGGCTCCCACGTCCTTGGTGGGCGGTTTCTGGCTGCGGACGAAACCCCCCAGGTCCCGGACGGTCGCCTGCCCCGACGCCTGGTCGAACGTGACCCAGCCCGCTCCCCCGTCGAGGGCGGCGACGAACTCCACGGGTGTCGCCGCCCCGTCGTGCGGGAACGTCGTGTAGCCCAGGAACCGGTTGAGCGAGGTGGTCAGAGCCGCCAGGACGTGGTCGTGGTAGCTGCCGGCCAGGTCGATCCCGGTGGCCGAGGACGTCAGCGTAAGGGCGTCGCCCGCCTCGTCGAGCAGGTCCAGGGAGTTCAGGTGCCCGGCGTAGGCCGCCGCGAGGTCCTTCGAGTACTGCTCCGTCCACGTCCCCGGCGCACGGGTCCCGGTGTCGGCGAACTGCCCCATGTTCCACTCGTACGCGGCGTTGGCGTGACCCAGGCTGGTGATGGGGCACCAGCACACCGCGGCGGCGATCGCGTCGGAGGTCCCCGCCGCGCCGAGCGCCTCGAGGTAGGGCGTGAACTCGGGGGCGTCGCCCGACGTCCCGGTGACCGCCGTCTGCGCCCCGCCCCCGCTGTGCCCGTAGCAGACGATCCGGTCGCGGCTGCCGGGGATCGCCTCGGCGTTGGCCCGCACGTACCGGATCGCCGCCTTGAGGTCGACGACCCCCCAGGGCGCGTTCCCGGTGAACGTGTCGGAGTTCGTGTCGGTGCCCCGCAGCCCGGCGGTGACGTGGACGAAGCCGGCCGACACCGTCGCCGCGACGTCCTCCCAGCGGTACTCCGCGACCGCGGGCTGACCCGTGTACCCGGGGGTGTTCACGGGGAACACGATCGGGGCGGTCGCCGCCGTCCAGCCGTCGACGGCGCCGTCGGACGCGGTGACGGTGAAGGTGCCGTCCCCGTTGTCCTCGGCGTCGAAGTACGCGCCGGGGACGACCACGGCGAGCCGTTCGCGGTCGGGGGCCTGCGGGCTCGCGACGTAGGTGACGCCGACCTGGTGGTAGGCGTCGTGCTCCGCGTCGTAGCGCCAGGCCGCCGCGTCGAGGGTGAGGTCGCCCGCGGCCGGCGCCGGGGAGGTGGACGCGGGGGCCGGGGCGCTCTCCTCGTCGGGTCCGCAGGCGGCCAGGGCCAGGACCCCCGCCGCGGTGCCGCCCAGGACCGTCCGCCTGCTGGTGCTCATGCCCCGACCGTACGAGCCGGACCCGTGACCGCGCGAGTAGCGTCACGGGGATGGACGTGCTGCGCTACGCCGCCTTCACCGACGACCCCTCCGGGGGGAACCCCGCGGGCATCGTGCTGGACGCCGCGGACGCCTCCGCCGCCGAGATGCTCGCCGTCGCCGCGCAGGTGGGCTACGCCGAGACCGCGTTCGTCGTCTCGCCGCTGCACGAGCGGCGGGTGGGCCTGCGCTACTTCTCCCCCCACGCCGAGGTCCCGTTCTGCGGTCACGCCACCGTCGCGACGGCCGTGCTGCTCGGGGAGCGGCACGGGGCCGGGACGTTCACGTTCGACACCCCCGTGGGTGCGGTGGAGCTGACGACGGCCGACGGGCGGGCGTCGTTCACGAGCGTCGACCCCCTCGTCACCGAACTGCCCGCCGCGGACGTCGACGAGCTCCTGGACCTCCTGGGCCTGCGGCACGACGACCTCGACGAGCTGCACCCGCCGCGGCTGGCGGCCGCGGGCAACCCGCACCCCGTGCTCGTCGTGCGCGACCGCGCCCGGTTCGACGGGTTCACGGTCGACCCCCTGGCCGCCCGCCGGGTCCTCGACGCCCACGGCTGGCCGGCGACCATCACCGTCGTGCACCGCCGCGAACCCCTGGTCTTCGAGGCGCGCAACGTGTTCCCCGTCGGCACGATCACCGAGGACCCCGCCACGGGGTCGGCCGCGGCCGCCTTCGGCGGGTACCTGCGCGCGCTCGGGCTCGTCGAGGTCCCCGCGCGGGTGACGATCCACCAGGGCCGGCACGTGGGGCGGCCGGGACTGCTGATCGTCGACGTCCCGGCCGAGGGCGGGATCGTGGTGACGGGCAGCGCGGTGCCGATCGGGTGAACGTGCCCCGGGCCGGGGCCCCTCGGCCTCAGCCCGCGTCGACGCGGTTGCGCCCCGCCGCCTTCGCGGCGTACAGCCGCGCGTCGGCGAGCGCCAGCAGGGACGCCTTGTCCCCGCCGGGCGCGAGGGTCGCGACGCCCGCGCTGACGGTGATGGCCCGGCCGGGGGTGACGGCGGACCAGTCGGTCTCCTCCACCGTGCGCCGGACGCGTTCGCCGAGGTCCGCGGCGCAGCCGGAGCGGGCGTCGGTCACGACGAGCAGGAACTCCTCCCCGCCCAGGCGCGCGGCGAACGACTCCGGGCCGGGGCAGCCGTCCACGGCGTCGGTGAGGATGCGGGCCAGGCGGCGCAGCACCTCGTCACCGGCCTCGTGCGAGTAGGTGTCGTTCACGGCCTTGAAGTGGTCGAGGTCGAGCAGCACCACGCCCGCGACCCGTCCCTGGCTGCGGGACGCGGTGAGCAGCTCGGGCAGGCGCTCGTCGACGAACAAGCGGTTGCGCAGCCCCGTCAGCGGGTCGCGTCGCGCCTCCTCGCGGTACCGGGCCGCTTCCTGGCGCGCGACGTCGATCTCGAACACCGCCTGCCGGGCCCGGGCCTGCGCCTCGCGCTGCTCCGAGAGCAGCTCGCGGTCGGCGGCGTGGAACGCCTTGTGGGTCTCGAAGGCGGCCCGGTAGTCGCCCAGGGCCGCGAAGACCTCGGCCTGCTCGGCGAGGATCTGGGACCGGACGGTGCCGAACCCCTCCCGGGCGCACGCCGCGCGGGCCTCGTCCAGGACGCGGGACGCCGCGGCGACCTCCCCCCGCACGCGCAGCACCACGGCGAGGGTGAGCAGGCAGACGGGGGCGTCGTCGCCGTTCTTCGCGTCCATCGCCGAGTTCGCCTCGATGGCGGCGCGGGCGGCGGCCTCGGCGAGCTCGGGTTCCCCGCACAGCAGGTGGACGCGGGCGACGGTGTCGAGGGTGTTGGCGTTCAGCGGGCGGTCGTAGCGCGCGCTCAGCTCGTGCAGCAGGGCCATCTCCCGCCGGGCGGCCACCGCGTCCCGGCGCTCCAGCTCGGAGTAGGCCCGGTTGTTCACCACGAGCAGGTGCAGCTGCCCGTCGCCCACGGCGAGCTCCTCGGCCCGCTCGTACCAGGTGCGGGAGTCCTCGTAGGCGCCGAGCTCGTCGAGCAGGTCGGCGACCTTGACGAAGACGCGCGTGCGCAGCCGGCGGGGGAGGTCGTCGCTGCACGCGGCGGCGGCGTCGAGGGCGTGCTCGAGGGCGGTGGGCCGGTCACCGAGGTCGGTGAAGACGCGGGCCAGCAACCAGGGGACGCGGACCGCGGCCTCCGGGCCCAGGTGGTCGTGCTGGGCGCGCAGGTCGGTGATGAGGCGGGCGGCGGCGGCGGAGTCACCGGTGCGCTGCACCGCCTCGGCCAGTCCCAGGCGGGCCAGGACGAGCGCGTCGGCGTCACCGAGCGCGGAGGCCCGTTCGGCCAGCTCGCCGGCGAGCGCCTCGGCGCGCTGCGGGTCGGCCCCGACCAGGTCGTCGAGCGCGGCGAGGTCGCGGCGCAGCAGCGCGCGGGCGGGGTCCAGCGCGACGTGCCCCGTCACGCTCACCACCGCCGTCCGTCGTCCACCCCGAGGGGTCCTGCTGCTCCTGTCGACGCCGTGGCCGTGCGCCTTGAGCCCGTCTCGCCCTTTCAGCCGGTGACCAGCTGCAGCCGCCGGGACTGGTCGGAGGCGAACTTCCGTTCGGGGTCGACCTCGTCGCGCACCTTCCGCCAGGCCGGCAGCTCGGGGTACATGCGGGCGAACCGGTCGGCCGTGGTGCGGGAGTCCTTGGCCAGGTACAGCCGGCCGCCGGCGTCGAGGACCATCTCGTCGAGCAGGTCGCAGAGCTGGTCCAGCCCCTTCTTCACGGGCAGGTCGACCGCGAGCGTCCAGCCGCGCGTCGGGAACGACAGGGGTGCGTCGTTGGCGTCGCCGAAGCGCTTCAGGACGTTCAGCGCCGAGATGTGCCCGGACTCGACGATGGCCTCCATGCTCGACTTCAGCAGGTCGGTCCGCTCGAAGGGCACGACGAACTGGTACTGCAGGAAGCCGTCGGGGCCGTAGGCCCGGTTCCAGTCCGCGAACAGGTCCAGCAGGTGGTAGAACTGCGTGATGTTCTGCACCACACCGGACTTCGTCTTCGACTTCCGGTAGTAGAACTCGTTGAGCGCCTTGGCCGACAGCCGGTTCAGCATCCCGGAGGGGAACAGGTCGGGGAAGCGCGCGAGCTGCGGGGCGTCGAACTTCAGCGGGTCCTTGCGCAGCTCGGGCGGCAGGTCGGACAGCTTCGCCGAGGAGCCGCGCAGCAGGAAGCCGCGGCCCATGTGCTCGCCCTTGGTCACCGAGTCGAACCACGTCTTGGAGTACGTGTAGTTCTCGTCGTTCTTCTGCAGCCGCTCGAGCATGTCGTCGAAGTCGGGCGTCTGCTCGACGTCGGCGATGAAGTAGGACGTCTCGACGCGGTCCAGGCGGATCTTCGCGCGCAGCACGATGCCGGTCAGGCCCATGCCGCCGGTGGTGGCCAGGAAGAGGTCCCGGTCGGGCCCGTCGGGGGTGAGCGTGCGGATCTGCCCGTCGGCGGTCAGCAGGTCCAGGGACAGGACGTGCCGGGTGAAGGTGCCCTGGGTGTGGTGGTTGCCGCCGTGGATGTCGGCGCCGATGGCCCCGCCGACGGTGACCTGGCGGGTGCCGGGCAGGACGGGCACCCACAGGCCGTGCGGGACGACGGCGCGCAGGAGCTCGTCCAGGGAGCACCCGGCGTCGACGTCGGCGACCGCGGCGTCGACGTCGACGTGGTGGATGCGGTCCAGGGCGGTCATGTCGACGACGAGCCCGCCGGCGTTCTGGGCGGGGTCGCCGTAGGAGCGGCCCAGGCCGCGGGCGATGACTCCGCGCGGGCCGGCGGTGCGGACGGCCTCGGCGATGACGTCGAGGTCCGCGGTGCGCAGGACGGTGGCCGTCGTGGGGGCGGTGCGTCCCCAGCCGGTGAGGCGCCGGCTCGTGCGCAGCGCGCCGTCGGCGTCGGGGACCGGTCGGGAACTCGAGCGCGGGCTCAGGCCAGGGATGCTCACCACGGGGACGAGCCTAACCGCCACCCCGGACGGTCCCACGGACGGCGCATCAAGGCGGACGGGGCCGTGCCGATCATGCTGGTGTGCTCGGAGACCAGGACCGTCCGTCGCTGCGGCCCACGGTCCTGACGATCGCGGCCGGGCTGCTGTGCGTCGCCGTCGCCCAGGTCCCCTCCCCGGAGTCGGACGCGGGCACCCTGCTCTACCTGCTGCCCGTGGTGGCCTCGGTGCTGACCGCGGCGGTCGCGGTGCCGCGGATCCCGGCGGGGTTCCGCCGGCCGTGGTGGTGGCTGCTGGCCAACCTGGTCCTCCTCCTGCTCGGCGAGACGGTCTTCGCGGTGCTCGACCTGCGCGGGTCGCAGACCTGGCCCACCCCGGGCGACGCCTGCTACCTGCTGGGCTACGTGCCGGTGACGGTCGGGCTGCTGTCGCTGAACCGGCAGCGCACGAGCACCCGGTACCGGGGCAGCCTGCTGGACGCCGCGATCCTGTCCCTGTCGGCGGCGACCCTGTTCGGGGTGTTCGTCATCCTCCCGGTGGCCTCGGACAGCGCCCAGCCCCTGCTGGCCCGCGTGGTCAGCTCGGCCTACCCCGTCGCCGACGTCCTGCTGTTCTTCCTCGTCGCCCGCCTGGTGACGGGCCCGGGGGCCCGGCCGCCGGCGTTCTGGCTGCTCGTGGCCGCCACGAGCAGCACGATCGTGGCCGACGTCGCGTGGAACCTGCAGCAGCTGACGACGGGCGGCAGCGAGTCGGGCCGGGCCGTGAACGTGCTGTGGCTGCTCTACTACGTCGGGTTCGCCGCGGCGGCGGTGGACGCGCGGACGCCCGGGCACCACGTGGACGCGTCGGAGTCCACCGGGGGGCTGACCGCGCCGCGGTTGTTCGTCCTGGCGGTCGCGGCCGCGCTGCCCTCGGCGGTCCTGGTGACGATGGCGCTCACGCGCCGGCCCGTGGCAGTCGGCTGGCTGGCGGCCGGCTCGGTGGCCCTGATCGCCCTGGTCGTCGGGCGCGTCTGGGACCTGCTGCAGCGCCTGCGGTCGCAGTCGCGCCGGCTGGAGGCCCTGGCCCGGACGGACCCCCTGACGGGCCTGGCCAACCGGCGCACCCTGGAGCACGAGCTGTCCCGGCAGTGCCGGGCCGACCGCGGCGACGAGGTCTTCCTGGCGCTCGTCGACCTCGACCACTTCAAGCGCTACAACGACAGCCGCGGCCACCAGGCCGGTGACGACCTCCTCAAGGCCGCCAGCGCCGCCTGGGTGGAGTCCCTGGGCGCCGGGGGGTTCCTGGCCCGTTGGGGCGGTGAGGAGTTCGTCGCCGTCGTGACGGGGTCGGCCACCGACGCCGCGCACCGGTTCGAGGCGCTGCGCCGGGTGGTGCCCGACGGGCAGACCTGTTCCGTGGGGGTGGCGCAGTGGGTCCCGGGCGAGGCCGTGGACGCGACGCTGCAGCGCGCCGACGCGGCCCTGTACGCGGCGAAGGCCGCCGGCCGCGACCGGTGCGAGGTGGCGGCCCAGCCCGTCGGCTGAACGCCTCAGTGCCGGCCGGTGAACGGCACCGGCTCGGGCAGCCCCGCCTCGGCGCGCACCCGCCGGGAGAAGCCCTCGATCGAGGCCAGGGCCGCCGCGACGTCCGCCGCGGACACCGCGAACGGCATGCTGTGGATCGTCTCGGCCGGGACCGTCGCGGCCGCGGCGACCCTCGCCAGCTCCTCGGTGTCCGAGGGGCGCAACCCCACCTCGGTCAGCGTGGTCGGCAGTCCGACCCGGGTCGTGAACTCCACGAAGTCGCGGATCTCCGAGGTCGGCGCACCCTCCAGCACGAGCTGCGTGATCGAGCCGATGTTCACCTTCTGCCCGTGCGCCAGCCCGTGCGTCTGCGGCACGGCCGTGAGCCCGTTGTGGACGGCGTGCGCGGCCGCCAGACCACCGGACTCGAACCCCACCCCGGACAGCAGCGTGTTCGCTTCGACGACCTTCTCCACCGCGGGGGTCACCAGGTGGTCGCGGACGGCGTCCAGCGCGGGCAGCGCGTTGTCCCACAGCACGTCCCAGCTCAACCGGGCCAGCGCCGCGGCGGCCTGGGTGGGCAGCCCGCCCGCCATCGTCGCCGATCCCGAGGCCACCGTCGCGCGCGCCTCCAGCCACGTCGCCAGGGCGTCACCGACCCCGGCGGCGAGGAAGTGGGCGGGCGCGCTCACGATCAGCTGCGTGTCGACGAGGACGAGGTCGGGGTTGCGGGGGAAGAACCGGTACTCCTCGAACTCCCCGGCGTCGGTGTAGATCACCGCGAGCGCCGAGGTGGGCGCGTCGGTCGAGGCCACCGTCGGGACGGTGGCCCAGCGGGTGCCGGCGAGGAACCCGGCGGCCTTGACGGCGTCGATGGTGCTGCCGCCGCCGAGGGCGACGAGGACGTCGGCGCCGGCCTGCCGGACGACACCGACGAGACGGTCGACCTCGCGGGCCGAGGGCACCCCGCCGAACCCCTCCCGGCGCGCGGGCAGCCCGGCGGCCCGCAGGGAGGCCTCGACCTCGTGCCCGGCGAAGCCCCAGACGACGTCGTCGGCCACGACGAGGGGGGCCGAACCGAGGGGCCGCAGGTGCTCCCCGAGGCGTCCGAGGGCGCCGGCGCCCTGGACGTAGCGCCCGGGGCCGATGAGGGTGCGGATCGCGGGAGAGCTGGGACGGGACACGGGGTGCACCTCCGGGACGGGACGACTCCTGCGTCGTCGGGCGCTGCGGACGGTACGGGCGGGGACGGGGTGCGCGCTGCGACGGTTCTCACCCCGTGAGAAGTCGATCGACCCGTTCGGCCGATCACCCCCGCGCCCGGGCGGCCGATCCTCTGAAGGTGAGCAGGAGGACGGAGCGCCGGCGCCCGGCCGCAGCGGGCGCGTGGGTCGTCCCGCTGCCGGTGCGCCTGCTCCTGGTGCTGCTGACGGCCGGCGTGGGCGTCTACCTCGTCAGCCTGCTGCCGCCGTTCCGGCCGCAGGGCCGGACCATCCCGCTGTTCGACCTCTACCTCAAGAACTCGATGTGGCCGCTGTTCGCGGTGCTCGTCCTGTGGCGCGCCGTGCGGGTCCGCGCAGAACGCCTGGCCTGGTCGTTCCTGGCGGCCGCCGTGACGGCCGGCGCCACCGGGTCGTTCACCTACTACGCCTTCCTGCAGTTCCGGACGGACGTCGCGTTCCCGTCGGTGTCCGACGCCTCGTGGCTGCTGCTGTACCCCCTGGCCTACGTGGGCGTGGTGCTGCTGCTGCGCTCGCGCGCGGGACGGCTGCAGGGCACGGTGTGGCTGGACGCGCTCCTGGCCGCCTTCGCCGGCGGTTCCCTGGCGGCGCTGGTGCTCATCGGCCCGCTCCTGCAGCTGGGCTCGCACCGGCTGCTGCCCGCGCTGACGGGCCTGGCGTACCCGATCAGCGACCTCCTGCTCCTCATGATGATGACGTCCGTCGTCGCGGTGTTCGGCTGGCGGCCCGGGCGCACGTGGACGCTGCTGGGCGCGGGGTTCGCGGTGCAGGCCGTCTCCGACTCCACGTACGCCGTGGCGCTGACCGAGGGCACCTGGCGGGCGAACACGGTCCTCGACGCGGGCTGGCCGATCCCGCTGCTGCTCATCGCGCTGGCGGCCTGGCAGCCGCCGACGCGGCACGTCAGCCGGCCCGTGGGGCTGACCGACCTCGTGGCGCCCGCCGCGTTCGCCCTGCTGTCGGTGGCCGTGCTGTTCGTCGCCACCGTCCGGGACGTCCCGCTCGTGGTGAGCCTGCTGGCCCTGGCGGGCGTCCTCACGAGCATCACCCGCACCGCCGTGACCTTCCGGCAGGTCCGGGACCTGACGGTCTTCCGCAACCAGGCGCGCACCGACGAGCTGACGGGCCTGGCCAACCGGCGCCGCTTCACCGAGGCCCTCGGCAGCCTCCTGGAGACCGACGGGCCGCCGGGCCTGTCGGTCCTGCTCATCGACCTCGACCGCTTCAAGGAGGTCAACGACAGCCTCGGGCACGCCGCCGGCGACGAGCTGCTCGTCGAGGTCGGCCGGCGGTTCGCGGCCGCGCTGCGCTGCGACGACCTGCTCGCCCGGCTGGGCGGCGACGAGTTCGCCGTCCTGGTCCGCACCGGCCGCGACACCGACGCCCAGCACGTCGCGGACCACCTGTCCGCGGCGCTGGCCGCCCCGTTCGTCCTGTCCGGCGTGCGCGTCCACGTCGGGGCCAGCGTCGGCCTGGCCACCGCCTGCACCCGGGCCGTGAGCGCCGCCGAGCTCCTGCGCCGCGCGGACGTGGCGATGTACCGCGCCAAGGCCGACCGCTGCGGGACCCACCTGTACGCCGACGACCTCGACGAGCACAGCCGCGACCGGCTGCGGCTGGTCGACGAGCTGCGTACCGGCATCGCCCAGGGCCAGCTGGTGCTGCACTACCAGCCGAAGATCGCCCTGGGCTCGGGGCGGCTGACCGGCGTGGAGGCGCTCGTGCGCTGGCAGCACCCCGTCCGGGGGCTGCTGGGCCCCGACGCGTTCCTGCCGCTCGTGCAGGACGCCGGCCTGTCGGCGGACCTGAGCGCGCAGGTCCTGCGCGTCGCCCTGCGCGACTGCGCCGCGTGGCGCGCGGCGGGGTGGGACGCCACCGTGGCCGTGAACCTGTCGACGTCCGAGCTGCTCGACCTCGCCCTGCCGCAGGAGGTGGCCCACGCCCTCGCCGAGGTCGGGCTGAGCGGCTCGGCCCTCGTCGTGGAGATCACCGAAGGCGTCTTCATGGTCGACAAGGCGACGTCGGTCGCGGTGCTGACGGCGCTGCGCGACCAGGGCGTCCGCGTCTCCGTCGACGACTACGGGACCGGGTACTCCTCGCTGGCGTACCTGCGCGAACTGCCCCTGGACGAGCTGAAGCTGGACCGCTCGTTCACGCAGAACCTCGACGCCGACGCGCGGACCGCGGCGATCGTGGAGTCCACCATCGCGCTGTCGCACTCCCTGGGCCTGGCCATGGTCGCCGAGGGCGTCGAGAACGACGCCGTCCTCGACCGGCTGCGGACCGCGGGCTGCGACCTCGCCCAGGGCTACCACGTGAGCCGGCCCCTGCCCGTGGACGCGCTGCGCGCGTGGTTCGCCACGCTCGACGCGGACCGGGCCTGGCACGCACCGCAGGCGGGCGCCGAAGTCCGCGCGGGCGCCTGAGACCCCGGGTGGCACACTCGCCGGTGTGAACCGACGAACCCGGACCGACGTCGCCCGCCTGGTCGACCACACGCTGCTCAAGCCCGAGGCCACCGCCGCGGACGTCGCGGCCCTGGTCGCCGACGCCCGCGCCCTGGGCGTCCTGGCCGTCTGCGTCTCCCCGAACACGCTGCCCCTCGCCGACGCCGGCGACCTCGTCGTCGCGACCGTCGCGGGGTTCCCGTCCGGCAAGCACACCAGCGCCGTCAAGGCCGCCGAGGCCGCCGCCGCCGTGCAGGCCGGCGCGCACGAGGTCGACATGGTCATCGACGTCGGCGCGGCGCTCGCGGGCGAGGTCGACGCCGTCCGCGCCGACATCGCCGCGGTCCGCACGGCGGCCCCGGCCCCCACCGTCCTGAAGGTCATCGTCGAGTCGGCCGCCCTGCCGGACGAGACGCTGGTGGCCGTGTGCCGGGCCGCGGAGGAGGCCGGCGCCGACTTCGTGAAGACGTCGACGGGTTTCCACCCCGCCGGTGGCGCCAGCGTCCACGCGATCGAGGTCATGCACGCCACCGTCGGCGGCCGGCTGGGCATCAAGGCCAGCGGCGGGATCCGCACCACCCAGGCGGCGCTCGCGCTGCTGGACGCGGGTGCGACGCGGCTCGGGCTGTCGGGCTCGGCGGCGGTGCTGGACGGCCTGACGGACTGAACGACGGACTTGGACGACGGACTGGACGCGCGACGGACCGGACGGAGGGGCTGAGGTGGAGGGCAACGAGATGAGCACGGCGAAGAACGGCATCGAGTGCTGGCTGACGGACATGGACGGCGTCCTCGTCCACGAGGAGCACGCCCTGCCCGGGGCGGCGGAGTTCCTGCAGCGCCTCGCCGACTCCAGCCGGCGGTTCCTGGTGCTGACGAACAACTCGATCTTCACCCCGCGCGACCTGTCGGCCCGGTTGTCGCGCAGCGGGATCGAGGTCCCGGAGGAGAACATCTGGACGTCCGCGCTGGCCACGGCGGACTTCCTCTCGCGGCAGATGCCGGGCGGTTCGGCGTACGTCATCGGGGAGTCGGGCCTGACGACAGCCCTGTACGAGGCCGGGTACACGACGACCGACACCGACCCCGACTACGTGGTGCTCGGGGAGACCCGGACCTACTCCTTCGAGGCCATCACCAAGGCCATCCGGCTGGTCGAGGCCGGGGCGCGGTTCATCGCCACGAACCCCGACGCGACCGGCCCCTCCAAGGAGGGTTCGCTGCCCGCGACCGGTTCCGTGGCGGCGCTCATCACGCGGGCCACGGGCGCCGAACCGTACTTCGTGGGCAAACCCAACCCGATGATGTTCCGCTCGGCGATGAACCGGATCGAGGCCCACTCCGAGACCACCGCGATGATCGGTGACCGGATGGACACCGACGTCGTCGCGGGGATCGAGGCCGGGCTGACGACGTTCCTCGTCCTGACCGGGTCCACCAAGCGCGAGCAGGTGCGGCGCTTCCCGTTCCAGCCGCACGCGATCGTCGACGGGATCGGGGACCTGATCGACCTGATCTGAGGGTGCCGGGGCACCGCCTCAGGAACCGACGCCCAGCCGCGCGGCGAGGAACGTCACGACCCGCTGCCACAGTTCCCGCTTGGACTCCTCGCGCCGGTAGTCGTGCCCCTCCCCGGCCAGCTGCAGGTACTCCACGTCGCGCTCCAGCGCGCGCAGCGCCGCCACGACCTGCAACGCCTCCCCCAGGGGGACGTTGGTGTCCAGCTCCCCGTGGACGACCAGCAGCGGCACGTCGATCTCCTCGGCCCGGTGCAGCGGCGAGATCTCCTCCAGCAGCGCGCGGTCGCGCTCGGGGTGGCCGTACTTGCTGACGGCGGCAGCCCCGATCCACGGTTCGGTGTCGCGGTAGAACGTCGTCAGGTCGCTCATGCCGCAGATGTCGACCCCGGCGGCGAAGACGCCCGGGGAGAAGGCGAGCGCCGCGAGGGTCAGGTACCCGCCGTAGGAGCGGCCGGTGACGGCGATGCGGGCGGGGTCGGCGTCCTGCCGCTCGACGAGCAGCTCGGCGCTGGCCAGGACGTCGTCGAACGCGTCCCAGCGCTTCTCGAGGTCGTCGGCGTGCACGAACTCGCGGCCGAACCCGGACGAGCCCCGCACGTTGGGGGCCAGGACGGTGATGCCGGCGGCGACGAGGGCCTGCAGCATCGGGACGAACGTGGGGCGTTCCTGCGCCTCGGGGCCGCCGTGGAGCCAGAGCGCGGCCGGGCCGGGCCCGTCGGCGCCCGGCGGGCGGTACAGCCAGCCGGTCAGCGCCAGCCCGTCGCGTCCGCTGTAGCTCACCAGGGTCGGCACCACGAGTTCCCGCTCGGGCAGGTCCGGGGAGTGGGTGATGCGGGTCCAGCGTCCCGACCCGGTGTCCAGGTGCCACAGCTCGCGCGGTCGCTGCGGCCCTTCCACGCCGAGGACGACGCTGCGCCCGTCGCGCGAGAGCACCGGGTCGGTGGCGACGAGCCCGGGCAGGCCGTGCAGCGGGGTGCGCTCGCGGGTGGAGGTGTCGAACAGCTCCAGCTCGCTGGCGCCGGCGGCGTTCCAGACCAGCAGCAGCAGGGTGCCGGCGTCGTCGGCGTCGACGAACTCCAGCTCGGCGTCGTCGCGGGCGGCCAGCGTCTGCGGTTCGCCGCGGTACCCGTTGGGCCCGAACGGCAGGCCGAGGAGCTGGCGGCGGGGCAGGCCGACGTCGGAGGCCAGGTAGACGTAGACGGGCCCGGTGTCGCCGGCCGGGGCCGGGCGCAGCAGGGCGACGTCGGTGGACCCGGTCGCCCCGTGCGGCAGCAGGGGCTGGTGCTCGTCGATGAGCCGGTCGACGACGACGGCGAACTGCTGCCCGCGCTCGCCGTCGACGAGCACGAGGAAGCGTTCCTCCTGCGAGACGTCGAGCACGTGGATCAGGTCGCCCTCGGCGAGGGGGTCGAGGCGGCCGGTCGCGGGGTCGCCGAGGAAGGCGCGCGAACGGCGGCCCCCGGTCGGCGGGAACGTCACGACGACGCGGTGCCCGCTGCGCGTCCAGGGGCCGAGCTCGGCGTGCTCGTGCGCCTCCCCGGCGATGCGGCGCGCGCCGGTGCCGTCGGGGCGCACGACCCAGACCTCGGTGCGCACTCCCCCGCCGGCGGCGACGGCGCACGCCAGCCAGCGGCTGTCGGCGGCCCAGGAGACCGAGACGACGGGGTCGTCGGACAGGTGGATCCGGCGCGCCGGCGGGGCGGGCCCGTCCAGCACGACCTCCTGCACCCACACCTGCGGGGTGCCCGAGCGGTCCGAGAGGAAGGCGACCTGCCGGGCGTCCGGCGTCATCGTCGGCCGCCAGCTGCCCCAGGCGCCGGCCAGCTCGCCGGCCAGGGTCAGGGCCGCGTCGAGCGGGGCGGCGACCGCGGTGCCGGTGGACTCGTGCGCGCTCATGGCCTCCACTGTGCCCGCCGGCGCGGGCGGGCGGCGACCGGGGTTCGGCTCACCCGACGCCGTGCCGCTGCAGCCACATCTCCAGCAGGGCCAGCTGCCACAGCACGTTGGAGCCGAGGGGTGTCCGCTCGGTGTTGGGGTCGGCCAGCAGGCGGTCGACGACCTCGGGCCGGAACAGGCCGCGGCGCCTGGCCGCCGGGTCGGTCAGCGCCTCGCGCACCCGGTCCAGGTAGGGCCCCTGCAGCTGCCGGATCGCCGGCACCGGGAAGTACCCCTTCGGCCGGTCGATGACCTCGTCGGGCACGAGTCCGCGCGCGGCCCGCTTCAGCACGCCCTTGCCGCCGTCGGCCAGCTTCAGCTGCGGCGGGATGCGCCCGGCGAACTCCACGAGCTCGTGGTCCAGGAACGGGACCCGCGCTTCGAGGCCGTGCGCCATGGTCATGGTGTCGACGCGCTTGACCGGGTCGTCGACGAGCATGACGGTGGTGTCGTTGCGCAGGGCCGCGTCGACGGCCGTCTCGGCGCCGGGGGCGGCGAACGCCTGGCGGGTGAAGTCGCCGGCGGCGTCGGAGTCCGGCAGCCACTCGGGGTTCAGCACGTCGGCGAGCCCGCGGTGGCTGCGGTCGAAGAACACCCGGGCGTACTCCGCCACGGCCCGCTCGCGCGGGACCCCGGCCAGCGGCGGGTACCAGTCGTACCCGCCGAGCACCTCGTCGGCGCCCTGCCCGGACTGCACGACCTTGACGTGCCGGGAGACCTCCTCGGACAGCAGCAGGAACGCCACGCAGTCGTGGCTGACCATGGGCTCGCCCATGGCGGCCACGGCGTCGTCGATCCCGGGCAGCAGCCGGGCGCTGTCGACGTGCAGGCGGTGGTGCGCGGTCCCGAACCGGCGGGCGACGAGCGAGGAGTACTCGTACTCGTCGCCGGACTCCCCGCCCGCGGCGTCGAACCCGATGCTGAAGGTGGCGAGGTCGCGCTGACCGGCCTCGGCCAGCAGCGCGACGACGAGGCTGGAGTCCAGGCCCCCCGACAGCAGCACCCCGACGGGCACGTCGGCGACCATCCGCCGTTCGACGGCGATGCGCAGCCGTTCCAGCAGGCCCTGCTCCCACTCCCGGGGGGACAGGTCGGCGAACTCGGGCGAGCGCGTGAACTGCGGCACCCAGTACGTCGTGTCCCGGGTGGTGCCGTCGGGTTCGACGACGCGGACGGTGGCCGGCGGCAGCTTGCGCACCCCGGTCAGGACGGTGCGCGGGGCGGGCACGACGGAGTGGAACGTCAGGTACTGGGCCAGGGCGTCGCGGTCGAGGCTCGTGTCGACCCCACCGCCGGCCAGGAGGGCCTGGACGGTGGAGGCGAACCGGATCCGGTGGGGCTGCGCGTCGACGTACAGGGGTTTGATCCCCAGCCGGTCGCGGGCCAGCACGAGCCGGCCCGTGGCGTGCTCGTGGACGGCGATGGCGAACATGCCCAGGAAGTGCTCGACGAACGCGGTCCCCCACTGCGCGTAGGCCTTCGCGACCACCTCGGTGTCGGAGGTGGAGGCGAAGCGGTGCCCCGCGGCCGTCAGCTCGGCCCGCAGTTCGCGGTAGTTGTAGACGCAGCCGTTGAACACCACCGAGACGCCCGCGGCGACGTCGACCATCGGCTGCGCACCCGCCGGGGACAGGTCGATGATCGACAGGCGGCGGTGCCCCAGCGCGACGGGGCCGCGGGCCCACAGCCCGTCGCCGTCGGGCCCGCGGTGCACCAGGCACGCCGACATCCGCACCACGGCACCGACGTCGGCCCCGGCCCCGTCGAACCTCAGCTCACCGGCCAGCCCGCACACCGGTGTCCCCCTCCCGCGCGTCGGCGCCGCGGTCGACGAGGATCCACGTGTCCTTGGCCCCGCCCCCGCGCGAGGAGTTCACGACGAGGCTGCCCTCGGGGGCGACGCGGGTCAGCGCGACGTCGGCCAGGTGGCAGTCCGCGGCGCCGGTGCCGGTGACGTAGACGAACGCGCGCAGGTCGACCCGCCGGGGCTGCAGCGTGGCCTCGGTCCGGTTCCAGCTGGGCACCGAGGACAGGTCGACCACCTCCTGGGCCACCCAGTTCGCGGGGTCGGCGGCGATCTCGGCGCGGCGGGCGGCGACCTCGGCCGCCGAGGCCGCGGGACCGATGAGCACCCCCGCCCCGCCGTAGCCGTCGACGGGTTTGGTCACCAGTTCCCCGATGCGTTCGAGCACCGCGCGGCGCTCGCTCTCGTCGCTGAGGCGGTACGTGGGCACCGACTCCAGCAGGGGACGTTCCCGCAGGTAGTAGCCGATGAACTCCGGCACCGAGCGGTACATGGCCTTGTCGTCGGCGATGCCGTTGCCCGGGGCGTTGGCCAGCACCACCCCGCCGGCGGCGGCGACCTCGAAGACCTCCTCGCCCAGCGCCCGGCCGGTGCGGTCGCGCAGGTCCAGCAGTTCGTCGTCCAGGCGCAGGTACAGCACGCCCACCGGGTCCCCGGACGCCCGGTGCAGGACGACCCCGTCCCGCACGTCGAGGTCGTCGACGCCGGCCAGCAGCAGCCCGGCGCCGTCGGCGAGCTTGCGGTGCTCGAACCAGGCGCCGCTGGCCGGGCCGCTGGACAGCAGGACCGCCCGCGTCCCCGGCCGCGACCGGGCGAGCAGGGTCGAGCGCAGCCGCTCGAACGCCGTCGCGGGGTCCAGCAGGGCCGGTGGCCGCGGCATCCCGGGGACGACGGCGTCCATGAGGGCGCGGGCGGCGACCCCGTAGGCGACGCCGCTGGGGTTGCGGACGTTGTCCTCCAGGACCCGCCAGCCGCCGTACTCGTTGCGCACCAGGTCGAAACCCGCCACGGGAGCCCGCACGACGCCGGCCGGCAGCCGCCGGGCGCGGTCCTCCCAGCCCGGGGCGCCCACGACGGCGGCCCGGTCCAGCACTCCGTCCTCCACGATGCGCTGCTCGCCGTAGACGTCGCGCAGGAAGCACTCGATGGCGCGCGCCCGCTGGACCAGGCCGTGCTCGAGCTGCGTCCACTCGTGCTGGTGGATCATGCGCGGCAGCAGGTCGACCTCGAAGGGCTGCTCGCGGGTGCCGTCGGGTCCGGCGACGACGTAGGCGAGGTGGCGCTGGGCGGCCCACGCGTCGCGCGCGGCCCCGGTGATCGCCATGCCCTCCGGGCCCAGGGCCCGCACGTGCTCGATGACCTCCCGGTACACCGGCCGCGGCTGCGCGTTGAGGCCGACGGCCTCGTCCCCGGCGCGGCTGCGGTACCGGCGCAGCACGGGGGTGGCCGGCGACTCGCCGGCGGCGGCGCCGTGGGTCTCCTCCACCACCTGGCGCACGACGTCGTCGAGCTGGCCGTGCTCGACGAAGGCCGCCCGCTGGCGGTCCGCGGAGTTGCCCCGGGCCAGGGTGGCCTCGGTGAGGTCGGTGACCTCGTCCCAGTCGCCGAGCTCCTCCAGCTGGGGGCGCAGGCGGTGCAGCAGGGAGCGGACCGCGACGGGGGCCGGGACCGGGCGGGGGTGCTCGCCCTCGGCGAGCAGGTCGCCGGACAGCCCGCCGCGGGCGGCCTGCCAGATGCCGGCCCGGTACAGCGGGGCCGCCTGCTGCACGCGGGGCCGTCCCGCGAGGACGTCGAGCTCGGCGGCGCGGACGGCGGCGCGGAACAGGCCGGCGATGAGGACGGCGTCGTCGACGAGCGGGCAGGCGTCGCAGACCCGCAGCTCCAGGGTGGGCGCGTGCGAGCTGGGCCGGACGTCGAAGTAGGCCATCTTGCGGTCGGCGATGACGCCGGAGGCGATGAGGTCGTCCAGCAGCTGGTCGTACCGGGCCGCCGAGCTCAGCTCCCCGGTCGTGCCGGCGGAGGGCCAGCGCTGCCAGATGGTGGTCCGGATGCTGGCGTACCCGGTGTTCTGCCCGTTCCAGAACGGCGAGCTGGCCGACAGCGCCAGCAGGACGGGCAGCGTGGGGGCGACGCGCTGCATGATCTCCACCGCGAGGTCGCGGTCGCTGACGCCCACGTGGATCTGGGTGCCGCAGATGAGCTGCTCGTCGACCAGCAGGCGGTACTGCTCCTGCATGCGCCCGTAGCGGCCGGTGGCGGTCAGCTCGAAGTCGCTGAAGGTCGAGCGCGGGGCGGTGCCGACCGCGGCGACCCCGAGACCGTCGCGGGCCGCGGCCTCGACCAGGCCCTTGCGCAGGCGCAGCAGTTCCTCGCGCAGCTCGGTCAGGGTGCGCACCACCGCGGTGTTGGTCTCGACCGTCGTGCGCTGCAGCTCCGCGGAGTACCACGTCTGGTCCAGCCGCGACAGCACCTGCGGGGCGCGGGCGGACAACTGCCAGCTCTGCAGGTCGATGAGGTGGAGCTCCTCCTCGACGCCGAGCGTCAACTCTGCACCCATCCGCTCACGCTAGACCGGATGCGCGATCCTGCCCCCGGAGCGGGCCCACGAAACCCAACGTTTACGTGCCGAGCCCCTGACGTCACTGCGGGTGGAGGTGAGGTCACTGCACGTCCCGGGTGCGGGGGCGGGGGCCGGACCTCGTCGTCGCAGGTCCGTGGGGACGCCCCGGGGCGGGTCCGCGGGTCCGCACCGCCGCTGCGGCGGGACCCGCGGGCACGCCGGGAGGTCAGACCTCCGCGCCGAGGACGTGGGCCATCACGCGGTGGCCCCGGGCCTCGCCGTGGCGGCTCTGGCGCTCCAGCGCCCGGGACAGGAGCAGGTGCGCGAACGCGTCGGACGGGCTGCGGCGGACGAGGTCGCGCGCCTGCTCCTCGGCCTTGCCGAGCATGGCCGCCCCGAAGTAGCTGCGGGCCAGGAGCTCGCGCAGGGAACGGTCGTCGGGGTGCCGGCGCACCAGGGGTTCGAGCGACCGGACGGCGTCGGTGAACCGGCGCTCGTCGAACGCGTCGCGGGCCATCTCGAAGCTGAGCAGGTCGATGTTCACACGGTCTCCAACCCCACCCCCGGGGGTGTTGTTCCGGGTAGCGTGGCGACCGTGCCGGACAACGGGAAGACCCCCGCCCAGAACATCGACGAACTCGTCGAGCGCAGCGCCGGCTGGCGCGGTGAGGTCCTCGCGCAGTGCCGCCGGACCATCCTGTCCGTCGACGACGGGATCGTCGAGGAGTGGAAGTACATGGGTGCCCCGGTCTGGGACCGGTACGGGACGCTCGTCGTCGGCGGGGTGTTCAAGGCCAAGGTGAAGATGGGTTTCCTGTGGGGTGCCTCGCTGGCGGACCCGAAGGGCCTGTTCAACGGTGAGCTCGGCGGGAACCAGCGCCGGTCGGTGGAGTTCGCCGAGGGCGACACCGTCGACACCGAGGGGTTCGCCGACCTGGTCCGGGAAGCCGTGCGCCACAACGCGGCCAAGAAGAAGAAGTAGTTCAGCCCCAGCCGAGCTCGTGCAGCCTCGCGTCGTCGAGGCCGAAGTGGTGCGCGATCTCGTGCACCACCGTGATCCTCACCTCCGCGACGACGTCGTCGCGGTCGCGGGCGATCGCCAGCGTGGGGCGCCGGAAGACCGTGATGCGGTCCGGCAGCGCGCCCGCGGCCCACCACGAACCGCGCTCGGTCAGCGGCGTCCCCTCGTACAACCCCAGCAGGTCCGGCCCGAAACCCTCCGGGGGGGTCGTCCTCGACGAGGACCACGACGTTGTCCATCGCCCGGGCCAGGTCGGCGGGGATCTCGTCGAGGGCGTCGGCGACGGCCTCCTCGAACTCCTCGCGGGACAGGTGGACCACGCGCCTAGCGGACCACGGCCGTCCGCCGGCTGTCGAGTTCGCGCACGGGCGAGCGCCCCCACCGCAACCGCTCCACGAGGACCGCGTCCACCCCGACGCGCACGTCCGCGACCAGGGCCGACTCGGCGTGCACGTGGACCAGGGCCAGGTCGCGGGCCAGGGCGGGGGTCGTGGCCCGCACGGTCTGCACCCGGACGATCCCCGAGTCCGACCACGCGGCCGGGAAGGAGGTGGAGCGCCGGTGCGCGATGACGGTCACCCGGTAGCGGTGGTGCTCAGGCTGCATGCCTCGATCGTCACCGCGTCGTCGTCGCCTGTCGAACATCGGGTCTCAGCTCCGTCTCAGGTCGGCCCCCGACCCCACCACGGGGCGCCGGCCCCGGCGGTTCACCGGCCCGGCGGTTCAGCAGCAGCGGGCACCGGGCCGGACGGCCCGCGCGTCGGCGCGCCGGCGTTCGAAGGCGCCCCGGCTCAGCGGCGCGTGGCCGTGCTCGGCGCACCGGCCCAGGTACGCCTCCCAGCGCTCCTCGCCGTCGACCTGCCGCCGCGCCCAGCGCAGCGCCGCCCACACGCGTCTCACGACCGGCCCCCGGCCCGGGCCCGCTCCAGCTCGCGCCGCTCGTCGGGCAGGACCACGATCCCGGCCGGTTCGACGAGCCGGGACTCCACGGCCGGCTCCTCCGTCGTCGGCAGCCCCCCGGCCCGCAGGGCCCGCACCACCACGACGGCGGCGTTGACGGCGACCACGAGCACCAGCAGCGCGAACACCGACTGCAGGACCCCGTTCACCGTCGAGTTCGTCACGACCTGCTGCATCTGCGCGGCGTCCTTCGCCGGGGCCAGGACCTGGCCCGAGGCCAGGGCGTCGGCGTACTTCGAGCGCTGCGCGAAGTAGCCGATGGCCGGGTTCGCGGAGAACACCTTCTGCCAGCTCGCCGTCATCGTGGCCACGAGGTCCCACGCCAGCGGGACGGCCGTGACCCACGCGTACCGGGCCTTGCCGTGCTTGACGAGCAACGTCGTCACGAGCGTCAGCGCGATCGCGGCGAGCAGCTGGTTGGCGATCCCGAACAGCGGGAACAGCTGGTTGATCCCGCCGAGGGGATCGGTGACCCCGGTGTAGAGGAAGTACCCCCACGCACCGACGACGACGGCGCTGGCCACGACGTTGCCGGGCCGCCAGGACAGGTCCCCGAACCTCTTCCAGACGTTGCCGACCGTGTCCTGCAGCATGAACCGGCCCACGCGCGTCCCGGCGTCGACCGCGGTGAGGATGAACAGCGCCTCGAACATGATCGCGAAGTGGTACCAGAACGCCTGCAGCCCACCGCCGAACGCCTGGTGGAACACCTGGGAGATCCCCAGCGCCAGCGCCGGGGCGCCGCCCGTGCGGGACACGACGCTGTCCTCGCCCACGGCCTGCGCCGCGCCGGCCAGGGCGTCGGGGGACGTCGTGAACCCCAGCCCGGAGACGAAGCGCGCGGCGGACTCGGCGGTGCCGCCCGTCGCCCCCGCCGGGGAGTTGACCGCGTAGTACAGCCCCTGGTCGATGACCGAGGCCGCGATGAGCGCGCTGATCGCGACGAAGCTCTCCATGAGCATGCCGCCGTACCCGATGAGCCGGACCTGGCGTTCCTTCGCGACCATCTTCGGCGTCGTGCCGGAGGCGATGAGCGCGTGGAAGCCCGACAGCGCCCCGCAGGCGATGGTGATGAACACGAACGGGAACAGCGACCCCGCGAACACCGGCCCGTTCCCCTCGCGCGCGAACGACGTCACGGCGTCGTTGGCCAGCACCGGCCGCGCCACGACGAGGCTGACGGCCAGCAGGACGATGACGCCGACCTTCATGAACGTCGAGAGGTAGTCGCGCGGGGTCAGCAGCAGCCACACGGGCAGCACCGAGGCGACGAAGCCGTAGACCACGAGGGCGACCACGAGGGTCTGCGGCGTCAGCGTGAGGGCGCCGGCCAGGCCCCAGCTCTCCACGTACCCGCCGCCGACGATCGCGGCCAGCAGCAGGACCACGCCGACGCCGGTGGCCTCCAGGACCTTCCCGGGCCGCAGGTAGCGCAGGTAGACGCCCATGAACAGCGCGATGGGGATCGTCAGGGCGATGGAGAACACGCCCCACGGGGAGTCGGCCAGGGCGTTGACGACGATGAGCGCGAGCACGGCCAGGATGATGATCATGATGGCGAACACGGCGACGAGCGCCGCGACGCCGCCGACGAGGCCGATCTCCTCGCGGACCATCTGCCCCAGGCTGCGCCCGCCGCGGCGCATCGAGAAGAACAGCACCGTCAGGTCCTGCACGGCCCCGGCGAAGATCACCCCGACGACGATCCAGACGGTGCCCGGCAGGTAGCCCATCTGCGCGGCGAGCACGGGCCCGACCAGCGGGCCGGCCCCGGCGATGGCGGCGAAGTGGTGGCCGAACAGGACCCGCCGGTCGGTCACCTCGAAGTCGACGCCGTTGGCGTTCTTCTCCGCCGGGGTGGCCCGGCGGTCGTCGGCACCCAGCACCCGGTAGGCGATGAACCGGGAGTAGAACCGGTACGCGATCGCGTAGGACGCCAGCGCCGCGAACAGGATCCACAGGGCGTTGACGGACTCGCCGCGCGCGAGGGCCAGGACCGTCCAGCAGGCGGCGCCGACCACGGCCACCGCCGTCCACACCGCGACCGACCGGGGTGAGGGGCGCCGTCGCGCCACCTCGAGGTGCTCGGACTGCAACCGGGACACGTTCCGCCTCCTCGCGGTCGTCTGTGCGTCTGCCCAGAAGACTCGCACGCCCGCCCGGCCGTCACCCCACGAGCGGCCCGTACAGCGCGGCGCGGCGGTCGGCCAGGTAGGGGTTCGCCCGCTGGGCCCGCTCGACCGCCCCGGGGTCGACCGTGGCGAACAGCAGCGCCTCGCCGTGCTCCACCGACGCCAGGACCGTCCCGTCCGGGGCGACGACGCTGCTGCGGCCCACGTAGTCGAACGACCCCTCGTGCCCGTCGCGGTCGACGTAGGCGACGTGGACCTGGTTCTCCCAGGCGCGGACCCGGACCACCTGCTCGGCCACCAGCTCGAACGGGTGCATCTGCGCCGTCGGGACCGCGACGAGGTGGGCGCCCGCGAGCGCCGCCGCGCGCACGGCCTCGGGGAACTCCACGTCGTAGCAGATGAGCAGCGCGATGCGCAGACCGTCGAGGTCGGCGGTCGTGACGAGCCGGTCGCCCGCGGTGAAGGCGGCGCGGTCGACGTCGCCGAACAGGTGGACCTTGTGGTGGCGGGCCAGCACCCGCCCGTCGGGGCCGACGAGGACGGCGGCGTTGAAGCAGTCGTCCCCCACGACCTCGGGCAGGCCCACGACCAGCGCGATCGAGTGCTCGCGGGCGAGCGCCCGGACCCGGTCGAGCAGGCCGGGGGCCAGGGCGCGCACGCGGGCCGGGGTGTCGGGACCCAGGTCGTAGCCGGTGAGGAACATCTCCGGGGTGATGAGCAGCGAGGCCCCGCCGGCGGCGGCCTCGGCGGCCCGGCGCCCGAGCGCGTCCAGGTTGGCCCCGGGGTCCCCGCTCACCCCGGCGGTCTGCAGGCAGGCGATCTCCACGGGGTGGACCCTACGGTCGGGCGCGCGGTGCGGGTGCGCATCCGTGGCAGGATCCTCCGCGTGCGATTGGCTGAGCAGCTCGACGGCAAGCGGTTCCTCCTGACCGGGGTGACGGGCTTCATCGGTGAGGCGTTGCTGCAGCGTCTGCTGGTCGACCTGCCCGGCACGACGGTGGTGGCGCTGGTCCGTCCCAAGCCCGGTCAGAGCGGCGAGGACCGGCTGCGCTCGCTGCTGCGCAAGCCGATCTTCCGGGCCGCCGGGGACGCCGACGACCTGCTCAAGACGCGCGTCGAGGCCCTCGAGGGCGACCTGTCGAACGTGCCGGAACTGCCCGCCGACATCGACGTCGTCGTGCACTGCGCCGGCGACGTCTCCTTCGACCCGCTCATCCAGGACGCCTTCACCACCAACGTCGTCGGCACCCGCGCGCTGGTGGAACGCACGCTGGAGGCCAACGAGCGCGGCCACGGCGCCGTCCACTACGTCCACGTCTCGACGGCCTACGTGGGGGGCCGCCGGCGCGGGGCCGTGCCCGAGCGCGCGGTCGAGCACAGCGTCGACTGGCGCAGCGAGACCGAGTCCGGGCTGCGGCTGGCCGCGCGCATCGAGGAGGACTCCCGCCTGGAGGAGCGCCTGAAGGGGTTCCTGCGCGCCGCCGAGCGCGACCACGGCCGGGCCGGGCCGCTGTCGGTGGCCGCCGGCGCCGAGGAGCGCCGCGTGAAGTGGGTCGTCGCCCAGCAGAAGGCCGCGGGCCTGGAACGGGCGCGCACGCTGGGCTGGACGGACTGCTACACCTTCACCAAGGCCATGGGCGAGCGGCTGGTCGAGGAGGTCGCCGCCCCCGTGATCCCCACGACGATCCTGCGCCCGAGCATCGTCGAGTCGGCCGTGAAGCACCCCAGCCCCGGCTGGATCGAGGGCTTCAAGATGGCCGAGCCGATCATCCTGGCCTACGGGCGCGGGGAGCTGACCGAGTTCCCGGCCGCTCCCGACTCCGTCATGGACGTCGTGCCGATCGACCACGTCGTCAACGCGATCCTCAAGGCGTCGGCGACCCCGCCGCCGCTGTCGCGGCCGGCGTACTACCACGTGTCCTCCGGGGCCCGGAACCCGCTGACGTTCCGGGAGATCTACGAGTACATCCGCGAGTACTTCACCGCGCACCCCTTCGACTCCTCCCCGGCGGTCATGCCGACGTGGGACTTCCCCGGGGGCCGGGCCGTCGAGCGCAAGATCCGCGCCGGGGAGCTGCTGACGGGTGCCGGCGACCGCCTGCTGGCCTTCGCCCCGCGCTCGCGCAAGGTGCGCGAGGCGTCCCGCAAGCTGGACGGGGCGCGTCGCCAGATCGACTTCGCCCGCCGCTACATGGACCTGTACAAGGCGTACACCGAGGCCGAGCTGCGGTTCGTCGACGACAACACCCTGGCCCTGCACCGGGCCCTGGACCCGGCCGACGTGGAGCTGTTCGGCTTCGACACCTCCACGGTCGACTGGCGGCACTACTGGCTGGAGTCGCACTGCCCGTCGGTGACGACCCAGATGCGCAAGTACGAGGAGATCCGCCGCCGGCGCACGGCGACGGAGAACAACGGGCCCCGGGCGCTGCGGCCGGCCGGTGAGGGTGGCGCGCCGGTCCTGGCGGTCTTCGACCTGGCCGGGACGCTGCTGCCGGGCACGGTCGTCGACACGTACCTCACGCTGCGGCTGTCGTCGCTGGACGCGCCGGCCCGGATCGCGGAGTTCGGCCGCGTCATGCGGCACCTGCCGGGCTGGATCGCCGCCGAGCGCCGCGACCGCGGCAGCTTCCTGCGCTCGCTGTTCCGCGGCTACGCCGGGGTGGACCTCGACGCCCTCGAGCAGTACGTCGACGACGTCTTCGCCCCGGACTTCCTGGCCTCGATCTCCTCCGACGCGCTGCGCCGCATCCAGGCCCACCGCGACGCCGGGCACCGCACGGTCCTCATGACCGGCGACGTCCGGCAGGTCACGCGGCCGCTGGCCGGGCTGTTCGACGAGGTCGTGTGCACCGAGCTCGACGAGCAGGTCGTCGACGGCACGCGCCGCGCGAGCGGCTTCCTCACCTCCCCGCCGCTGGTCGGGGAGGCCCGGGCGGCGTGGGTGCGCCGGTACGCCGAGGTCGAGGGGGCGGACCTGTCCGCCAGCTACGCCTACGCCGACTCCCACGTGGACCTGCCGCTGCTGAAGGCCGTCGGCAACCCCACCGCCGTCTCCCCCGACGTGCCGCTCTTCCGCGTCGCCCGGGGCTCGCGCTGGCCCGTCGCGGACTGGGCCGCGTCGTCGCCGACGCGGCGCCTGCGGGTGCCGCAGCAGGTGCTGGCGGGGACGGACTGAGGTGGCGCGCAGGGCCCCCGCCGGGGCCCTCGTGGCAGGATGCGCGGTGTGAACTCCGCACCGTCGAGCAGTCCCCGCACCGGTCAGCGCCGACCGCTGGTGACGGGGACCGAAGGATGGCGAGTCTGATGGGAATCCCGCGACCGTCCCGGATCGTCCGGGCACTGCCGTTGCTGCGCAAGCACTCCAGCGGCTCCTCCGAGGGCGGTGGACGGTCCGTCCACCGCAACGACTGGGTCCGCTCGGCGCCGGCGACCACGGTGCGCTCGGCGCTGCAGCAGGTCCTGATGGGCCCGGTGATCCGCTCGCAGGTGCGGGTCCACACCCACGACGTGGAGGCGCTGGACCGGCTGGGGACGGCGGCCGTGCTGGTCGCCAACCACTCCTCGCACCTGGACGCGCCCGTGATCCTGGAGGCGCTGGGCGCGCGCCGGCGCCGGCGGGTGGCCATCGCGGCCGCGGCGGACTACTTCTTCGACGTGTGGTGGCGCGCGGCCCCCTCGGGCCTGGTCATCGGGACCTACCCGCTGGAACGGCGCGGCGGCCGCGGGGCGAACCCGTCGGCGCAGCTGCTCGCGGACGGCTGGAGCCTGGTGATCTTCGCCGAGGGCGGCCGCAGCTACACGGGCGAGATGCGTCCCTTCAAGAAGGGCGCGGCCTACCTGGCCCTGGAGGCCGGCGTCCCCGTCGTCCCGATCGCGCTGCGCGGGACGTTCGAGGCCATGCCGCCCAAGCGCAACTGGCCCGTGCCCGGCCGTCCCGACGTGCACGTGACGTTCGGGGAGCCGCTGCACGGCCGCCAGGGCGAGAAGGCCGGGGACTTCACCGCGCGCATCGAGGAAGCGGTCGCGAAGCTCCTCGCGAACTCCTGACTCCTTGTGATCTCCCCCACACCGGCGGTGGTCCTGCCTGCGTGGTGACGCGGGTCCCGGTCACGAACCGGTCTCCGGACGGTGTACGTCAGGCCTCGCAGGCGTTACCGTCGGATCGTCCCCGGGCCACCCGGGGACACGGCCGCGGAACGCCGAGTCCTGCCCACCGCGCGCCGGAACAGAGCCCGTGGGCAGGAGCGGGGGACCCATGGTTCCTCGGACGACCGCTCCGGCGGGAGTCCTCGGGGTGAAGCCGCGTCCGCGCGGCCGGGTCAACAACCTTCGACCCGAACCCGACAGCTGACCTCGCAGGCGTTGGAGGTCAGCATGCCTGCGATCCGTCGCGTCCCCGCGCGCCACCGCGCGTCCACTCCCGCCCCCGCCAAGACGCTGCGTCGCGGACTGCTCGTGGCGGCCGCCGCGGGTGCCGCCGGCGCCGCGGTCCTCGGCCCCGCCTCCAGCGCCTCCGCCGCTCCCGTCGAGCAGTGGGACCGCCTGGCCCAGTGCGAGGCCAGCGGCAACTGGCACATCAACACCGGCAACGGCTACTACGGCGGGGTCCAGTTCAACCCCCGCACGTGGACCAGCTTCGGCGGCGGGCAGTTCGCCCCCCGCGCCGACCTCGCCTCCCGCGAGCAGCAGATCGTCGTCGCCGAGCGCGTCCTGGCCGTCCAGGGCTGGCGCGCCTGGCCGTCCTGCTCCCGCAGGCTGGGCCTGAACGGCGCCGCCGACCCCGTCGGCATGGAGGCGGCCCTGCTGCACCCCGCGCCGGCCCCCGCTCCTGCCCCGGCGCCCGCTCCTGCCCCGGCGCCCGCTCCGGCGCCCGCTCCGGCCCCGGCTCCCGCCCCGGCCCCGGTCGTCGAGGCCGCGCCCGCGGCGCTGCGCACGCACGTCGTCGCCCCCGGCGAGACGCTGTACCGGATCGCGGTGAACAACGGCGTGGTCGGCGGCTACGTGGCCGTCTGGAACGCCAACCGCGCCGCCATCGGCGACAACCCGGCCCACATCGTCGTCGGTCAGGTCCTCGTCCTGCCCTGATCGCCGCGAGACCGAGCACGGGCTCTGCCCCTGCTCCTCCCGACGGGTCCCCCAGCCCGCCGTCGGAGGAGCAGGTGCGGAGTCCGTGCTCCTCGCCGTCCCGGGGCGCCTGGACCACCGGCTCACCCTCCCGGCCGGACACGCTCTCACGTCCGCCCGCCCGTGACGGGGTGCCTCAGGCCGGCGGGACTCCCCCGGAGCCGTCCCCGGGCCGTTGCCCGAACACGTGCCGCCGCACCCACGCGTGCATCGCCACCGCGGCGGCGGCACCGACGTTGATGGACCGGGTCGAGCCGAACTGGGCGATGGCCAGGACGTCGACGCAGTGGCCGACGGCCTCGTCGGTCAGCCCCGGCCCCTCCTGCCCGAAGAGCAGCACGCACGCGCGCGGCAGGTCGTAGGTCTCCAGCGGCACCGACCCCTCGACGTTGTCGATGCCGACGATCGGCAGGCCCCGCCCGGCCGCCCAGGCCGCCAGTGCCGCCACGTCGGCGTGGTGGTGGGTGCTCAGGTACCGGTCGGTGACCATCGCCCCGCGCCGGTTCCACCGCTTGTGCCCCACGACGTGGGCCCCGGCGGCGTTCACGGCGTTCGCGGTCCGCACGACGGAGCCGATGTTCGCGTCGTGCTGCCAGTTCTCCACCGCCACGTGCAGCGGGTGCCGGCGGGTGTCGAGGTCGGCGACGATCGCCTCGTTCGACCAGTAGCGGTACGTGTCGACGACGTTGCGGCGGTCCCCCTCGCGCAGGAGCTCGGGGTCGTAGCGCGGGTCGTCGGGCCAGTCCCCGTCCCAGGGCCCGACGCCGACGACCCGCTGCTGCTCGACCTCACTCACGCCCCGATGGTCTCAGGCCGCCTTGCGCCACGCAGACTTCAGCCCGAGCGAGCGGCCGGTCTGCAGCAGGCTGTTCTCGTACAGCCTGCGGGCGACGCTCACGAACAGCACGGCCGTCAGGGCGATGATCCCGAGCGAGACCAGCGGTTCCCACAGCGCGACGTCGCCCTGGACGACCCGCTTCGGCATGGTCATGGGCGAGGTCAGCGG
The DNA here is from genome assembly GCF_003002055.1 of Kineococcus rhizosphaerae. Lineage (NCBI taxonomy): Bacteria > Bacillati > Actinomycetota > Actinomycetes > Kineosporiales > Kineosporiaceae > Kineococcus > Kineococcus rhizosphaerae. The sequence goes on from NZ_PVZF01000003.1 coordinate 233,630, forward strand.
GACGTAGCTGAGGACGGTCTGCAGGGTCCCGGGGTCGTTGGTGAAGAACGTCGCGAAGAACGGCAGCATGACGAACATCTGCACGGGCGTCGCGGTGGACTGCAGGTCCTCCAGCCGGCTGGCCATCGCCCCGGCCGCCGCCCACAGGCACGACAGCATCGCGAACCCGAAGAGGAAGAACACCAGGAACCACACCGCCGCCGTCGGGATCCCCGGGATCGAGGACAGCAGGTCGGGCTGGGCGGCGGCCAGGGCCCCCACCCCGGCCCCGACGAGCAGCAGCACCTGGCCGAAGGCGAGGATCCCGTTGCCGAGGATCTTGCCGATGAGCAGCTGCCGCACGGGGACCGTCGTCACGAGGAGCTCGATGACGCGGGTCTGCTTCTCCTGCACGACGCTCTGCGCGATGGAGTACCCGAAGATGATGACGATCTGGAAGAAGATGATCGCGAACGCCAGGCCGAGCAGGTAGACGGTCAGCGGGTCGACGGCGTCGGGGGCCAGAAGCCGCGTCGCGGGCGGCGGCAGCGCCAGGACGCGCTCGACGTCGGCGCGGTCGACGCCGACGGCCTCGAACCCCAGGACGGTCTGGGCGTTGACGACCCGGTTCGTCAGGATCGAGGTGAGGGTGTCGCCCACGGTGCGGTCCCCGACGATCGAGGCGGCGCCGGAGTCCACGACGACGGCCGCGTCGACGTCCCCGGCCCGCACGGCGGCCTCGGCGGCGGCGACGTCGGCGGTGTCCTTCAGGTGGACGCGGTCGTCGCGGTCCTCGGAGGCCAGGGCGGTGGCGACCAGGGGCCGGGAGTCGGAGGTGACGGCGACGTCGTAGTCGTTGGTGCCGCCGGAGAACACCCCGGGCAGGACGGCTGCGGCCGCCACGATGAGGAAGAGGAACAGCGTCGAGAAGATGAAGCCCTTGTCGCGCAGGCGTTCGGTCATCTCACGCCGGGCGATGATCCACCACTGGCCCCTCACCGGGACACCTCCTGGAACAGTTCGGACAGCGTCGGCAGCAGCGGCGCGAAGGAGCGCACCGGCCCGCGGCGGACGGCTTCGGCGAGGATCTTCTGGTCGAGGTCGGCGTGCGTGTCGAGCAGTTCGAGGACGACGCCGTGCTCGCGGCGCTCGGCCAGGCGGACCCCGGCCACGTCGCGGACCCAGTCGAGGTCGGCGTCGGTGACGAGCTCGTAGCGCGACCCGCCGCGTTCGCGGCGCAGCTTCTCCGGTTCGCCGGCGGCCACGACGCGGCCGGCGTGCAGGATGACGAGGTCGTCGCACAGCCGGTCGACGAGGTCCAGCTGGTGGCTGGAGAACAGCACGCCGACGCCCGCGGCGGTCTTCTCGCGCAGCAGGTCCGCCATGGCGTCGACGGCGAGGGGGTCCAGGCCGGAGAACGGTTCGTCCAGGACCAGGAGCTCGGGGTCGTGGACGAGGGAAGCGGCGACCTGGACGCGCTGCTGGTTGCCCAGCGACAGGGACTCCAGCTTGTCGTTCGCGCGCTCGCCCAGCCCGAGGCGATCGAGCAGGTCCTGACCGCGCTTGGCGGCGACACCGCGGTCGACGCCGTGCAGGCGGGCGAGGAACACGAGCTGCTCGAGCAGCCGGCCCTTGGGGTACAGGCCGCGTTCCTCCGGCATGTACCCGAACCGGCGGCGCAGGGCCAGGTCGGGGACCTGCCCGCGGAACGTCACCGTCCCGGAGTCGGCGGCGAGGACGCCCAGGGCGATCCGCATCGTGGTGGTCTTCCCGGCACCGTTCGCGCCGACGAAGCCGACCATGCGTCCGTCGGGGACGCTGAGGCTGACGTCGTCGAGCGCGAGACGGTCCCCGAACCGGCGGGTGATGTTGTCGAGGACGAGCACGGCGCCGAACCTATGGGCCGGCTGGGAACGGTCGCGTCCCCCGATCGTCTACCGGCCCCTCGCTCAGACGGCGGGGTGGACCTGCACCGCGGTGGCCTTGACCGCCAGGTGCACGGGCCGGCCCGGGGCGAGGTCGAGCTCGGCGGCCGCGGCGGCCGTGAGGTCGGCCAGGACGTCGTGCGCCCCGAGCGCGGCGCGCAGCCGGACGACCTCCCCGCGCGGGGTGACGTCCACGACGGTCGCGGTCCACCGGTTCCGGGGGCTGCCACCCGGGTCGGTGGCGTGCACGGCGACGGCGCTCGGGCTGAACAGCGCGACGCCCCGCTCCCCCACGGGTCCGTGGACGAGACCGGCGACGACGGTCCCGTCGTCGGTGCGCAGTCCGTCGGCCGTGACGGTCCCGGGCAGCAGGACCAGACCGGCGAGCCGGGCCCCGAAGGCGCTGCGCGGCCGGGCGAGGACCTCCTGCACCGGGCCGCGCTCGACGACCCGGCCCGCGTCCACGACGAGCGCCCGGTCGGCGAGGGCGAGGGCGTCGAGGGGGTCGTGCGTGACGAGGACGGCCGAGCGGCCCGCGCCGCGCAGCACGCGCCGCAGGACCTGGCGGACCTCCGGGGCCGCGCTGACGTCGAGGGCGGCCAGCGGTTCGTCGAGCAGCAGCAACCGCGGTTCGGCGGCCAGGGCCCGCGCGATCGCGGCGCGCTGGGCCTGCCCGCCGGACAGTTCGTGCGGCCGGCGGTCCGCGAAACCGGCCAGGCCGACGTCGGTGAGGAGTTCGCGGGCCCGGGCGAGCGCGCGGGCGCGGGGCACCCCGCGGCTGCGGGGGCCGAAGGCGACGTTGGCCTCGACGTCCAGGTGCGGGAACAGCAGCGCCTGCTGCGCGAGCAGCCCGACCCCGCGCCGGTGCGGCGGCGTGGACGAGCGGTCGTCGACGAGGACCCGGCCGTCGAGCACGACCCGGCCGGCGGTGGGCCGCAGCAGCCCGGCGAGCAGCGCGAGCAACGTCGACTTCCCGGCGCCGTTGGGGCCGAGCACGGCCAGCACCTCCCCCGCGGGCACCTCGAAGCCCAGCGCCAGCCCTCGGGGGGCGAACTCGACGTCGACCTCGAGCATCAGAGGATCCCGCGCCGTCCGCGCACGGCCACGACCACGACGACCGCCACGACGACCAGGAGCAGCGACATCGCCGCCGCGGCGTCGGGGTCCACCTCGCGCTGCAGGTAGATCTCCAGCGGCAACGTGCGGGTGACGCCCTGCAGGCTCCCCGCGAACGTCAGGGTCGCCCCGAACTCCCCGAGGGCCCGCGCGAACGCGAGCACGGCGCCGGAGACGACGCCGGGCGCGACGAGCGGCAGCGTGATGCGGAACAGCACCCGCGCGGGACGGGCCCCCAGGGTCGCGGCGACGGACTCGTAGCGCCGTCCGGCCGTGCGCAGGGTCCCCTCCAGGCTCAGCACGAGGAACGGCAGCGACACGAACGTCTGGGCGACGACGACGGCGAGGGTCGTGAACGCCACCGTGACACCCAGACCGGACAGCGTCGGACCGAGCAACCCCCTGCGCCCCAGGGCGAACAGCAGCGCCAGGCCGCCGACGACGGGCGGCAGCACGAGCGGCAGCAGGACGATCGAGCGCAGCACCCGCAACCCCGGGAAGCTGCTGCGGGCCAGCACGAGGGCCATCGGGACGCCGAGCAGCAGGCACAGCGCGGTGCTGGCCGTGGCGGTCTTCAGGCTCAGGACGAGCGCGGCCCGTGCGGAGTCGGACGTGACGAGCGGGACGAAGTGCGCCCAGTCGACCCGGGAGACGACCCCCAGCAGGGGGACCACGAACAACGCCAGCCCCAGCGCCGCGGGGACGAACACCCAGCGCGGCAGTGCGCTCCCCTCCACCGCACCGCCGCGTCGGGTCACGTCGCCGGGGCGCCGAACCCGGCGTCCTCCAGGACCGACCGCCCCTGCGCGCCGGTCACGAAGGTGACGAACTCCGCGGCCAGGTCGGACTCACGAGTGCCCTTCAGCGCCGCGATCGGGTAGGTGTTCACGGCCTCGGAGCTCTCCGGGAACTCCACCCCGGTGACCTCCTCGCCCGCGCCCGCGACGTCGGTGACGTAGACGAGCCCGGCGTCGGCCTCCCCGGAGGTGACCTTGCCCAGGACGTCGGTGACCGAGGACTCCTCGCTGACGGGGGAGATCGTGACGCCGGTCTTCTGCTCCACGGTCCTCGTCGCGGCACCGCAGGGGACCTGCGCGGCGCACACGACGACCTTCACACCGGGTTTCGCGAGGTCGGCGAAACCCCTGATGCCGGCGGGGTTCCCCGCGGGGGTTGCGATCTCCAGGACGTTGGTGGCGAAGTCGACGGGCGCCCCGGAGGTCAAGTCGGTGACCTTCGCCATGTTCTTCTCGTCGGCCGAGGCGAAGACGTCCGCGGGGGCGCCCTCGGTGATCTGGGTGGCGAGGTCGGAGGAGCCGGCGAAGGAGAACGTCACGTGCACGCCGGGGTGGGCCTGCTCGAACTCGGTGCCGATCTCGGTGAAGGTCTTCGTGAGCGAGGCGGCGGCGAACACCGTCAGCGTCGTCGTGCTCCCCGCGGAGGCCGAGGACGTGGCCGGGGCGGCGGTGTCGGCCGACGACCCGCACGCGGTGAGCAGGGCGCCGGCGGCGACGAGGGCGAGCAGGGCGCGCGAGGTCACGAGAGGTGCCCCTCGGGGGTCTCGACGATCACCGTCGTCGCCTTGACGACGGCGGTGGCCCGGCTGCCGGGCTCGAGCCCGAGCTCCTCGGCGGCCTCCCGGCTCATGAGGGACACGACGCGGTGCGGACCGCACTGCATCTCGACCTGGGCCATGACGCCGTCGAGGACGACGCGGGTGACGAGCCCGGCGAAGCGGTTGCGGGCCGAGCGCGCCACCCCGGTGGTGTCGGTGGCGGCCGTGGTGGCGTGCTCGACGGCGAAGCGGGCGAGGTCGGCCCCGTCGACGACCGTGCGCCCGGCGCCGTCCTTGGCGCTGGGCAGGGCCCCGGCGTCGGTCCAGCGGCGGGCGGTGTCGTCGGAGACGCCGAGCAGGTCGGCGACGTCACGGAGGCGGTACGTCGGCACAAGCGGATCCTAGCCGCAGACGCGGCGTCACGTCTGCGGACGGGCCGCAGGTGCGGTCAGCGAGGCGTGGTGAGGAGTTCGGCCATCTCGGGCAGGTCGAAGACCTGCGCGACGGCGAGCCCGGACTGCCGCCCCAGGCCCGGGTCGGCGCCGGCGCCCAGCAGCGCCTCCACGACGTCGCGGGCCTGCCGGAACACCGCGGCACCCAGGGCCGTCTGCCCCTTGTCGTTGACGCGCGAGTGGTCGGCGCCGCGCTCGAGCAGGACGCGGACGGTCTCGGGGTGCACGTGGTAGGCGGCCAGGATCAGCAGGGTGTCCCCCACGGAGTTCGTGAGGTTCGCCGGGACACCGGCGTCGAGGCGCTCGGCCAGCGCGGCGCTCTCCCCGTCGCGGGCCAGGTCGAACGTCTCCTGCAGGAAGCGCAGCTCGTCCTCGGTCAGGGCCTCGGTCACCGCCGGATCGTATCCGCGCGCCCTGGGGGGCTGGTGTCGGGCCGACCGGGGGCCGTACGGTTGCTGAACCGGTTCGGTACACGATCGGACCCGGGACGAGGGCGTCCACGACGACGCCCGCCGACCGCCGAGAGGACGCGAAGCAGCGCTCATGACGACCCTGGACCCCTCGAAGATCTCCGTGCAGCTGTACACCGTGCGCGACGCGCTCGCCGCCGACCTGGACGGCACCCTGGCCCGGCTGGCGGGCATCGGCTTCCGCCAGGTCGAGCCGTTCGGCCTCGCCCAGCGGGCCGCCGAGCTCGCCCCGGTGCTGGCCCGGCACGGGCTGAGCGCATCCAGCGCGCACACGAGCGTCGTCGGCGCCGACCTGGACGCCGTCCTGGCCGCCGCGCGGCTCACCGGCACGACGCTCGTGGTCGACCCGCACGTCGACCGCGCCCGCTGGACGAGCACCGAGGACGTCGCCGGCGTCGCCGCCGAGCTCAACGCGGCCGCCGCGCGCGCCGCCGACGCCGGCGTGACGATCGGCTACCACAACCACGAGTTCGAGCTGGAGACGAGGATCGGGGGCCGCCCGGCCCTGGAGGTCCTCGCCGACCACCTCGACGACGCCGTGGCCCTCGAGGTCGACACCTACTGGGCCGTCGTCGGCGGTGTCGACGTCCCCGAGCTGCTGGGCCGCCTCGGCTCGCGCGTCAAGGCCGTCCACCTCAAGGACGGCGACGGCTCGCGCGACAACACCAAGCAGGTCGCCTTCGGCACCGGCGACGTGGACGTCACCTCGATCCTGGCCGCCTCCGCCGGCGTCGACCTGGGCGTCGTCGAGCTCGACGACACCACGGGCGACATGTGGGCGGCCGTCGAGGACAGCTACGCCAACCTCGTGAAGGCCCTGTCGTGACCGGGCGCTCGGGGCCCGTCGGCATCGGCATCGTCGGCGCCGGCGTCATCAGCGGCACCTACCTGGAGAACCTGACGTCGTTCCCGGACGTGCGGGTCCACGCCGTCGGCGACCTGTTCCCCGAGGCCGCCGCGGCGCGCGCGCAGGAGCACGGCGTCCCGGTCCACGGCGGGATCGACGCCGTCCTGGGCCACGAGGACGTCGAGATCGTCATCAACCTGACGATCCCGGCCGCGCACGTCGAGGTCTCGCTCGCCGCGATCTCGGCGGGCAAGCACGTCTGGTCCGAGAAGCCCGTCGCCCTCGACCGCGAAGGGGGCCGGCAGCTGCTGGGTGCCGCCGACGCCGCGGGCGTCCGGCTGGGCTGCGCACCGGACACCTTCCTCGGCACCGGTCTGCAGACGGCCCTGAAGGCGCTGCGGCGCGGCGACATCGGTGAGCCGCTGACCGCGCTGACCCTCATGCAGTCCCCCGGCCCGGAGTCCTGGCACCCCAACCCCGCGTTCCTGTTCCAGACCGGCGCCGGTCCGCTGTTCGACATCGGCCCCTACTACCTGACGACGCTCGTGCAGGCGTTCGGGCCGGTCTCGTCCGTGGCGGCGATCGCCTCGAAGTCCAGGGAGCAGCGCACCATCGGCTCCGGGCCCCGGGCCGGGGAGGTGTTCGACGTCACCGTCCCCACGCACGTCAGCGCCCTGGCCCGGTTCGCGGGCGGTCAGAGCTCCCAGAGCACCTTCAGCTTCGACTCCCCGCTGCCGCGGCACGGCTTCGTCGAGATCACCGGGACGGAGGCGACCCTGGCGCTGCCGGACCCCAACGACTTCGACGGCGACCTGTCGATCCGCCGCCGCGGGTCCGAGGACTGGGAGCTGCTGGCCTCGACCAAGGCCCTGTCGACCCGCGGGACGGGGGTCCTGGAGATGGCCCGCGCCCTGCGCGCCGGCCGCCCGCACCGCGTGCAGGGGGCGCTGGCCCACCACGTCGTCGACGTCATGACGTCCATCGCCGAGTCCGCGGAGAGCGAGGCGTTCGTGCCCGTCACGAGCACCGTCGAGGCGGCCGAGCTGCTGCCGGACGACTGGGACCCGACGGCGCGCACCGTCTGAGCCCGGCCCGCGCCCGGATCGTCGGCCCCCGCTGCCGTTCACCGGCAGCGGGGGCAACGACCACCCGGCCTGCTCGGTTCCGCACCTGCGCCCGAGGTCCGCCGAGCGGCTGATCCCGGCCCGGACGGGTCATCCTCTGGGCTGATCTCCAGCCGCCCTCGTCCTCGGGCGCCGGATCGGGACTTACCCTGTCCACGTGTCCTTCCTCGCCGAGTTCTCGGCCGCGCTGACGTCCTCCGCACCGTCCGCCGTCCCCGCGCTCCTGCCGGACTGGGCCAGCCCCGAGACCTTCCTCGACAGCCTCGGCGCCGCCGCGCTGTGGGTCTCGATCGCGATCGTGTTCGTCGAGTGCGGGCTGTTCATGTTCTTCCTGCCCGGCGACTCCCTGCTGTTCACCGTGGGCCTGTTCACCCACTCCGGCATCCTCAAGGACCCGCTGTGGGTGTCGTGCCTGCTGCTGTCGGTCGCGGCGTTCCTGGGCAACGCGGCCGGCTACGAGATCGGCCGCAAGGCGGGGCCGGCCCTGTTCGACCGCCCCAACTCCAAGATCCTCACGCCCAAGCGCATCAAGCAGACCCGCGAGTTCTTCGAGAAGTACGGTGCCCGCGCCATCATCCTGGCCCGCTTCGTGCCCGTCGTGCGCACCTTCATCACCCTCGCCGCGGGCGCGGGCGCGATGCCGCGCCGCGTCTTCCTGACCTTCTCGGCGATCGGGGCGGTGGCCTGGGCCAGCGGCATCACCCTCCTCGGGTACGCCCTGGGCAGCGTCTCGCTCATCCGCGACAACCTCGAGCTCGGGCTGCTGCTGCTGGTCGTCCTGTCCCTCATCCCGGTGGGCATCGAGTACCTGCGCGGCCGGGCCAAGGAGCGCAAGCAGGCCGCGGTCGAGCCCCAGACCCCCGAGCGCCAGCACTGACCAGCCCCCGGGCAGGATGACCCGGTGGCCCGTACGCGTCTGCTCCTGTCCCTGCGCTGGGGCGACATGGACGCCTACCGCCACGTGAACAACGTCGAGCTCCTGCGGCTGCTCGAGGAGGCCCGCGTCCGGGCCTTCGGCATCGCCGCCCCCGACGGCTCGGCGCCCATGCTCGCCACGGGCATGGTCGTGGCCAAGCACACCGTCGAGTACCTGCGGCCCCTGGACTACCGGCTCGCCCCGATCGCGGTCGACCTGTGGGTCGGGCGGGTCGGCGGGGCCAGCTTCGAGGTCGACTACGAGGTCGTCGAACCCGACGAGGCCTCGGCCGTGTACGTGAAGGCCTCCACGGTCTGCGTGGCCTACGACTTCGACGCCGCCCGCCCGCGGCGCCTCGGCGAGGACGAGCGGGCCCGGCTGGCGGGCCTGGCGGGCTGAGGGTCGCCTTCCCCGCTTCTGGGATGATCGGGACGTGTCCGACTGGCTGGCCCACCTCGCCGACCCCCAGCTCGAGGACCTCGGCGCGCTCGGGCTGTACGCCCTCGTCTTCGGGATCGTCTTCGCCGAGACGGGCACCCTCGTCGGCTTCTGGCTTCCCGGCAGCAGCGTCCTGTTCACCGCGGGCCTGCTGGCCGGCCGGGACTCCTCGACGCTGTCGCTGCCGGTCCTCGTCGTCGGGGTGACGCTCGCGGCCGTCCTGGGCGACACCGTCGGGTACTGGTCCGGGCGCCGCCTGGGCCGGCCGTGGCTGCAGCGGCGCGCCGGGCGGGCCGCCGCCCACCTGCCCAAGGCCGAGGCATTCTACCTCAAGTACGGCTGGTTCGCGGTCGTGGCGTGCCGGTTCATCCCGTGGCTGCGCGCCTTCACGCCGATCATCGCGGGGACGGCCGCGATGCCGTACGCGAAGTTCTTCTCCGCCAACGTCGTCGGCGCACTGTGCTGGGGCGCGCTGCTCGTGCTCGCCGGCTACGCGGCCGACTCCCTGCCCTGGGTCCGCACCGTCGCCTACTCGATCGCCGGGGTCGCGATCCTCGCTTCGATCGTCGTCCCGATCGTGTCGTGGGTCCGCCGGCGGCGGTCCGCGCGCGCGTGAGGGAGCCGCTGCCCGTCCCGGCCCGCGGGGTGCGGACCGAGCTCGTCGTGGAACGGTCCCGGTTCCTCACGACCCTCGAACCCGTGTCCGGCGCGGGGGACGTGGACGCCGTCGTGGCCCGCGTCCGCGAGGAGTTCGGCGACGCCCGCCACCACTGCACCGCGTCGGTGCTCGGCGAGGACGGCGGGCAGCAGCGGTCCGGCGACGACGGCGAACCCGCCGGGACGGCCGGCGCGCCCATGCTCGCGGCGCTGAACGGGGCCGGGGTGACGGGCGTTGTGACGGTGGTGACGCGGTACTTCGGCGGAGTGCTGCTCGGGACCGGTGGGCTCGTGCGCGCCTACGGCGGCTCGGTGAGCGCGGCCCTGGCCGAGGCCGGCGTCGTGCGGCGCCGGTGGGTGGACCTCCTGGCCGTCCGCGCACCCCTCGCCGACGGTGGACGGGTCGAGGCGGCGCTGCGGCGCACCCGCGCCGTGGAGGACGTGCAGTGGGCCGCCGACGGCTGGCGGGCCGTCGTCGCCGCCCCCGTGGACGGTCGGGACGCGCTGGCGGCCGAGCTGGCCGCCGCAGGTCTGCCCGCCACCCTGGAACCCCTCGGCCGCGCCGTCCGCCCCTCCCCGTGATCAAGGACTCCCCCACCGCGATCAAGGAACTGGACGTCCTTGATCGCGGCGGGGGAGTCCTTGATCACGGAGGGAGGTGGGCGACCGTGAGGCGGACGGCGACGGTGACGTCGACCGCCTCGGGGACCGCGTCGAGCCGTTCGCGCAGCGCCGCCTCGTCGGTGTGGAAGGCGCTGGGGCCCATGAGCACCAGCGCCCGCAGGTCGGGGCGGGTGAACGTCCGGGTGAACCGCAGCTCGTCCTCGGCGGCGATGGCGAACGCAGCGAGGTCGGCGTGCAGCCGCTCGGCCTTGCCCTCCTCGACGCCGACCATCCCCAGCGGCCCGCGGACCTCCTCGAGGTGCTCGGGCAGGGGCGTGACCACGACCCACGAGCCGCCGGGGCGCAGGACCCGCGCGACCTCCGCGGCGCCCCGCGGGGCGAAGACCGTCGTCACGAGGTCCGCCGAGGCGTCTGCGAACGGCAGCCCGCGCCACACGTCACCGCCGACGGCCGCGACCCGCGGGTGGGCGCGGGCGGCCCGCTTCAGCGCCGGGGTCGACGGTTCGAGGACGACCCCGCGACCGCCCGTGCGCTCCACGACGGCCGCCAGGTAGTACCCCGTCCCGCCCCCGACGTCGACGACGAGCCCGGGCACGGCCCGGTCCGCGAGCGCCGCGGCGACGGGCGCGTAGTGGCCGGCGCCGAGGAACTGATCGCGGGCGGCGACCATGCCGGGGGTGTCGCCGGTGGCCCGGCTGCCGACGGCGAGGTTGACGTAGCCCTGGCGGGCGAGGTCGAAGCGGTGCCCGGCGGCGCACCCGAGCGTGCGGTCGGCCAGGTCCAGGCCCTGCGCGCACACGGGGCAGCGCAGCGCGGGCAGGACCTCGGCGAGGGCGGTCAGTTCTCCGCCGCGGCGCCGAGGGGGTGCAGGCCGGAGACGGCGCCGACCCAGGAGGCGGGGACGGCGTGCAGCTTGGCGTCGTAGGCGCGCACGGCCGCGGCGTGGAACGCGACGTCCCCGGCGAGGCGGTGCTCGGCGTCGGCGAGGGCCTTGACGGTCTGCGGGTCGGGTTCGACGTCGGAGGCCTGCTGGGAGGAGACGTGCGCGGCGAGGTCCGCGAGGCGGCTGCGGCGCTGGTCGGCCAGGGCCCCGGCCTCGACGGCGAGGTCGCGCATGCGCACGAGGGCGGCGCGGGTGGAGACGGCGTACAGCGCGACGACGAGCACGAGCAGGACGACGACGATCAGGACGACGGTCCCGGCGGCGCCCATCAGGCGAGCCCGATGTCGGCGAGGCCGAAGGCGTAGCGGTAGGGGACGCCCTGGGCCTCGACCTTCTCCTTGGCGCCGGTGTCGCGGTCGACGATGACGGCGACGCCGACGACCTCGGCGCCGGCGGCCCGCAGGGCCTCCACGGCGGTCAGGACGGAGCCGCCGGTGGTGGAGGTGTCCTCGACGGCCAGGACCTTGCGGCCGGCGACGTCGGGGCCCTCGATGCGCCGCTGCAGGCCGTGGGTCTTCTCGGCCTTGCGGACGACGAACGCGTCGAGCGCCCGGCCGCCGTGGTCCTGCGCCCAGCCGCGGGCGTTGGCGGCGTGGACCATGGCGAGGGCGACGGGGTCGGCGCCCATGGTCAGGCCGCCGACGGCCTCGAAGTCCCAGTCGGCGACGAGGTCGAGCAGCACCGGGCCCACGAGCGCGGACGCCTCGCCGTCGAGGCTGATGCGGCGCAGGTCGACGTAGTAGTCGGCCTCCTTGCCGCTGGACAGCGTCACCGTGCCGCGCACGACGGCCTTGGTGGACACGAGGTCGGCGAGGCGTTCTCGATCTGGGTTCGCGGCAGGGCTCACGGGTGCCGATCCTAGGTGCTGCCGGGCCACGTCCCCGGCACGGTCCCGGGCACGCGGGTGGGTGCGCGGGTAACGTCCGGCGCGTGCGCCTCGCGACCTGGAACGTGAACTCCGTCCGTGCCCGCCTCGACCGCGTCCTGGCGTGGCTCGAGCGCAGCGACGTCGACGTCCTGGCGGTGCAGGAGACCAAGTGCAAGGACGAGCAGTTCCCGGAGCAGGCGTTCCGGGACGCCGGCTACGAGGTCGCCCACCACGGGCTGTCGCAGTGGAACGGCGTCGCGCTGCTGTCCCGGGTGGGGCTGGAGGACGTCAGCACGAGCTTCTCCCCCGACGTCCCGCACTTCGGCGACCCCGCCGTGGCCGAGGCGCGGGCGATCGGGGCGACGTGCGGCGGGGTGCGGGTGTGGAGCCTGTACGTGCCCAACGGCCGGGGGCTGGACGACCCGCACTACCCGTACAAGCTGCAGTGGCTGGAACAGCTGCGCGCGGCCGGCGCGGGCTGGCTCGCCGAGGACCCGGGCGCGCAGGTCGCGCTGGTGGGCGACTTCAACGTCGCCCCGCAGGACGAGGACGTGTGGGACGTGGACTTCTTCGCGGGCAAGACGCACGTCTCCGAGCCGGAGCGGGCCGCCTTCCAGGCGCTGGTCGACGCGGGCTTCGCCGACACCGTCCGCCCGTACGCGCCGGGGCCGGGGACGTACACGTACTGGGACTACACGCAGCTGCGCTTCGCGAAGCGGCAGGGCATGCGGATCGACTTCGTCCTGGGTTCCCCCGCGCTGCAGGCCCGGGTCACGGGCGCGACGATCGACCGCGAGGAGCGCAAGGGCAAGGGCGCCTCCGACCACGCCCCGGTGGTCGTGGAGCTTGCGCCGAACGCGTGAACCCTGCCCGTTCGGCCCCGGAGGGGGAGACGGGGGCGCTGGGTCTCACTAGATTCCGAACGGTGCGAGCACCTGTGAGCTGCGACGACCTCGAGCAGGTCGAACTGAGCGCGGCCAACGACGCCCGGGGCCAACGGGCCGTCGCGGACCTCCTGCACTCCTGGGCCCGCCGGGCGGTCCCGGGGGACTCGGTCTCGCGGGGGCGGTTGTTCGTGGCGGCCAGTGAGCACGCCGCGTTCGCCGGGGACGCGCGGCGGGCGCTGCGACTGGCGCGGGAGGCCCTGGCGACCGGTGACCACGTCGCGCCCGACACGCGGTGCTACGTGGTGTCGGCGCTGCTGGTGTGCGGTCACCTGCGCGAGGCGGTGGCGCTGGCCGACGAGGTCCTCGACGACCCGGGCGCCGACGTCGACGTGTACCTGCAGCTGGGCGAGGAGTTCTCCTGGCACCGGCAGCCGGAGGAGGCGTCGCGGATCTACACCCAGGGGATGTTCCGCTGCGCGGGCGACGAGGAGGCGACCGAGCTGCTGCTGGGCGCGTGGCGCCGTGGGCGCACCCCCCGCACGATCGACCTGCGCGACCGCGTCCCCGTGCTGCCTTCCCCCGCCGCCCCCCGCGACTGACCCGCCCCTCCCCCTTCCCGCGCATCGCACACGTCGGACCCCCGTGGGCGCCGCTTTCCCGCGCATCGCACACGAAGAGCCCTCCCGGACCGCTCCGGGAGGGCTCTTCGTGTGCGATGCGCGGGAAGAGGAGGGGTCAGGCGTCCCAGGCCCAGGAACCCGCGAGCTCGCCGACGGTGACGGGCACGTCGACGACGTTGCCGGGCGGCGGCAGCGGGCAGGCCCACGCGGGGTCGTACGCGCAGCTGGGCGGGTAGGCGAAGTTCAGGTCCACGACCAGGCCGTCGGCGGTGCTGCCGAGGTCGGCGCCCTTGACGGTGTCCAGGACGTAGCGCCCGCCGCCGTAGCCCGGGCCGGGGTCCTTCAGCGGCACGAACAGACCGCCGCCGTACTGGTCGAGCCACCACGCGTCGAGCGTCCCGAGGCCCGGCAGGGCGAGGGTCCCGACGCGTTCGAAGGTGACGGTCCCGTCGGTGCCCGTGACGGCCTCGCGCCGCAGGGGGTCGGCGGGCTGCACCGGGACGACGAAGCGCAGCGCGGGGTCGTAGGTGGCGACGGGCAGGCCGCGGAAGGTCGCGCGGTCGGCCGGCAGCAGCGGGCTCGCGGGGTGGGTGGCGAACAGCTCGTCGCGCCCGGCGGTCCACAGGGCGTGCCCGTCGGCGGGCTCGGACGCGCGGACGGCGGCGTACAGCGCGCCGACGCGGCGGCGCCAGTCCAGGACGTCGAGGCGGTCCATCAGCGGACCCGGGCGGGGGTGCGGTCGATCACGCGGCCCAGTCGAGCACGGGGGGCGCCGGGGCGCGCGACGACCCCCCGCCGCGGTCTCAGGGGTGGGCGTGGGCCCCCTTGACGACCTTGTCCACCGCGTTCTTCGGCCCGTGCACGGCCAGTCCGACGACGTCGAGGTCCTGCGCGCCGACGGCGGCCACCGCGGCCCGGTTGGCGGCGTCGTGCCCGGTGGCGAACATCTCGGCCGTGAACAGGGCCGTCGACAGCTTCCGCCCGAGGGCCTTCTCGCGCGCCGAGCGCAACGTCGCCGCGTCCGCCTCGAAGACCATGACGGGCTGGCCGAGCAGCGCGAGGTAGGCGTTCGCATCGGCGTCGGCATAGGGCTCGCCCACCAGCTCGGGGTGGGCCGCGCTGATCCCGCTGGCCAGGAACGCCGTGACGTTCAGGCGCTGCCAGGCGGGCAGGTCGTCGCGGACCAGGACGGCGATCTTGGTGTCGAACCGGGCGGTCGGGGGTGCGTCGCTCACGCGGTCAGACTCCTGCGCCCGGCACCGTCGCGTCTTGTACGTTCCTGACGTGGCGGACTCCACGGGCGACTCGGTGCGCAGCTGGCGACCCGGACTGGCCGGGGTCGCCGAGGTGCTGCACGCCCGCTTCGTCGAGCACGCCTACCCCCTGCACACCCACGACACGTGGACGCTGCTTCTGGTGGAGGACGGCGCGGTGCACTACGACCTCGACCGCCGCGGGCACGACACCTCGACGCTGGTCACGCTGCTGCCCCCGCACGTCCCCCACGACGGCCGCGCCGCGACGACGACGGGGTTCCGCAAGAAGGTCCTCTACCTCGAGGAGGACGCGCTGCCGGCGGGGTTCGCCGGACGCGCCGTCGACGACCCGGAACTGCCCGACCCGCGGTTCGCCACCGCCGTCCGAGCCCTGCACGCCCGGCTCGGCGGCCATCCCGAGCCCCTGGACGTCGAGTCCCGGGCCGCGGTCCTGCTCGACGCCCTCGGCGGGCACCTCGCGCGCACCCGGGTGCGTCCCGTGCGCGACGTCCCCCTGGCCCGGCGGCTGCGCGCCCTGCTCGACGGGCACGTCGTCGAGGGGGTGTCCCTCGCCGACGCCGCCACCGCGCTCGGGGTGTCCGGCGCGCACCTGGTGCGGACCTTCACGCGCGAGGTCGGGATGCCGCCGCACGCCTACCTCACCGGTCGCCGGGTGGACCTGGCCCGGCGCCTGCTGCTGAGCGGGCACCGCCCCGCCGAGGCCGCCGTCCTCGCCGGGTTCCACGACCAGCCGCACCTGAACCGGCACTTCCGGCGCGTCCTGGGCACGACCCCGGGCCGGTTCACGGCCTGAGGGTCGTCGCCCGGGGTCAGCGCCGGTCGCGGGTACCGCGCACGAGCGTCGGGGGGTCCGGGAACGTCGGGCGGAACGCCAGGCCCGCCGTCGCGAAACCCGCCGAGTCGCTGAGCCGGCGCGGCGTCCCGCCGGCGGTGGGGAAGGTCCAGACGGCCGGGTCCGCCGAGCCGACGTCGCTGCCGGGGGTGTCCGGGACGAAGTTCGCGCCCGCCACGGCGACGGTCGAACCGTCCGGGCTCCACGCGAGCTGGTCGACCTGCAGGTCGACGGCCCCGAGGTCGCGCAGCAGGTTCCCCTCGAGGTCGAGGACCGCGACGTGCGGGTCCTGCACGGGGCGGAAGTACGTGTGGGGGTCGGGGACGACGGCGGTGCGGACCACGGCGACGGTGTCCCCGGACGGGGAGACCGACGGCAGCCGCTCGGAGAACCCGGGCGTCTGGACCCGGCGGGCCGACGCGGTCGCGACGTCGACCCGGACGAGGTCGTCGCCGAACTCGTCGGAGGTCGCGGCGAGCACGGTCCGGCCGTCCCCGCTGAACGTCGGCGACTGCAGGCTGCGCGCCCCCGTGACGGCGCGGGTGGTCCCCGTGGCGACGTCGGTGAGGTTCAGGTGCGGCCAGCTGCTCGACCCGCACGGGTCCCCGTCGCTGGAGGCCCACACGAGGTCCGCGCCGTCCCGGGAGAACTGCAGGGCCCAGGTGTTCACGGGGGTGTCGGTGAGGCGGCGGGTGCGTCCCGCGGGGCTGACGAGCGTGATGTCGGCGGCGGGGACGGGCGGGTGGCCGGCGCAGTCGACGAGGTCGCGCACGTCGGAGCGGGCGACGGCGAACCCCCCGTCCGGGGCCGCCGCGACGTCGGCCAGGCTGGACCCGGCGAGCAGGGTCCGCCGGTCGGTCCCGTCCGGCCGGGCCGAGTACAGGGTCGTCTCCGTGTCCGCGACCGGGCCCGTGGGCTCCTCGAACCCGATCCAGGCCAGGCGGGAACCGTCGGCGGACCAGGCGAGGTCGGCGATCCCGCCCGGGGCGACGGTGCGGGGTTCCGCCGTGGCGGTGTCTGCGGTGTCCAGGACGAGCAGGCGCTGGCGGACGTCGGCACCGACCCAGCCCGTGAAGGCGAGTTCCTGACCGGTGCTGCGGGCGGTCGCCGGCAGGGGCGTCAGGACGAGGGCGGCGGCGAGGACGACGGCGGTGCTCCAGCGTCTGCGCACGGGAACCACTGTGGCACGCACCGGCCGGTCGTGCCGGGGTTCGGCGGGGGCGGCTCAGCCCCGCGCCCTCCGCCGCCCAGGGGTTCGGGTCGTGGACGCATCGCGCCGAACCTTTTGGCGCGATGCGTCCACGACCCGGATCCCCGGGCGGCTCACTCGCTGGTGGCGACCAGCTGCTCGAGCGTCACGTCGGGGTTGTCGCGCTCGAAGCTGCGCACGCGCCACTCGTCGGTGAACAGCGCGAACACCTGCCCGCTCGCGTGCTCGACGACCTCGGCGCCGCGGTGGGCGCGCAGCAGCGGCGCGTCCTTGGGGTCGATGATCCGGGCCGTCGTGAAGGGCAGTTCGGTGAACAGGACGGGCGAACGGAACTCGTGGGTCATGCGGTACTGCACGACGTCGAACTGCAGCGCGCCGACGGCGGACAGGACGGGTTCGCCGTCGCCGCGCGAGTCCGACGTCAGCACCCGCACGACCCCCTCGGCGTCGAGCTCGCGCAGCCCCTGGCGGAACTGCTTGCCCGCGCCGAGGTCCTTGGGGCGCACGGTGCGGAAGTGCTCGGGGGCGAACACCGGCAGCGGCGGGTAGGCGGTGCGGCCGTTCTCGCTCAGCGTGTCCCCCACGTTGACGTGCCGGGCGTTGACGAGGCCGATGACGTCGCCGGGCCAGGCGACGTCGACCGTCGAGCGGTCGGAACCGAACACCGTCTGGACGTGCTTGAGGACCATGGGCCGGCCGCTGCGGTCGTCGCGCACGCTCATGCCGCGGTGGAACACCCCGGAGTGGATGCGCGCGAACGCCAGCCGGTCCCGGTGCGCGGGGTTCATGCCGGTCTGGGTCTTGAACACCTGGGCGCTGAAGCGGCCCGTGACCTCGTGGACCTCGCCCTCGACGTCCACCTGGTCGTGCGGCGGGGGCGCGATGTCGACGAGCGCGTCGAGCACCTGCCCGACGCCGGTGTTGGCGACGGCGGCGGTGAAGAACACCGGCGTCGTCTCGAAGGCGAGGAACGAGTCCTCGTCGTGGTCGGCGCCGGTGGCCTCGAGGAGTTCGTGCTCGTCGAGCGCCGTCGCCCACGCGGCTCCCTCGACCTCGGCCGCGGCGGCCGCGTCGAGGTGCTGCTCGAGGGCCAGCGTCGCGCCGCCGGGGGCCTTGGTGTACTTCGTGTAGGCGCCCGTGGCGCGGTCGAGCAGCCCGCGGAAGTCGCCGGCGATGCCGACGGGCCAGGTGACGGGCGTGGGACGCAGCCCCGTGACGGTCTCGATCTCGTCGAGCAGGGCCAGGGCCTCCTGGCCGGGGCGGTCCCACTTGTTGACGACGGTGATGACGGGCAGCCCGCGCTGCTTGCAGACGCCGAACAGCTTGCGGGTCTGGACCTCCATGCCGCGGGCCGCGTCGACGAGCATGATCACGGCGTCGACGGCCGTCAGCGCGCGGTAGGTGTCCTCGGAGAAGTCGGCGTGACCGGGGGTGTCGACGACGTTGACGACCATCCCGCGGTGGTCGAGCTGGAGGACGGCGGAGCTGATGGAGATCCCGCGCTGCTTCTCCATGTCCTGCCAGTCGGTGACGACGCCCGCCCGGCCGGCCTTGCCGTGGACGTGCCCCGCCTCGCGCAACGCCTTGGCGTGCAGGGCGAGGGCCTCGGTGAGCGTGGACTTGCCGGCGTCGGGGTGGGAGATGACGGCGATGGTGCGCCGGCGCCGGGACTCGGCCAGGACCTGCTCGGTCGGGACGTCGATCGGGGTGTCGGTCTCGGCAGCGCTCACGTCCCCATTCTCCCGCGCCGCGGGGGGTGCCCCGTGCCGCACGGCCGGCCGCCCCCACGAGCCGCACCCGGCCTGGACGTCCACCGCGTCGAGGACGGTCCGCCGGACGACGACGACGTGCAGCCGCTGCCGGTGTTCGCCGGCTGCGCGGCCGTCGCCCCGGCCCACCACCGCGCCGCGCGGAGTCGACGGCCGTCAGACCGCGCGGCGGCGGGCGACCCAGCGCGCCAGCCCCTCCCCCTGGGCCCGCTGGAACGCCCGCAGCGTCGGCAGCCCGGGCGGGGCGGGCTGCGCGGCCCGGTCGAGGAAGAAGGTGCTGAACCCGTCGAGCACCGTCGTGAGGACGGCGGGGTCGACGTCCCGGGTCAGGGACGACGTGCGCAGGGTCCGCTCGGCCAGGTCCTGCCCGCCGAGGCGGTCGACCTCGAAGAGCAGTGCCAGCAGGTCCAGCCAGGCAGCGCCGACGCAGGCGTGCGGCCAGTCGACCAGCCACGCCCGGCCACCGCCGACGAGGAGGTTGTCGGCGCGCAGGTCCAGGTGGACGAGGGTGTCCCCGCCGACCAGTCGCAGCGCCTCCTCGGGCAGCTCCCCGGTCAGCGCCTCGCGGGCCGTCGGCAGGCCGGGCACCGGGCAGGGGGTGGCGACCTCGGCCAGCCGTTCCAGCGCCCGCACCACGAGGTCGAGGTCCTCGTGCCGCCAGGGCAGCTCGGGCTGCCGGCCCGGGACCTCGTCCAGGACGAGCACCTGCCAGTCGTCGACCAGGGACGCACCGAGCAGTCGCGGGGCGGGAACCCCTGCGGGCAGCGACCGCGCGATCCGGGCCTCGCGGGCGTGCAGCGCGGGGCTGTCGGCGTTCTGGCGTGGGCTGACGGCCTTGACGAACGCCCGGGAGCCGTCGGCGGCGAGCACCCGGTCCGCAGAACCGGGGGAGAAACCCCCGGACTGCGAGACGGCCCGCACCACGGGCGAGCCCAGGACCTGCGCGACGGCGTCGTGCACCGCCGCGGGCAGGTCCTGCCAGCGGACGCGGTTGCCTCCGGCTCCTTCCACCCGGCCACCGTGGCAGGGTCCGCACCCGGACGGCCAGAGGGTTTCCGGACCAGCAGCGCCGACGCGGTCGTGGGCCGGGTGGCTCCCCCGACGTCCGTGGCCGTGCTGCGGGCGGGACGGGGTCCTGCGGTGGTGCCCCGTCCGCCGCTCGACCCGGCGGCCTCGCACGGGTCAGCGGAAACCGTCCCAGACGGGCGAGGGGAAGAGCACGCGCTCGAACCCCGCCCAGGCGGTGGGCAGGTCCAGGGGAGGGCTGCGGAACGCCCGCAGCTGCAGACCGTCCATGGCGGCGAGGGCCATCTGCACGAGGTCGCGCATCCCGTCCCAGCCCCCGACCCCGGCCGGCAGGCGCCACCGGGTCGCGGAGTACAGCTCCCACACCTGCTCGGGCCGCCGGTCGAAGTACTCGTGCAGCGGGTGGTCCTCGACGAGGGCCTCGGCGCCCAGGACGACGTAGAGCCGCAGCAGTCGCAGGTCCTCGGCGTTGTGGGCGACGAGGTAGCGCAGGTAGGCCGGGAAGGACACCCCGTCGGGGTGGGTGGCGCCGGGGTCCCCGGTGGCGACGAAGTCCTCGGGGTCGAAGCGCTGGTCGTACCCCTGCTCCACGACGAGCTGCAGCAGCCCCTGCCGGGACCCGACGTAGTGCAGCAGCCCGGCCCGCGTCATGGGGACGGCGCGCGCCACGTCGTCGAGGGACACGGCGGCGTACCCGCGCTCGCTGATGATCCGGGTCGTCACCTCGACGATCTGCGCCCGCCGGGCCTCGCGCGTCATCCGGACTCGGCGGGCCGGGGCGGCGCTGGAGGGGGTCACCGGCTCACCGTACTGATCCGCGCGGGCACCCCGGCCCCCCGTCGCGACCGCGTTGACAACCGACGGGTGTCGGCTTAACTTCCTGCTATCTACAGATCGGTAGATAGTGGGGTGCAGGGCTGCTCCACGACGTCTCGAGGTGGAGTCGTCCCCTCCCAGGACCGAAGAAGGTGCCATGGACACGCACAGCAGCGCCGTCCCTCCCCTGCTCCCGCCCGGAGCCGTCGACCCCGCGGCCGACACCGGCGCCGACCTGGCCGACGACCTGGCGCCCGACACCGGCCGCCGCTTCGACCGCGCCACGACCGTCCGCTTCGGCGCCGGGTTCCTGCTGTTCGGGCTGCTGTGGATCATCGGCCTGATGACGATCTCCGCGGTGCTGCTCCCCCAGCGGCTCAAGGACATCGGCATCTCCTCGCCCGAGACCCTGCTGGGGTCGATCAACGCCGTCACGGCCGTCGTCTCGCTCGTGTCGAACCTCGTGTTCGGCAACTTCTCCGACCGCACCCGCAGCCCGCTCGGCCGGCGCACGCCCTGGGTCGTGGGCGGCGGTCTCCTCGGCGGGGCGGCGATGCTGAGCATGGGCGTGGTGGACAGCGCCGCGCTCATCACGCTCGTGTACTGCGTGGCGATGGTCGGGCTGAACATGATGCTGGCCCCGGCGGTCGCCGTGCTGAGCGACCGCGTGCCGGGCCGGCTGCGCGGCACGATGTCCGCGTTCTACGGCACCGGCCTGTCCGTCGGCGCACCCCTGGGCACGCTCGTCGGTGCGGCCCTCATCACCAGCGGCCTCACGGGTTTCGTCCTCGGCGGCGTGCTCATGGCCGTCTCGGCGATCGTCGCCGTGGTGCTGTGGCCGCGCGAGCGCCCGCCGGCCGGCCTGCCGACCGCGCCGGCCACGCTCAAGGACGTCCTCGTCAGCTTCCGGCCCCCGCGCAGGGCGCCGGACTTCTACAAGGCGTTCACCGGCCGGCTGTTCATGCTCGTCAGCTACCAGATGATCTCGGCCTACCAGCTCTACATCGTCCAGGACCACCTCGGGCAGAGCACCGCGCGGTCGGCCGCGACCCTGGCCACGATGTCGGTCATCACCCTCGTCGTGTCCCTCGTCGGCTCGCTCGTCTCCGGGCCGGTCTCGGACCTCATCGGCCGCCGCAAGCTGCCCGTCGTGCTGTCCAGCGCCCTGTTCGCCGTCGGCATCGCGATGCCCTGGGTGTGGCCGACGCCGGGGGGCATGTTCGCCTACGCCGCCATCGCCGGTCTCGGCTACGGCGTCTACACGTCCGTCGACCAGGCCCTCAACGTCGACGTCCTGCCGAACCAGGCCGACGCCGGCAAGGACCTCGGCATCCTCAACCTGTCGACCACCGCGGGGCAGACCGTGGGCCCGCTCATCACGTCCTCCCTCGTCGTGGCGACCGGCGGCTACGGCCTCGTGTTCCCCGTGGCGATCGTCACGGCCCTGCTCGGCGCGTTCGCCATCACCCGGATCCGCTCGGTGCGCTGACGTCCCCCCGCACGGCGAAGGGCCCGTCCCCCTCGGGGGACGGGCCCTTCTGCGTGCGGTCCCTCAGCCCTCCAGGAGCACGAGGTCCCACGGCCCGACGGTGAGTTCTTGACCCACGGTCACGTCCCGGGCACCGAGGACGTCCCGGCCCGCGACGGGAGCGGCCACCGCGACGGGGGCACCCGAGTAGTTCAGCAGGTACGTCACGGCCCGGCCGCGGCCGTTCGTGCCGCGCCGCACCGCCACCGTCGGCGCGCTGCGCGCGAGGTCCTGCGGCCAGTCCCACACGCCCGCGTCGCGCAGCAGGTCCCCCAGGACGGCCCGCAGCGTCACGGGGTCGGTCAGCGTCGCCAGGTACGTCGCGGTCCCCTCCCCGAAGGCGTTGCGGGTCAGCGCCGCGTACCCCGACCACGCCGGGTGGTCGTAGCGGGCGAGGACCTCCGTCCCCTCCGCGGGGGTCAGCAGTTCCAGCACGACCTCGGCGGCCGCGTCGGCTGCGCCCGCGAACCCGTCGCGGAAGGACAGCCGGGCGCCGTCGGGCGTCGAGAACTGGTTGTAGGTGACGCCGAAGACGTCGGTCAGGCCGTGCGGAGCGCGGTCTGCCCACACGGTGAGGTGCTCGTCGGCCACCGCGGTCCGGAACGTCGCGACGAGGTTCCCCCCGTCCTGCACGTACCGGCGCAGCGCGTCGACCGTGGACTGCGGCGCCGTGTAGAGCGCCGGCACGACGAGGACCTCGTACGCACCGAGGTCCTCGGCGTCGAACGGCGCGACGTCGACCTCGACGTTCAGCTCGAACAGCGCGTCGTAGACCCGCCGGAGCACGTCGTTGTAGCCGGCCGACTCACCGAACATGAACCCCGTCTCGAGCCGGAACAGCCGCAACGCCGTGAGCGCCTCGTTGCTGACGAGGACCGCGACGCGGTTGCGCTTGCGCAGCCCGGTGATCGACGCCGCGTGCCGCTCGACCTCGCCCCCGAAGACCCCGGCCTCCTCGTACGTCGGGTTCGGCTCCAGGTCGTGGCTCAGCACGCCCTTCCAGTACGTCTCGAAGGAGTTGTGGATCGAGTGCCAGTGCCAGTACACGACCCCGCAGGCGCCGCTCGCGAGGTGGCTCCAGGCCTGCAGGCGCAGCTGCCCGGGGTAGGGCAGCCAGCCCATCTGACCCTGCGCCTGGGTCTCGGCGACGAGGTAGTTCGCGCCGCCCTTGAGGGACCGGACCACGTCGCCGCCGAAGGCGATCTCCTTGCCCGTCAGCCGCGACTGGGTGGGGTGGTAGATGTCGGTCCCCGCCAGGTCCACCGTGCGGGCGGCCCGGAAGTGGTCCACCGACGGCTGCAGCCCGTAGGACCAGCCCGGGGCCCAGTCGAAGTCGAAGTTCTGGGTGACGAACTGGCCGGGCCGGGCGTGCTCGCGCACGATCCCGGCCTGCCACGCGAGGTACTCGGTGACCAGCCCGCGGCGGTAGGCGTCGAACGCCGCGGCCAGCGAGCCGTTGATCGTGCCGCGCACGTCGGGGAAGTCCTCCCAGGCGTCGACGCGGTTGGACCAGTAGTCCATGCCGTAGGTGCGGTTGAGGGCGTCGAGGTCGCCGTCGAACAGTTCCCGCAGGTGGCGGACGAACCCGCGCTGCACGGAGCGCGAGGCCGCGTCGTAGTACTTGGTCTCGTTGTCGATCTGGAACCCGATGACGTGCTCGCGGCCCGCGGTGCGCTCGGCCAGGGCCCGGATCACCCGCTCGGCGTGCAGGCGGAACGCGGGTGCGGTGATGTCCATGATCTGCCGCGCGCCGTAGCGGGGCGCATCGGTCGTGTCCGTGACGGCGAGCACCTCGGGGTAGGTGGCCACCAGCCACGCGGGCACCGCGTACGTGGGGGTGCCGACGATCACCTTCAGCCCGAACGCCTCGGCCGCGTCGAGCGCGCGGTCGACGTGGGTGAAGTCGAAGACGCCCGGCCGGGGTTCCAGCGTGCTCCACGTGGACTCCGCGATGCGGATGACGGTGAAGTGCGCGTCGCGCATCATCGCCATGTCGGTCGTGATGCGGTCGTTCTCGATGCGGTGGCCGGACAGGTACTCGTCGTAGTACGCCGCCCCGAACAGGATCCGGTCCATCGGGATCACCCCTCCTCGCGTGACGCCCGGCCCGCGTCCCCGCACCACCGGGTGGCCCGGGGTCCGGACCGGGGACCATCCTATCTACTATTGAGTAGATAGGAGACGCCCCCGGCCCTCCGCGGACCGTGCGGGACCGCTCAGAGCGAGACGGCCGTCTCCGCCCGCCGCACGACCAGCCCCGAGGTGCCCGAGGCCGGGTCGTCGAGGTCGAAGCTGCCGCGCGCGACGTCCACCTCGACGGTGTCGCCGTCGCGGACCTCGCCGGACAGGATCGCCCGGGCCAGCTTGTCGCCGATCTCGCGCTGCACGAGCCGGCGCAGCGGCCGGGCCCCGTAGGCGGGGTCGTAGCCGGTCAGGGCCAGCCAGTCCTTCGCGGCGTCGGTGACGTCGAGCACCAGGCGACGGTCGGCGAGCCGTTCGGCCATCTTCTGCACCTGGATCTCCACGATCCGGGACAGTTCCGTCGTCGACAGCGGGTCGAACACCACGACGTCGTCGAGCCGGTTGAGGAACTCGGGCTTGAAGTTCTGGCGCACGGCCGTCATGACGGCGTCGTGCTTGGTGGCCTGCGACAGTTCGGGGTCCACCAGGAACTGCGACCCGAGGTTCGAGGTCAGCACGAGGATGACGTTGCGGAAGTCGACCGTGCGGCCCTGGCCGTCGGTCAGGCGACCGTCGTCGAGGACCTGCAGGAGGATGTCGAACACCTCCGGGTGCGCCTTCTCCACCTCGTCGAGCAGCACGACGGAGTAGGGCCGGCGCCGGACGGCCTCGGTGAGCTGACCGCCCTCCTCGTACCCGACGTACCCCGGAGGGGCCCCGACGAGCCGGGCGACGGCGTGCTTCTCGGAGTACTCGCTCATGTCGATGCGGACCATGGCGCGTTCGTCGTCGAAGAGGAAGTCGGCCAGCGCCTTGGCCAGTTCGGTCTTGCCGACCCCGGTGGGCCCGAGGAACAGGAACGAACCGGTCGGCCGGTCGGGGTCGTTGACCCCGGCCCGCGAGCGCCGGACGGCGTCGGAGACGGCCTGCACCGCAGCGGTCTGGCCGATGAGCCGGGCGCCGAGGAACTCCTCCATGCGCAGCAGCTTCTCGGTCTCGCCCTCGAGCAGCCGGCCGGCGGGGATGCCGGTCCAGCCGGCGATGACCTCGGCGATGTCGTCGGGGCCGACCTCGTCGGCGACCATGGGTGCGGTCACGGCGACGTCCTGCTCGGCTTCGGCGGCGGTGGCGAGCTCGCGTTCGAGGGCGGGGATGCGCCCGTAGAGGATCTCGCTGGCCCCGCCGAGGTCACCCTCGCGCTGGAGGCGTTCGGCCTGCGAGCGCAGTTCGTCGACCTGGTGCTTGAGGTCGCCGACGCGGTTGAGGCCGGCCTTCTCCTGCTCCCAGCGGGCGGTGAGGGCGGTGAGCTGCTCCTGCCTGTCGGCGAGGTTCTGGCGCAGGGCGCCGAGACGTTCGCGGCTGGCGGCGTCGTCCTCCTTGGAGAGGGCGAGTTCCTCCATCTTCAGGCGGTCGACGGAACGGCGGAGCTCGTCGATCTCGACGGGCGAGGAGTCGATCTCCATGCGCAGCCGGGACGCGGCCTCGTCGATGAGGTCGATGGCCTTGTCCGGGAGCTGGCGGGCGGTGATGTACCGGTCGGACAGCGTGGCGGCGGCGACGAGGGCGGCGTCGGAGATGGCGACCTTGTGGTGCGCCTCGTAGCGTTCGCGCAGCCCGCGCAGGATGCCGATGGTGTCGGGCACGGAGGGTTCGCCGACGAAGACCTGCTGGAAGCGGCGTTCGAGGGCGGGGTCCTTCTCGATGCGCTCGCGGTACTCGTCGAGGGTGGTGGCCCCGACGAGGCGGAGCTGGCCGCGGGCGAGCATGGGCTTGAGCATGTTGCCGGCGTCCATGGCGCCCTCGCCGGCTCCAGCGCCGACGACGGTGTGCAGTTCGTCGATGAAGGTGACGACCTGCCCGTCGGAGTCGGTGATCTCCTTCAGGACGGCCTTGAGCCGTTCCTCGAACTCACCGCGGTACTTGGCCCCGGCGACCATGGAGGCGAGGTCGAGGGAGATGAGCCGCTTGCCGCGCAGCGACTCGGGGACGTCGCCGGCGACGATGCGCTGGGCGAGACCCTCGACGACGGCGGTCTTGCCGACGCCGGGTTCGCCGATGAGGACGGGGTTGTTCTTGGTGCGGCGGGACAGGACCTGCACGACGCGGCGGATCTCGGCGTCGCGGCCGATGACGGGGTCGAGGCGGCCCTGGCGGGCCTGTTCGGTGAGGTCGACGCCGTACTTCTCGAGGGACTTGTAGGTCCCCTCGGGGTCGGGCGAGGTGACCTTCGCCCCGCCCCGCACGGACGGCAGGGCGTCGAGGAGGGCGTCGCGGGTGGCGCCGACGGCGCGCAGGGCCTCCCCGGCGGCCGAGGTGGACGCGGCGGCGCCGAGCAGCAGGTGCTCGGTGGAGACGTAGGCGTCGTCGAGGGCGCGCGCCTCGTCGCCGGCGGCCTGCATGAGGGCCAGGGCGGGGCGGGACAGCTGCGGCTGGCTGACGGAGGAGCCGGACGCGCTGGGCAGCGAGGCGAGGGCCCCGTCGACCCGGCGGACGACGGTGGCCCGGTCGGCGCCGACGGCCTGCAGGAGGTGCCCGGCGACGCCGTTGTCCTGGCCGAGCAGGGCGGCGAGGACGTGCAGGGGTTCGACCTGCGCGTGGCCCGCGGACGTGGCACGGCCGACGGCGTCGGCCAGGGCTTCCTGGGCGCGGGTGGTGAGCTTGAGGTCCACGGACTACCTCCAGACGGGGTGGACGACTGCGGTCGCTGGTGACAACTCTGCCAGACTTGAGCTTGTTCCGCTCAACTCTGGCGCGTCGCCCCGGCGACGGGCCCGGACCCCGGCCGCGGTCGGGCCGGTCAGAGGAGCGGGTCCTGCTCCCAGCCGTCGGCCAGCGGCGGAGGGCCGTCCTGACGGGGCGGACCGGAGCGATCCGGTCCACCGGACGCGCGGGCCGCGCCGGACCGGGGAGCGCGGGGGGTCTCGCGCGGTCGGGCGGCGCGCCGAGGGGCTGCGGCGGCAGGCGCCTCGTCCCCGCGCGACGGGTGGCGCCTGCTCCAGCCCCTGCGGTGCCTCACCAGGTGACCGGTGTCGCTGAGGTGCGCCAGCGTCGCGCTGATGTTGCCCCCGATCACCAGCACCCACCAGGAGCCGCGCACGTCCTCCGGCAGGCGCAGCCACACCTCCTGCCGGACCGCGTCCAGGGCCAGGAGCTCGTCGGAGTCGGCGAAGACGTCGAGGACGACCTCCTGCAACTGCGCCATCAGCCCCGACGGGCGCAGCGGCAGCGTCGACGCGGCACCGGTGGCCGTGAAGTCGGCGGGGAGTTCCGGGGCGCTGACGTCGAGTTCGAAACGATCCATGCGGCGACTCCTCGGCGGACCGGACGACCCGCACGACCTGAGCGAGGTGCTGAGCAGAGTAGTCAGCGGCGTCTGCGGTCGCTCTCCGACGAGCCGGGTCCCACCGTCGACGGAGTCCGGTGGAGCACGCCGACGACCCGCCGGCGACCCGCCGGCGCCACCGCGGCGGTCCGCTCCGACGTCGCTCGCGGGCCGCGGGTTCAGTCCCGCAGGGCGAGGACCGCGAACGTGCCCAGCCAGTGGGTGCTGAGGTAGCCGTCGCCGGCCAGCGCCTCCAGCCCGCGGGCCCGGTGCGCCGCGGCGGACCCGCGCAGGACGGCGCCGCGGGGGTCGTCGGCGCCGAGGGCGGTGGCGAGGGCGCGCAGGGCCGCGGCCCGGTGCAGGTTGAGCCCGTCGAGGTGCCCGAGGCGGCCGTCGGCCCGGTCGGCGACCGCGACCGGTTCCAGCACGCCGCGGGGCCCGCCCGCGGCGAGGCCGGGCCAGAAACCGTCCAGCCAGCGGCCGAACTCCGGCGCGGGCAGCACGCGGCGCACCAGGTCCGCCTCGGCCAGGCCGGGCGAGAGGAAGTCCTCCCCCGAGGGTTCCCAGCGCAGCGGTGCGTCGCGGTCGGGCCCGAACCAGGCGGTGGTCGCCGCGCGCACCGCCTCGGCGAGGTCGACCCGGCCCAGCCCGGGCGCGGCGTCCAGGAGCAGGCCGAGGGCGAACGCGGTGTTGGCGTGGGTCCCGGCCCGCACGGGCCGTCCCGCCCGCGGCAGCCAGTCGAGCGTCAGGTCGGCCACCGCGTCGGCCGCCGGGGCCAGCGCCGCCGCCCAGTCCCGGACCTCGGCGGGGCTGCCGGCCTCGTCGGCCCAGTCGCGGCACTCGGCCGCGAGCGCCGCGAGCCACGCCCAGCCGTAGGGGCGCTCGAACCCCGGCGACGCGCGCAGGGTCGTGGTCTCGGTGGCCAGGTTCTGCACGCTCAGGTGCGCGGTGAGGACGGCGCGCACCGCCGCTGCGTCCAGGGCCGACGGGTACCGGCGCAGCAGGTGCACGAGCAGCCAGTGCGTGTGCACGGCGGAGTGCCAGTCGTAGCAGCCGTGGAAGGCCGGGTGCGCGACGCGGGGCAGCACGAGGTCCTCCGGGCCGCGCAGCACGGTGCCGGGGGCGTACGGGAACTCCCGGGTCGCGTTCGCGACCGCGGTCGCGGCGAGCGGCCCGGCGAGTTCGGCGAGGTCGGCGAGGTCGGCGACGTCCGTCACGTCAGAACGCCAGGACGTACATGAGGACGACGTTCGCGACGAGCAGGGGCACCGCGGTCGGGATCTGCGCCTTGATGACGGCGTAGTTGCTCTTGAGTTCCAGCAGCGCGACGGGCACCACGTTGAAGTTCGCGGCCATCGGGGTGCACAGGGTTCCGCAGTAGCCCGACAGCATCCCGATGGCGAACACGGCCGGGGGGTTCCCGCCCATCGCCTGCACCAGCACCGGGTAGCCGATGGCCGCGGTCAGCACCGGGAACGCGGCGAACGCGTTGCCCATGATGACCGTGAACACGGCCATGCCGAGGCAGTAGAGGACCACCGCCGGCAGCAGCACCCCGTCGGGCAGGACCGCGGAGACGGTGTCCCCGATGGCCTTGCCGACCCCGGCGGTCGCGAAGACGAGACCCAGCACCGACAGCAGTTGCGGCAGCACGAGCGCCCAGCCGAGGTCCTCGGTGAGCCGGCGGCCCTCGGTCAGCGCGAGCGCGGGGGTGCGCTGGCGGAACAGCCACATGCCGACGGGGATCGCGATGATGCCCGCCGCGGCCAGGCCGATGACGGTCTCGCTGCCGCTCTGCAGCAGCGGCTGCCCGCCGACGGAGACGTCCTTGCCCACGGTCGCGCACAGCGCGGTGACGACCGGGATGATGAGGACCGGCACGAACAACCGGTTCCCGAACCGCGCGGCCAGCGCCTCGCGCGAGGCCAGGACCGCCGTGCCGGCCGCGCGCAGCGGGGCGGTGGCGCGTCCGGCGCCCTCACCCCCGCGGTCGGCCTCCAGGCCGTCGACGTCCCCGGCCGCACCGGCCGCCGCGGCGGACCCGCTGCGGGCCAGGCGCCCGGTGCCGGCGATCGCGGCGATGACGACGAGGCCCAGGCCGAGCACCCACGCGGGCGCGGCACCGGTCACGACGAAGGAGCTGTAGGGGAAGCAGAGCCCGACCAGCGCCCAGAACGCACCGCTGGTGGTCCGGCGGGGGTTCGTCCGGTCGCGGGCGACGAGCACGCCGACCGCGACGAAGAACAACCCCATGAGCCAGTAGAACCACTCGACCTGGATCACCGCGCCACCTCCGTCGCCCGGGTCTTCGCGATCGCCCTGGCCAGGGCGCGGTCGGTGTGCAGGCTGCGCGCCCCGTGGATCAGCAGCGCGACCACGGCGCTCGGGATGGCCCACAACGCCACCTGCAGCGGTGCGAGGGTGTAGCCGTACGTCGTGTCGACGAAGGAGGTGATGAGCAGCACCGCGCCGACGGCGACGAAGATGTCCTCGCCGAAGAACGCCCCGACGTTGTCGGTGCTGGCCGCGAACGCGCGGATGCGCTGGGAGACCGCCTCGGGCAGTTCGCCGAAGCGCCGGACCGCGGCGGCCTCGGCCATCGGCGCGACCAGGGGGCGCACCGTCTGGGCGTGCCCGCCGATGCTCATGAGCCCGATCGCCGCGGTGGCCTGCCGCACGACGAAGTACCCCGCGAGGATCCCGCCGGTGGTCAGCCGGGACATCCGCGAGACCAGGCGCCGCGCCTGTTCCTGCAGGCCGTTGCGTTCCACCAGGCCGATCACGGGCAGGACCAGCAGGAAGATGCTGACCGAGCGGCTGCCGGCGAAACCGGTGCCGAAGGCGTCGAGCACCTCCTTCAGGGACATGCCGCCGAGGAAACCGGTCACCAGGCCGGCCACCGTGACGACGAGCATGGGGTTCAGCCGCAGGGCGAAGCCCGCGACCACCACCAGGATTCCGAGGAGGACGAGCACTTCCGCGCCTTTCGCCAGGACGGACGGGAGGTCGAGCGTTTCCGGTGACGCTAGGGATCGTTCAACGATCACACAAGGGGTACGGTCGGAGAAGTTTCTCCGAGCAACTCCGCTCCCTCCCCCGCACCCGAGGTGATCGTGACCGCACCGCACCCCGCCCCCTCCCGTCCCGCGCCCCCGACGGTCGAGGAGTCCCGCCTCGGGACGCCCGCCGTCCCCGGCGGCGCGCCGGTCGCCCAGCAGGTCCTCACCGCCTCCGGGTTCGACCGTTTCCCCGCCGCGTTCGAGGCCGCGCTGCACTCGGCGGCCTCGCTGCCCGAACTCCTCGCCGTGGTCCGCGGGCACGGTGCCGCGCTCTGGGACGCCGCGGTGGCCCGCGCCCGGGAACCGGAACCCGCCGGATCCCTCGACCGCTTCGACGACCGGCCCCTGTACTGGGCGCGGACCGCGATGAGCGCCGCCCTGCGCACCCTGGACAGCGAGCACCTCGCGGTGCAGCACCAGCGGTTCACCCTGCTGCACGTGCTGGACCGCACGTCCCGCGGCATCGACCGGCCGCTGTGGCCCACGGCCGCCCCCGGCGACCTGCGGGTGGCCGTCAGCGGGTTCGACGTCTACCAGCTCGACGCCGACGTGCGGCACTCCAACCCCTCCGGCGCCGCCGCGCTGCAGCTCGACGGTGCCCGGTTCGAGTTCCCGCAGGGGACCGCCGTGGTGCGGGCCGTCGTGCTCCCGGTGAACTACGGCGACTTCGACCAGGGCGTCGTCGAGGACGCCTTCGGCCCGGTCCTGCGGCCCGGTCCGCAGCGGGCCGACCTCATCACCACGATCAGCATGACCGCGCGGGGGCGGATGGACGTCGAGAAGTGGGCCGCCGGCGCCCGCGGCGGCACCCCGGACAACAACCGCGACCAGCACTTCGGCCCCGTCGCGCGCGCCGCGCGGTGGCCGCAACCGGAACCGTCGCCGGAGTGGATCGAGACGACACTGCCCCACGAGGCGATGGTCGCGGCCGGCACCGCCCCCTGGCCGGTCGTGCTGCGCGACGGCGTCCGGGAGTGGCCGGCCGGGACGTTCCCCGACCCCGCGGCGCTGCGCTCGGTCGACGACCCCACCGCGGGCAGCACCCCGGCCGCCGGGACCGGCGGGGACTACCTGAGCAACGAGAGCATGTACCGCTCCAACCGGCTGCGGCAGGCGTTCGGCGCGCACGACGTCCCCGGCGGGCACCTGCACGTCTCGGCCCTGCTCGACCCCGCCGACCTCGCGGCCCTGACCGACGAGGCGTTCGCGGCCGACCGTCGGGCGGTCGTCGAGCAGACGGTCGCGCTCGTGCGCGCAGCCGCGCGGGCCGTGCTCGAGCGCCG
The DNA here is from genome assembly GCF_003002055.1 of Kineococcus rhizosphaerae. Lineage (NCBI taxonomy): Bacteria > Bacillati > Actinomycetota > Actinomycetes > Kineosporiales > Kineosporiaceae > Kineococcus > Kineococcus rhizosphaerae. The sequence continues at coordinate 265,354 of NZ_PVZF01000003.1, forward strand.
GGCCTGACCGGGCGGCCCGGTCAGGCGCGGCCGGCGCGGTCAGGCGCGGCCGGCGGCCCGGGTGCGGTAGGCCCGCAGCACCCGCTGCTCGGCTTCGTCGAGGTAGGTGCGCAGCTCCTTCGCGGCGGCGACCCCGCCGCGCTGCACCAGGGTGTCCAGGACGACGTGGTTGCGGGCGAGGTAGGTCCCGTGGAACTCGTCGGGCCGGCCCACGACGTGGAAGGCCAGCCGCATCTCGTTCCAGATGCTCTGCATGAGCGCCTCGACGCGGACGCTGCCCAGCGCCGTCAGCGCGCGGTGGAAGTCGATGTCGGCCGTCCCGACCCCGACCCAGTCACCCGTGGCCGCCAGCCGTCCGGCGCGCTCGAGGGTCTCCGCCACCGCGGCCAGGCCCTGCGTGCGCCGGCCGTGGTCGCGCACTGCGGCGCACTCGACGAGCCGGCGCGCGTCGTACAGCTCGCGCACGTCCTGCTCGGTGGGGACCCGGACGAACACCCCGCGGTTCAGCTCGTGGACGACGAGGCGCTCCTCGCCGAGCACCCGGAAGCTCTCGCGCAGGGTGTTGCGCGAGACGTCGAAGGCCGCGCACAGCTCCGGTTCGGGCAGCCGGGCGCCGAGGGGGTAGGTGCCGTCGAGGATGCCCGCGCGGACCTGGTCGGCGACCGCGTGCGAGCGTCCGGAACGACTGAGTTCCGCTGTGCTGGACGCGGTCAAGGAACGCTCCTCGGGTGGGACGGCGCCCTGACGCTACCACCGGGGATCGGGCCCGGCCCTTGCGGAATCGTTGAACGATCGGCAGGATCGAGGGGTGGCGACGATCCTGGACCTCAACGCGGACGTGGGCGAGGGCTTCGGCCGCTGGGAGCTCGGCGACGACGACGCCGTGCTGGCCACCGTGACCAGCGCCAACGTCGCCTGCGGCTTCCACGCCGGGGACCCGGCCACCATGACCCGCACGGTGCGGACCGCGCACGAGCGCGGGGTCGCCGTCGGCGCGCACGTCTCCTACCGCGACCTCGCCGGGTTCGGCCGCCGCTACGTCGACGCCACCGAGGACGAGCTGACCGGCGACGTCGTCTACCAGATCGGGGCGCTGCAGGCCATCGCGCGCTCGGTCGGGGCGCACGTCGACTACGTCAAACCCCACGGCGCCCTCTACAACACCATCGCCTCCGACGAGCGCCACGCCCGCGCCGTGATCACGGCCCTGCAGCTCGTCGACCCCGCGCTGCCGCTGGTGGGCCTGGCGGGTTCGCCGCTGCTGGAGACCGCCCGGGCCGCCGGCCTGACCGTCGTCGCCGAGGTGTTCGCCGACCGCGCCTACACCCCCGGAGGGACCCTCCTGTCGCGCCGCGAACCCGGCGCGGTCCTGCACGACCCGCAGGAGGTCGCCGAGCGGGTGGTGCGCTGGGCGCGGACCGGCACGATCACGGCCGTCGACGGTTCCGAGGTGCGCGTGCGGGGCGAGTCCGTCTGCGTGCACGGCGACTCCCCCGGCGCGGTCGAGATGGCCCGCGCGGTCCGCTCCGGGCTCGAGGGCGCCGGGATCGCGTTGCGGCCCTTCCGCGCGGCGGACCCGCGGTGAGCACCGGCGCGGCGCTGCGGTTCCTGCCCTGCGGCTCCGACGGCCTGCTCGTGGAGGTCGCCGGGCTCGAGGAGTCCCTGGCCCTGCACGCCGCGCTGCGCACCGATCCGCTCCCGGGGACCACCGAGCTCGTCCCCGCGGCCCGCACCGTCCTGGTCCGGTTCCGCCCCGAGCTCACCGGCGCCGCCGAACTCGCCGCGCGGATCCGCGAGCGGCCGCTGACCGCCGCGGCCACCGGACCCGGCGACCTCGTCGAGGTCCCCGTGCACTACGACGGGCCCGACCTCGAGGAGGTCGCCCGGCTGTGCGGCACCACCCCGGCCGAGGTCGTCCGCCGGCACACCGGCGCGACCTGGACGGTGGCGTTCACGGGTTTCGCCCCGGGTTTCGCCTACCTCGCCGGGGACGACCCCGTCCTGGACGTCCCCCGCCGCAGTTCCCCGCGCACCGCCATCCCCGCCGGTGCCGTCGGCCTGGCCGGCCGGTTCAGCGGCGTGTACCCGCGGGCCAGCCCGGGCGGCTGGCAGTTGCTGGGCCGCACCACGCTGGCCGTGTGGGACGTCGCGCGCCCCGAACCGGCCCTGCTGCGCCCCGGGACGCGGGTGCGGTTCGTCGAGGCCCCGGCCGGCGAACCGGCGCCCGGACCCCCGGCCGCCCCGGGGATCGCGGGAACCCCCGTCCCCGAACCGTTCCTGGAGGTCCTGGCCGCGGGGACGCAGACGCTCGTCGAGGACCTCGGCCGCCCCGGCCGCTCGGCGCAGGGCCTGTCCCGTTCCGGGGCGGTCGACCGCGGTGCGCTGCGTCGCGCGAACCGGCTCGTCGGGAACCCTCCCGGCGCTCCCGCCCTCGAGGTCGCCGGCGGGGGCCTGCGCGTGCGCACCCACGGCCGGTCGGTCCTGGCCCTGACCGGGGCGCCGGCCCCGCTGCGGATCTCCACCCGCACCGGCACGCTCGAGGTTCCCGCCCAGCGCCCCTTCGCCCTGGACGACGGCGAGGAGCTGCACGTGGGGACCCCGGCCCGCGGGGTGCGGTCCGTGCTCGCCGTGCGCGGCGGCCTCGCCGTGACCGCCGTCCTGGGCAGCGGTTCCACCGACCTGCTCTCCGGCACCGGCCCCGACCCGGTGCGCGCGGGCGACCGACTGCCCGTGGGGGCCGCGCCGGGCGGCGCCGTCGTCCCGTGGACGGCCCCGGACCCCGAACCCCCGGCGGCCGGTGACGTCGTCGGGCTCGACGTGGTCCTCGGCCCCCGCGACGACTGGTTCTCCCCCGCGACGGTTCAGCGGTTCTGCGACCAGGAGTGGGTCGTGACCCCGCGCTCGAACCGGGTGGGCCTGCGGCTGGACGCCGAACCGCTGGAGCGCGCGGTCACCGGGGAACTGCCCAGCGAGGGGACCGTCCCCGGCGCCGTGCAGGTCCCGCCCGACGGCCGTCCCGTCGTGTTCGCCGCCGACCACCCGGTCACCGGTGGCTACCCGGTGATCGCCTGCGTCGCCGCCCACCACCTCGACCTGCTCGCGCAGGTCCCCCCCGGAGCCCGCGTGCGGTTCCGCCCCGTCACCCCCGAGGGAGAACCCGCGTGAAGAAGGTCCTCATCGCCAACCGCGGCGAGATCGCCGTGCGCATCGCCCGCGGCTGCGCCGACTACGGCGTCGCCTCGGTCGCCGTCTACGCCGACCCCGACGCCGACGCGCTGCACGTGCGGACGGCCACCGAGGCGTGGGCGCTGCCGGGGGGCTCCCCCGGCGAGACCTACCTCGACGCGGCGAAGCTGCTGGCGGTCGCGCGGGCCAGCGGCGCCGACGCCGTCCACCCCGGGTACGGGTTCCTCTCCGAGGACGCGGGTTTCGCCCGGGCCGTCGAGGAGGCCGGGCTCACCTGGATCGGCCCGACCCCCGCGACGATCGAACGGCTGGGGGACAAGACGTCCGCCCGCGAGATCGCCCGCGCCGTCGGCGCGCCGCTCGCCGCCGGCAGTCCGGGCCCGGTGTCCGGGGTCGAGGAGGTCCTGACGTTCGCCCGCGACCACGGGCTGCCGCTGGTCGTCAAGGCGGCCTTCGGCGGGGGTGGTCGCGGGATGCGCGTCGTCCACGACGCCGCGGAGATCCCCGAGGCCTACGCCTCAGCGGTGCGCGAGGCCGTCGCGGCGTTCGGGCGCGGCGAGTGCTTCGTCGAGCAGTACCTCGACCGGCCACGGCACGTCGAGGCCCAGGTCCTCGGCGACGGCCGGGGCACGGTCGTCGTCGTCGGCACCCGCGACTGCTCGGTCCAGCGGCGGAACCAGAAACTCGTCGAGGAGGCCCCCGCCCCGTTCCTCACGACCGCGCAGGAACAGGCCGTCACCGACGCGGCACGGGCGATCTGCGCCGCCGTGGACTACCGCGGCGCGGGCACGGTGGAGTTCCTCGTGGGGGCGGACGGGACCGTCTCCTTCCTGGAGGTGAACACCCGGCTGCAGGTCGAGCACCCGGTGACCGAGCAGACGACCGGGGTGGACCTCGTCCGCCAGCAGCTGCTCGTCGCCGACGGCCTGCCGCTGGAACTCGACCGGACCCCCGACCCCGTGGGCCACGCGTTCGAGTTCCGGCTCAACGCCGAGGACCCCGGCCGGGGTTTCCTGCCCGCGCCGGGCCCGGTGCACCGGTTCGACGTCCCCGGCGGGCCGGGGGTCCGGGTGGACGCCGGTGTGGTCGCGGGGGGTGCGGTGCCGGCGACGTTCGACTCCCTCGTCGCCAAGCTCGTCGTGACGGGCACCGACCGAGAGCACGCCCTGCGCCGGGCGCGGCAGGCGCTGGCCGAACTCCGCGTCGAGGGGGTCCCCACCGTCGCCGGGTTCCACCGCCGGCTGCTGCAGGACCCGGCGTTCACCACGGACTTCGCCGTGCACACCCGCTGGATCGAGACCGAGTGCGGGTGGCTGGAGGACCTCGCCGCGGACCGGCCCGAGGCGGTGACCGGTCCGGGGGTCGTCCGGACGTGGATCGAGGTCGACGGGCGCCGGGTGACGCTGGCCCTGCCCGCCGACCTCACCCGCGCCGTCCCCGCAGCGACGACGGCGGAACCGGTGGCACGGACCGCGGGCGATCCGGCTGCGCTGGCCTCCCCCGTCGCGGGCACGCTGGTGACCTGGCACGTGCCGGACGGCGCCGACGTCCGGGCCGGGGACACCGTCGGCGCGGTGGAGGCCATGAAGATGGAGACGCCCGTCCTGGCCCACCGCGACGGCCGGATCACCCTGCTGGCCCGGCCCGGGGACGGCGTCGACGCCGACGCACCCCTCGCCCGGATCGGCTGAGCCGGGGGACGGCCCGTTCCGGCCCTCAGCCCAGCAGTTCGAGCGTGCGGCGCACCGCCGCGTCGGCCCCCTCCGGGGACCGGCGACCCAGACCGCACGAGGTGGCGACGTCGACCGTGCGGCCCAGGGCCTGCTCGACCAGGTCGAGGACGCGCACCTGGTCGGCGAGGTGCTGCTCCTCGTGCGCGAGCCCGGCGGCCACCTCGGTGGTGGCGGGCAGCGTGGAGCGCAGGGCGCGCAACGGCGCGTGGAACCGCGGGTCGGTCGACGGCGGCCGGTCCCCGCCCGACAGGGGCAGGTGCACGAAGTCCAGCGACCGGCCCGCGGGCCAGCGGCGCACCAGGGCGTTCGTCAGGTGGACCAGCGGCGCCGCGTCCTCGACCTGGCGCAGCGCGCGGTGCCCGAGGTCGCCCAGGCACAGGTGCACCCCGAACCGGGTCCCGGGCGGGGCCTCGGCCACCTGCCGCAGCAGCGGGCGCGCCACCACCCGCGCGACCACCGGCCGCAGGGGTTCGGGGGCGGCGGCGACGGCGACCAGTTCGACCGGGACCTCCAGCTGGAAGACCACGGCGCGCCCGGCGCGGGCGTGCAGCGCCGCGATCTCCTGCCCCAGCCGGCGGCGGAACACCGGCTCCAGCCGCAGGGCCGCGGCCGGGCCGAAGCTGAACAGGGCCACGTCGAAGCTGCCGGGGACCCCCACCTGCAGGGGCAGGTCCTCCGTGGCCGGGTGCCCGGAGCCGGCCAGCAGGTCGAGTTCCTCCAGGCCGTGGCGGGCGACCCGCAGGTCCAGGTGCACCGGTTCCAGGCGCTGCCCGCGCCGCACGGCGAACCGGTCGACGTCGTCGTAACCGGTCCAGTCCCCCGACCGCACGCGCCGCACCACGCGCTCGCGCGCCAGCCGTTGCACGACGGGGACGATCCAGTTCGCGCGGTCCCCGGTCTCCCCGCCGGTGAGCCGGCGCACCCGCCCGGCGAGCGCGGTGCGCTGCCAGGACAGCGCCGCGGCGGGACCGTCGAACTGCGACAGGGTGCCGACCAGGTGCATCCGCCGCCGCGTGCCGCCGTCCACGCCGCCGTCGGGGGTGTCGTCCACGGCGGCAGTGTGCCGCACGGTGTCCCGGCGGGGAAGGGTCACGGCGTTCGCCGCGCGGCCCCACCCCGCCGGGCGGGATCAGGCCGGCAGCTCCCGGCGACCGGCGACGAACCGGGCGAGCTCGTCGAGGTTGGCCACCTCGCACGTGCGCCGGCCCTGCTCGATGTCGTGGATCATCTCCACGACCCGGCCGAAGATCGGACCCTGGATGTCCTTGTGGACCTCGTCCACCTCCGTCTTGCGCTTGCGGACCACCAGGTCGCGGTAGATGCCGGAGTGCGTCTTGGCGCTGCGGCGGTTGAAGGCGGCCAGCCGGTCGAACGAGCCCGGCAGGTCGTCGGGTTCGAACCCGTCGAAACCCTCGACGGTCACGGGCGCCTGGGCGAGCACCTCCTGCGACAGCGCGGTCATGAGCTCGCGGTACTCGGGCCGTTCCAGCGTCTCGGCGATGGGCAGGTCGGAGACGGCCCCGGCCCACATCATCGCGCCGTACACCTCCTTGCCCCACAGGTAGCCCAGGACGTTGCCGGTGGGCTCGGCGTAGGGCAGGACCCCGGCCAGTTCCCGTACGCGCTGCGTGATCGTCCCGCCGGCGAGTTCGCCGATCCGGAACGTGGCGACGTTGCCCTGCAGCACGACCCCGGGGCCCATGAGGTCCGCGCCGACGTTGATGAAACCGGACAGCACCCGCTCGCGCCCGACCGCCTCGACGAGGACGTCGGCCGTCAGGCCGTTCTGGACGGTCAGGACGTACCCGTCCGGGGCGAGGCGGTGGCGCAGGAGCTCGGCGGCCGAAGCCGTGTGCAGGCTCTTGACCGCGACGACCGCCCGCTCGACGGTGTCGGGCAGGTCCTCGGGCAGGATCGCCGGGACGCGGACGGTGAACTGCTCGACCGGTCCCTCGATCCGCAGCCCGTCGCGCTGGATCGCCGCCACGTGCGCGGTGTCGGCGTCGACGAGGGTCACGTCGTGACCGGCCCGGAACGCGTGCGCGCCCAGGGTTCCCCCGATGGCCCCGGCTCCGATGACGAAGAGCGTCACGCCGCCACCCCCGCCGGGACGGCCCGGTCGACGAAGTCCCGCAGCACCCGTTGGAACTCCTCGCGCTCCTCGTTCTGGGGCGAGTGCCCGGAGTTCTCGAACACCACGAGCTCGGCGCCCGGCACCAGGCGGGCGATGGTCTCCGAGGCGCTGACGGGCGTCACCCAGTCGTGGCGCCCGACGGTCACCAGGACGGGCACCCTCAGGTGCGGCAGGTCGGGTTTGAGGTCGTAGGTGGGGAAGTTCTCCTGGAAGCAGGCGTTGTGCGCCTCGTGCCGGTAGATCCCGGCCTCGACCGCGGCGGTCGAGCGCGCCTCGTCGTAGTCGGCGTCGTACAGCGGGATGAGCTCGCGCCACAGTTCCTTCAGCTCGGCGTCGCTGCGCACGGTCCCGCCCCAGTACCGGTCGAAGTGCTCCCAGTCGATCGTGACGCGGGTCTGGTTCCGCGCGTTCTCGAACGCGAGTTCCAGGTTCGAGCCGTCGGCGGAGGTGTCGCGCAGGATCACGGCCTCGACGTGCTGCGGGTAGCGCACGGCGTGCTCGAGGGCGATGAAACCCCCGTAGGAACCCCCCGCCACGGTCACTCGCTCGGCCCCGGCCCACTGCCGCAGCCCGTCCACGTCCGCGGCCCACTGCTCGTGGGAGTAGGGGCCGACCCCTTCGCTGAGCCCGCAGCCGCGCGCGTCGAAGACGACGACGCGGAACCGGTCGGCCAGGGGCCCGAAGGTCGCGCGGGGTTCGGCCAGCGAGCCGATGCCCCCGCCGCCGTGGTGGGCGATGAGGACGGGCCCGTCCTCGGGGCCCAGCACCTCGACGTTCAGGCGCGCGCCGTTGATGGTGACGTCCACGGTTCTCCTCAGTTCGCAGCGGGGGCCGACGCGAGCGCGGCGGCGACGTGGCGCTCGACGACGTCGCCGAGCACGGTGAGCGGGACGGCCCCGGACGACAGGACCGCCCGGTGGAACTCGACGATCGAGAAGCGTTCCCCCAGAGCCTGTTCCGCGACCGCGCGCAACCGCAGGAGCTCGCGGCAGCCGATCATGTAGGCCAAGGCCTGACCGGGCCAGGCGATGTAGCGGTCGACCTCGCTCTCGACGTGCTCGCGGGTGGTCGCGGTGTTCGCGTACATGAACTCCACGGCGCGTTCGCGGGTCCAGCCGAGGTGGTGGATCCCGGTGTCCACGACGAGCCGGCACGCGCGCAGAGCCCGGAACGACAGCATCCCGAGCCGGTCGAGGTCGCTGCTGAACAGGCCCATCTCGTCGGCCAGCTGCTCGGAGTACAAGCCCCAGCCCTCGTTGAAGCTGCACGCCTCGACGTCGAGGTGGCGCCGGTAGCGCGGGACGTCGAGCAGCTGCGCGGTGGCCAGCTGCAGGTGGTGGCCCGGGACCGCCTCGTGGAAGGACAGCGACTCGTACTCGTAGCGGAAGTGGCTCGGGGCGTCGGCGGCCAGCACGCAGTACGCGCCGGGGCGGCTGCCGTCGACCGCCGGCGGCCGGTAGTAGCCCAGCGCGCTGCCGGCCGCGTCGACCGGGTTGATCTCCTCGATCGCGCAGTCGGGGATCGGCAGGTCCGGGAACCACGCGTCGCGGGCGGCCTGCGCCCGGGCGAGGGCGGCGTGCGCGACGGCGAGGATCTCCTCGCTCGTGTCGAACCGCAGCGCGGGGTCGGCGCGCAGGCGCTCGGCGATCCGGGCGAACTCGGTCTCCCCCAGCGCCCGGGACCCGACCGCGCTCCACTCGGCGCGCATCTCCTCCAGGACGTCGAGGCCGGTGCGGTGGATCTGCTCGGGGGTCAGGTCGGTGGTGGTGTGGCGGCGCACGGCGGCCGCGTACGCCGCCCGCCCGCCCGGCACGGCGTGGATCCCCACGTCCTCGCCCTCGCGCCCCAGCGGCAGGAGCTCGGTGCGCAGCCGGTCGGCCAGCGCGCGCAGCGCGGGGTGGACCTCCTCGCGCACCACGCGGGTGGCCTCCTCCAGCGTGGCGGGGTCGTCCGCGGCCCGGGCCGGGGCGAGCAGGGCGTCGGCCTCGACGGGCAGGGCGAGGTGCCCCTCGAGCTGCTCGATCGCGTGCTGCACCCCCAGGCGGGTGGGCCGGCGGCCGGCGGCGGCCTCCTGCGCGTACCGGTCCCCGAGGGCGGTGAAGAACCCCGGCAGCCCGGCCAGCCGGGTCAGGTAGCGCTGCCGGCCCGCCGCGTCGGTGGCCGACATCGCCGGGACGGCCTGGAAGACCAGGCCCTGGCGGCTGACGTACCCCTTGGCCGAGGCGTTGGCCGCCCACAGGGAGTGCTCGGCGTCCTGCGCGGCGCCGCGGGCCAGGGCCACGAGCACCCCGCGGTCGACCAGCTCCTCCTCGTCCAGCCCGGCGGGGTCGACGGCCTCGGCGGCGCGGGCCACCTCCTCCAGCTCGGCGGCCGCCCGCTCGCTCGCCGCCCGCGACGGGTCGCCGGGCAGGTGGTCGAACTCGCTGAGGCCGAGCAGGGTCGCGTTGTACGGGTCGTAGGTGTGCTGGGCCTGGAAGTAGCGCTCGCCGAGCGCGGCGAGCTGCTGCGCGGGCGTGCCGGCAGGGGTTGTCGTCGTCACGTGGTTCCGTCCTCGCTGGGCCCCTCAGAAGAGGGAGTGCCCGCCGTCGATGGAGAGGGTCTGGCCGCTGACCCAGGAGGCCTCCGGGTCGGCGAAGAACAGGACGCCGCGGGCGATGTCGTCCGGGGTCCCGGTGCGGCGCACGGCGATCCGTTCCAGGAGCGCCTGCTGCCCGGCCGGGCCGTAGGCGTCCCACTGCGCCTGCGTGGTGGGGTTGGACAGCACGAACCCCGGGGCGATGCAGTTGGCTGTGATCCCGAAGGGACCGAGTTCGTGGGCCATCTGCCGGGTGAACCCGATCTGCGCGGCCTTGGCGGTCGTGTAGGCCTGGACGCCGGTGAGGCTGACGCTGCGCCCGGCGCCGGAGGAGATGGTGACGATGCGCCCGAAGCGGCGGCGCTTCATCGACCGGACCGCGGCCCGGGTGCAGTTGCGCATCGTCACGACGTTGGCCCGCACGACCGCGTCCCACGCCTCGTCGGTGAGCTCGTCGACCGGCGTGTGGGTCTGGCCGACGACCCCGCCGGCGCAGTTGACGAGGACGTCGACGTCCCCGACGGCGGCGAAGAAGTCCTCGACCCGCGCGGTGTCCGCGAGGTCGACCTCGTCGCGGTCGACGCCCCGCACCGTGGCGCCGGCCTCCCGCAGCCGCTCGGCGATCGCCCGGCCGATGCCCTGGGCCGTGCCGGTCACGACGGCGGTGCGTCCCCTCAGGTCTGTCACGTGCGCTCCTCGGCGGGTCCGGTGCTGGGTCGGGGTGCCGGGTCGGGTGCCCCCCGGTGGGCGCGGGCGATCTGCACCGTGTCCTCCCACTGCTTCATGCGCTCGATGCCCCGGCTGCCGGTGGCGAGCAGGACGGCCTCGACGAGGGCCTCGACGAGCGCGATCGTGCCCACCACCGAGTCGAAGGGCAGACCGTCCACCGGGACCGGGAGCACCACGTCGGCGCTCTCGGTGGCCGGCGACAGGCCCTGGTCGGTGATGACGACGACCTTGGCCCCGCGGCCCTTGGCGATGGCGGCGGCCTGCTTGGCGGTCAGCTCGTAGCGGCGGAAGTCGAAGACCACCGCCACCGACCCCGGGCACAGCCGCAGGAGCTTGCCGATGTCGTGGCCCACCGGCTGCTCCACGAAGTCCACGCAGGGGATCACCTGGTCGAGCTGCGTGGCCAGGAGCTCGGCGGAGAAGCGGCTGAAGTAGCCGCCCATGACCGCGACCTGCTTGGCCCGCCCCGCCAGGGCCTCGACGGCGCGGTCGAACTCGCTGGGCGGCACGGACGCGGCCAGCTGCTCCACGAGCCCGACCCGTTCCGCGATCGCCGCCTGCAGCACGGGCCGTTCGGCGTGCTCGCGGGCGCCCTGCTGGGTGCGGCTGACCGGGCTGCTCATGCGGTGCGTGACCTCCTCGCGCAGCCGCCGCTGGAAGTCGGGGTAGCCCCCGATGCCCAGGCGCGTCACCAGGCGCAGGACGGTGGGCGTGCTCGTGCCCGCCGCCTTCGCCACGGCCGCCGCGCTCTCCAGCCCCGCGCTGGGCCAGGAGGCCAGGAGGACGCGGGCCACCTTCTTCTCGGCGGGGCTCAGCTCGCCCATGCGGGCGAAGATCTCCTCGTCGATGGTCATGGTGCTACCTCCCTGACGTGCACGCCGCCCCCGCTCAGGTCAGCAGGACGAGTCCGTCCTGCCCCTCGAAGGCGGCGAACATGGTGGGCGAGTTGTGGGCGGCGACGACGCTACCGTCGGGGGCGACCGCGACGAGGCCGCCGCTGGCCCCCTTGGCCGTCAGCTCGGCGTGGACCGTGGCGCGCACGGCGTCCGGCAGGGACGAACCGAGGTAGCGCATCCGGGCGGCGATGTCGTAGGACACGACGCCGCGGATGAAGGCCTCCCCCTCGCCCGTGCAGGACACCGCCAGGGAGTCGCCGCGCGCGTACGTCCCGGCGCCGATGACGGGGCTGTCCCCGACCCGGCCGGCGCTCTGCGCGGCCATGCCGCCCGTCGAGGTGGCCGCGGCGACCCGGCCGGCGCGGTCGCGGGCGACGGCGCCGACCGTGCCGTGCCGGGGCGCGGCCAGGCGCAGGGCGTGGATGCGCTCGAGCTGCTCGCGGCGGGCCTGGGTGACGAAGTACTCCTGCTCGCGCACCTCCAGGTCCCAGCCGGTGGCGAGGTCGCGGGAGGGGTCGACGAGCAGCAGGTGCGTGCTGTTGTCCAGGACGGCGCGCGCGAGCCGGACCGGGTTCTTCGCGTGGCGGGAGACCGCCACGGCCCCGGCGCGCCCGTCGTCGTCCATGACGGCCGCGTCGTGCTCGACGGTCCCGTCGGCGGCCAGGGCCGCGCCGCGGCCGGCGTTGAACAGGGGGTCGTCCTCGAGCTGCTCGACGGCGGCGCAGACGGCGTCGAGCGCCGTCCCGCCGTCGGCCAGCACGGCGCGCCCGGCCCCGTGCGCCCGGCGCAGCCCGGCCTCGAACGACTCGCGGCGTTCGGCGGACAGCTCCTCGATCCGGCCGCCGGCACCGCCGTGCAGGGCGAGGCTGAAGGGACCGACCGCGGGCACCGACCACATCCGGGTCTCGCCCGGGCGGGCCACGGACTCCTCGTCACGCGTGTCGCGCATCAGCGGCCACCCGCCTGACGGGTGATGTAGTTCACCGCGACGAACGAGCGGAACACGCCCAGCAGGTCCTCGCCCTCGATCCGCACCTCGCGGACGCCGGTGCGTTCGGCCCCGCGGGCCCAGGTGGCGACGTCGGCCATGTCGGCGGTCTGCACGTCCAGGTCCAGGACGGCGGGGCGCTCGACGCGCGGCAGCTGCACGCGACCGGCGGCGACCCGGCGCACGGCCTCCTCCGCGCCGGCGCGGATGAGGCGGCAGGACTCGCTCGGGTGCAGGTTCAGGGCGCTGGCCCGGGTGACGGACCGCTTCGTGACGACGTTCACCGCACCCTCGGCGAAGGGCGCGGTCTCCTCCCACGTCACCTCGTCCCCGGACACGAACGCGATGGGGACGCCGTAGTGGTCGGCGACGAGGGCGTTGATGCCGCTCTCGCCCACGGGACGGCCGTTGAGCCGGGCCCCGGAGAACACCTCGGGGTTGTAGGTGTGCGACATCGTCGAGGCCTCCCCCGAGATCGACCCGTGGTAGCCGACGAAGAACGCGGCGTCGACGGTCTCGTCGAGCCCCTGCATCATGTACATCGGCTTGTGCCGGCCGGACAGGTACTTCGCCTCCCCGGCGACGAGCCGGGGGTCGAGGTTCGCCATCCGGCTGTGGGAGTCGTTGAGGACGACCTCGGTGGCCCCACCGGCGATCGCCCCCTCTACGGCGGCGTTCACCTCGGCCTGCAGCAGTTCACAGCCCAGCGCGTACCCGGGGCTGCCGGGGCGGCACTGGTCCCAGTCGACGATCCCGGCCACCCCCTCCATGTCCAGCGACATCCAGACCTTCACGGTGCGGTGCTCCTCGTGTGCGTGGGTTCTTCGGGGAGTTCTTCGAGCAGTTCCTCCCGGACGTCGGCCCGGTCGATGCTCGACGCGGGGTCCGGGGAGGACTGGAACGGGGGGAGGTCCGCCGCGCGCAGGCACGCGCTGAGGTGCCCGGCCGCGACGGTCTCCAGGGCGGGGTCGACGCTGCGGCAGGCGTCGACGGCGTACGGGCAGCGGGGGTTGAACCGGCACCCGGCCGGGACGTCGTAGGGGCTGGGCGGTTCCCCCTCGAGGACGAACTCCTCGTTGACGCTGCCCGCCCGCATCCGGGGGATGGAGTCGACGAGGGCGCGGGTGTAGGGGTGGCGGGGGTTGGCGAACAGCTCGCCGGTCTCGGCGACCTCCACGATGCGCCCCAGGTACATCACCGCGACCCGCTGGCTCAGGTGCTGCACGACGGCGAGGTTGTGGGCGATGAACAGGACGCTCAGCCCGAGGTCGCGCTGCAACCGGGCGAACAGGTCGAGGATCGTGGCCTGCACGGACACGTCGAGCGCGGAGACCGGTTCGTCGGCGATGAGCACGTCGGGCCGCACGGCCAGCGCGCGGGCGATGGCCAGCCGCTGCCGCTGCCCGCCGGAGAACTGGCTGGGGTAGGCGTCGAGGGCGTCCTCCTCCAGCCCCACGAGGTTCAGCAGCCGGACGCTCTCGGCCCGCACCTGCGAGCGGGGCACGACGCGGTGCAGCAGGAGCAGTTCTCGCAGCATCGAGGCCACGGAGATGCGGGGGTTCAGGGAGGAGTAGGGGTCCTGGAACACCATCTGGATCCGGCGGCTCGCGTCCTTGCCGCGGCTCGCCGGGACGGGTTCGCCGTCGTGCTCGAGGGACCCCGCGCTCGGGCTGGTGCTGCCGACGAGCACCTTGGCCAGGGTGGACTTGCCCGAGCCGGACTCCCCGACCAGCGCGAGGACCTCGCCCCGGCGCAGTTCCAGGTCGACCCCGTCGAGGGCCCGCAGGTCCGCGCGGGAGTCGGTGCGCGTCACGCGTGCCGCCAGCGAGGGCCGCGACCGGTACGTCTTGGTGATGCCCGCGGCCCGCAGGACCGGGGTCGTCGTCCCGTTCACGCGGGGGCTCCTTCGAAGATGCGGGCGGACTCGACGCACGCCGCGTCGTGCCCGGGGGCGACGGTCTCGCGCGGGGGCACAGCGGTGGTGCAGGCGTCCACGACGAACCCGCAGCGGGGGGCGAACGGGCAGCCCGGGGGCCGGGAGGTCAGGTTCGGGGGGAAACCGGGGATGGGGACGAGGCGGCGGTCGGGCTGGTCGAAGTCCGGGGCGGAGTCCAGCAGCCCCTTCGTGTAGGGGTGCCGCGGGTCGGCGAGCACGTCGCGCACCGTCCCGGACTCCACGACGTGGCCGGAGTACATGACGGCCACGTCCGAGCAGGTCTGGTTCACGACGGCCAGGTCGTGGGTGACGAAGGCCAGCGCGGTGCCGGTGTCGTCGCACAGGCCTTCGAGGAGCTTGAGGACCTGGTGCTGGACGGTGACGTCGAGCGCCGTCGTCGGCTCGTCGCACAGCAGCAGCCGGGGCCGGCAGGACACCGCCATGGCGATCATGATGCGCTGGCGCAGACCGCCGGAGAGTTCGTGCGGGTAGGCGCGCGCCCGCCGGCCCGGGTCCGGGATCCCGGTCCTGGCCATCGTCTCCACGGCCAGCTGCGCGGCGTCGGCCTTGGACAGCCCGAGGTGGCGCCGGGGTCCCTCGGCGATCTGGTCCCCGACCCGCACGACCGGGTTCAGCGCGGTCATGGGTTCCTGGAAGACCATCGCGATCTCGGGGCCCATGAGGTGCCGGCGCTGCGCGGCGGGCATCCCGACGAGTTCGCGGCCGTCGTAGACGATGCTGCCGGAGAGCACCTCCACGCCCCGGGGCAGCAACCCGGCGATCGCGCGCAGGGTGAGCGACTTGCCGGACCCGGACTCGCCGACGATGCCGAACCGCTCCCCCGCGGCGATGTCCAGGCTGAGGTCCTCGACGATGCGGGTGTCGGGGCGGCCGCGGCGGCGCACGCCGAGGGTGAGGTCGCGGACGCTGAGCAGGGAAGCGGCCACGGTCACTTCCTCCTCTCGGGGTTCAGGAGGTCGGAGATCCCGTCGCCGAGCCAGGACAGGCCCAGGCTCGTGACGACGACGACGAGACCGGGGATGGTGGCCTGCTGCCACTGGGTGGTGATGAACTCCTGGCCGTCGTTGATCATCGATCCCCACTCGGCGGTGGGCGGGGCGATGCCGAGCCCGAGGTACCCGAGGGTGACGATCGCCATGATGTCCATGACGATGTCGCTCATCCCGTAGATGACGGCCTGCGACAGCACGTTCGGCCCGATGTGGCGGACCAGGATCCGCGCGTGCGACATCCCGCCGAGGCGGGCCGCGACGACGTAGTCCTGCTCCTTGGCGACCAGCACCTCGCCGCGCACGATCTTGGCGTAGGAGACCCACGACACGGCGGCGATGGCGATGTAGATGCTGAACTCGCCGGAGCCGAAGACGAACACGAGGACGATGACCATCACGTAGAACGGGAAGGCGAAGAACACGTCGACGACGCGCATCAGCACGGTGTCGAGCCAGCCCCCGGCGTAGCCCGCGATCCCGCCGACGACGGTGCCGACGACGAACGGGATGAGGACGGCCAGGAACCCGACGCGCAGGTCGACCCGCGCGCCCCAGATCAGCCGGGACAGCACGTCGCGGCCGTACTTGTCGGTGCCCAGCGGGTGGGTGCCCGACGGGGACTGCAACGCGTTCGCGAGGTCCTGCTTCACGGGGTCGAAGGGGGCGAGGACCGGGGCCAGGACCGCCACGAGGACGAGGAGGCCGACGATGACGCCGCCGGCGACGAGGCTGCCGTTGCGGTACCAGGGCCGCAGGGACCGCGAGCGCGGGCGGGCGGCCCGCCGGCGCGCGCTGCGTTCGACGAGGAGCGCGGTGGGGGTGCTCATGCGCGGGCCGTCCGGCTGAGGTCGACCCGGGGGTCGAGCAGGGTGTACACGACGTCGGTGAGGATGCCGACGACCACGACGAACAGCGCCACGAAGAGGGTGACCCCCTGGATGGTGGGGAAGTCGCGGGCGAAGATCGAGTTGATCATCAGCGAGCCCAGGCCGGGCAGGGCGAAGACGCGTTCGATGACGAGGGAGCCGCCCACCAGGTACCCGAGGTTCACCCCGACGATGGAGACGGTGGGGATCGCGGCGTTGCGCAGGACGTGACCGCGGAACAGCTGCACGCCGGCGGCCCCCTTCATCTTGGCGGTCCCCACGTACTCCGAGCCCAGCACCGAGATCATCGACGACCGGAGGCTGCGGATGATCGTGGGGGACATGGCGATCGCGAGCGTCACCGCGGGCAGGAACAGGTGGTACAGGTGCTCCAGGGCGGTGTCGCCGTACCCGCCGACGGGGAACGCGCGCAGGCTGACGCCCAGCAGCAGGATCAGCATGATGCCGACCCAGAACTGCGGCATGCCCTGACCCAGCAGCGTGAAGCCGCGCACCCCGAGGTCGCGGGCGCCGCCGGGCCGGAAGGCCGCGAGCGCCGCCAGCGGCACGCTGATGGCCAGCGCCAGGACGAGGGCGTACAGCAGCAGGGACAGGGTCACCGGGATCGCCTCGAGCACGAGCTGGGTGACGGGGAGCTGGTAGGTCAGGCTGGTGCCGAGGTCGCCGTGCACGAGCTGGCCGAGGAACAGCAGGTACTGCCGCCACAGCGGCTCGTCGAGACCGAGCCGGGCGGTCAGCGCGGCGACGCTCTCCTGCGTCGCGCGCTCCCCCAGCAGGGCCACCGCCGCGTTGCCGGGCAGCAGGTGGGCCAGGAGGAAGACGATGAGCGTGACGCCGAAGGCGACGGGGATGGACTGCACGAGACGGCCGGGGATGAACCGCAGACGGTGGCTCACCGTCCCACCTCCTTGTTCTCCGTGGTCTCCGTGGTGGGGAGTCGGGTCGGGGTGTGCGGGCGGGGGCGCGGTGCGCGCCCCCGCCTGCGCTCACTTCTTCTTCGAGACGTCCTGGAGCAGGTAGCCGCCCAGCGGGGTCACCTGGAAGCCCTGCACGGCGTCGGTCGTGGCGTACACGTACGGCGAGTAGTACAGGTAGGCCAGGAACGCGTCCTCGCTCGTCTTCTGCTGGAGCTGGGTGTACAGCGCCTGGCGCTTCGCGTCGTCGGTCTCCTTCTGCGCCTGGGCGTTCAGGGCGATGACGTCGGGGTTGTCGTAGGACGTGAACGCGGACTTCGAGCCGCCCTGCGGGTCGACGGCGAAGGACGTCCACTGGTCGGGGTCGGGGATGTCCATGGTCCACGCCGACAGCGTCATGTCGAAGTCGGAGGCCAGGCGCGCCTGCTTGTTGGCGGTCGGGTCGAGCTGCTTGATCTCCATCGTGATGCCGATGTCCTTCAGCTCCGACTGCATGATCTGCGCGACCGACGCCTGGTTGGGGTTCCCGGAGGCGATGAGCAGGGTGGTGGTGAAACCACCGGGCTCGGAGGACTGCGCGAGTTCGGCCTTCGCCTTGGCGACGTCGAACATCAGGCCGCCGGCCTTGGCGTCGTAGTACGGGGTGCCGGGCGAGAGCAGGGAGTTCGCGACCTCGCCGTTGCCGAACAGGACGGCCTTGACGAGCGACTGGCGGTCGATGGCGTAGGAGATCGCCCGGCGGACGTGGACGTCGTCGAACGGGGCGCGCGCCTGGTTGAAGGCGACGTAGTCGATCTGGGTCGAGGGGTAGGTCTCGGCCTTCACCCCGCCGGCGGCCTTGAGCGAGGCCAGGCTCGACCAGTCCGGGGTGTCGTCGATGTCGATCTGGCCGCCCTGGACCTGCAGCTTGCGGGTGTTGGCGTCGGGGACGACGTTCCACTGCACGCTGGACAGGTACGGCTTGCCCTTCTGCCAGTACTTGCCGTTGGCGGTCAGCTTGAGCGACTGACCCTTCTTCCAGCCCGACCAGACGAACGGGCCGGTGCCCACGGGCGCGGTGTAGAACTCCTCGGCGGTCTTGCCGCCGTAGTCCTTCGGGATGACGCCGTTGGAGAAGATGGACAGGTCCGCGATGAGCGGGGCCCACGGGTACTTGAGCTTGACGGTGACGGTGTGGTCGTCGGTGGCCTCGACGGAGTCGATGGCGGCGTTGACGAAGCCCCAGCCCGAGGCGCCGGTCTTGGTGTTCTCGTCGAGGGAGAACTTGACGTCCGCGGCGGTCATCGGGGTGCCGTCGGAGAACGTGACGTCCTGGCGCAGCGGGATCGTGTACGTGAGCTGGTCGTCGGAGATGGTGTAGCCCGTGGCCAGCCAGGGTTCGAGCTTCGTGCCGTCGGGGCTGGAGTGGAACAGGGGTTCCATGATCTGCTCCATCACGCGGATGGAGTTGTTGTCGAACGTCGTCGTCTTGTCCATGGCGATGATGTCCGCGGACCGCGCCATGGTCAGGTCGCCGCCCTTGACGGGTGCTCCTCCCGCGTCGGCGCTGTCGTCGCTGCCGGCCGCGCCGCACCCGCCGAGGGCCAGCGCCATCGTCAGGGCCAGTGCTCCGACCACTCCGAACCGTGTTCTCATCGGGAGCCTCACTCGTCTCTGCACCCGCGAGGGCGCCGGGGGTTTCGTGGTGGGACAGGGGGACGTGCACCACAGCTGCACCGCTGTAGCGATGGTTACAGTAGCCCCAGATTTTGTCCATCTTGTTACGTTCGGGATACGTCGGTGTCACGGTCGCGCCGCCCACCTCCCGTCCGGCCGGCTCGCCTGCGGGGCAGACTGCGCCCGTGGACCACGGACGACCGACCCGCCGAGCGCTGCTCGCCACCGGACTCGCCCTCGCGACCGCGGGCTGCACCGACGGCGGTGCGCAGAGCCCACCCACCCCGGGAGGCGGTCCCAGCAGCGGTCCCAGCAGCGGTCCCAGCACCCCACCGACGACACCCGGCTGGTCGGACCTGCAGGTCTCCGGCGGCCTCGCCCGCCCGGGCCAGGCCGGGTACGACCCCTCGACCCTGCTCTACAACCCGCGCTTCTCCCCCGCCCCGCAGGCGATCGCGCGCTGCCGCACCGCCGACGACGTCGCGGCGTGCGTGCGGTACGCGGGGCGGACCGGCACCGGACTGCGGCTGCGCGCGGGCGGGCACTCCTACGGGGGCTGGTCGGCCGGTGACGGTCTGGTCGCCGACCTGACCGGGATGGACGCGGTGGAACTCGCCGACGACGGCCGCAGCGCCCGGATCGGCGCCGGAGCGCGGCTCGTCGACGTCTACACCGCCCTCGGCGCGCGGGGGGTCGCGATCGGGGCGGGGTCCTGCCCGACGGTGGGTTTCAGCGGGCTCACCCTCGGCGGGGGCGTCGGGGTCCTGGCCCGCTCGTTCGGGCTGACGTGCGACCAGGTCCGCTCGATCGACGTCGTGACCGCCGACGGGACGTCCCGCACGGTCGACGCCGGGAACGACCCCGACCTGTTCTGGGCGCTGCGCGGCGGGGGTGGCGGGATCGCCGCCGTCACGTCGTGGACGGTCGCGGTGCGGCCCGCGCCGGAGGTGACCGTGTTCTTCCTGCGCTGGGACCTGTCGCAGGGGGCCGACGTCCTCGGGGCCTGGCAGCGGTGGTCGGCGCAGGCCCCCCGCGAACTGTGGTCGACGTGCAAGCTGCTCGTGAACCCCGCCGACGGGGACCGGGTGCAGGTCTCCGGGGCGTGGACGGGGTCCGCGGCGCTCGACCTGTCGGGCCTGCTCGCCGGCCTGCCGAAGCCCGCCGCGACCTCCCGCCGGGCCCTGGGCTACACCGACGCGATGCTCTACGAGGCCGGGTGCTCGGGGCTGGACGCGCAGGCGTGCACCGCGCGGGCGCTGGACGCGCAGCACCGGCAACCGTTCGCCGCGACCAGCTCGATGCTCGGCGCGCAACTGCCGCAGGCCGGGCTCGACGCGGCCCTCGCCGCGGTGCGGACGATCTCAGCGCCCGAGGGGACGGTCGAGGCGGGGATGTCGTTCGACGCCCTCGGCGGTGCCGTCACCGACGTCGCCCCGGACGCGACCGCGTTCCCCTGGCGCACGGCGCTGGCCACCGTCCAGCACACCGCCACCTGGACGGGGACGCGCACCCCGGAACCGTTCGACGCCGTCGTCGCCGGCACCCGGCGGGCGCTGGAACCCTGGACGGGGACCGCGGCGTACGTGAACTACGCCGACGCGGGGCTGCCCGACCGGGCCGCGGCCTGCTGGGGCGAGAACCGCGCGCGGTTGCGGCAGGTCGCGGCCGCGGTGGACCCGGACCGGGTGTTCGCGTTCCCCGGGTCGGTCACCGCGTGACGGTCGTGATCGTCGGGCACCCCGCCCCGGTGGGGTTCGTGTACTGCTCGGCGTCGGCGAACACGGCGTCGGACACGCTGGGCGTGCCCCCGACAACGACCACGAGGCAGGGCTGCAGGCGCTGGAGCTCGGCGCGGCTGGCGGCGGGCAGGCGGTCGCGCTCGGTGAGCAGGACCGGGCCGAGGCCGTTCGCCGAGGGCCCGACGGCCAGCGCGTCCGGCAGCGAGGTCCCCGACGCCAGGAAGACGACGGACGCGGTCCCGGGGCGCCACGTCAGGAAGGACACCTCGGCGGCCGTCTCGTAGCGGTCGCGACCGGAGACGCGGACGTTGCCCCTGGGCGACAGCGCGGACCGCGTGCCCGCCCCCGTCGTCGAGGACGCCTCGGCCGCCACGGCCGAGCGCAGCTGCCGCAGCGGCTCGGCGGCCCGGGCGCGGGTGCCGTCCGGCGCGGACGGGTCGTCGGCGGCGGAGGCCGAGCCCGCACCGGCGAGGACGGCGGTGGACAGGCCGACGGCGGCGAGGACGGCGACGGTCTTGGTGCGCACGGGGTCTCCGGACGGTTCGAGGGACGGGCCGGCGGTCGCCGTCCGTGCGACGAGGGTCGGGGAGCCGGCCACCGCACAGCCACGTCCCGGCTGCGCGCAGCGCCCGAACGAGGGGACGCGTCACCCGGCTCCGGGAACGCCCCGGGCGGAGCGTGGCGGCAGTTGACCGTCCGTGACTCCTCCGGGACCGTGCCGTCCACACCGCCGTGAGGCCGCCGCACCCCACCCCGGGGAGGATGCCCCCGTGAGCTCCAGGGAACTCGTCGTGCTCGGGACCGCCGGTCAGGCCCCCACCCGGACGCGGAACCACAACGGCTACCTGCTGCGCTGGGACGGCACCTCCGTGCTGTTCGACCCCGGCGAGGGGATCCAGCGGCAGATGCTGCACGCCGGGGTCTCCTCACCGCGCATCGAGCGCATCTGCGTCACCCACCGGCACAACGACCACTGCCTCGGGATCCCCGGGGTCCTGAACCGCATGGCGCAGGACGCCCCCGGGCGCTCCGTCACGCTGCACGGACCGGCCGACGCGGCCGTCCACCTGCGCAACCTCGCGATCGTGGCGCAGGCCCAGGTGCAGGTGGAGGTCGTCGGCGTCCCCGAGCTCGACGAGCTCGTCCCCGTCGCCGACGTCGCCGGCGCCCACCTGAGCGCCCGGGCCCTGGACCACCGCGTCCCGGCGATCGGATACCGGCTGGCCGAACCCCCCGGCACCACGTTCTCGGCCGCCGCGCTCGCGGCCGCCGGCATCAGCGGACCCGACGTCGGGCGCCTGCAGCGCGAGGGGGAACTGCGCGGCGTCCGGCTCGCCGACGTGAGCACCACCCGGCCCGGGCAGGTCTTCGCCTTCGTCATGGACACCCGCGTCTGCCCCGCGATCGGCGAGGTCGTCGCCGACGCCGACCTCGCCGTCCTGGAGTGCACCTACGCCCACCGCGACGTCGACCTCGCCCGCACCCGCGGTCACCTCACGGCCCGGCAGGCCGGCGAGATCGCCGCGCGCGCGGGCGTGCGGACCCTGCTGCTCACGCACTTCTCCCGGCGCTACGACACCGCCGAGCTCGGGCGGGAGGCGCGCGACGCCGTCGCCGCCCTCGGCGGCTCCACGCTCGTGCACGTCGCCCAGGACCTCGACGTCGTCCCGCTGCCCACCCGCGCGGCCCGGGGGTAGCGTCCCGGCATGAGCACCCACCCGTTCGACCCCGCCGACCCGCCCGTCCCCGAGCTGGAGGACGACGAGGACGTCCCTCCCCGCCCCGAGGAGGACGCCGCCGACGCCGCCCGGGACGACACCGGGGGACGGTGACGGCAGGCACCCGGACGGGGGACACCGCGTCAAGGCCCCCCGGGGCGCTCCCGAACCCCACAGGGAGGAGCGCGGCCACGGGGGCCGCCGGCAGCGGCGAGGTGGTCGGTCATGGACGAGCGGTGCACGGACCCGGCCGCCGAGGTCGAGCGGTTGCGCGCCCAGCTCGACGCCGAACGCCGGCAGGCCGCGAGCGAGCGCGCGAACCTCGTGACGCTCCTGGAGAACATCCCCACCGGCATCTGCGAGTTCTCCGACGAGAACTCCCTGGTCTGGGCCAACCGCGCCTTCCGGGACATGGTCGGCCTGGGGATGGACCGCCTCACCGGTGACGGCTGGCGGGCCACGGTCCACCCCGACGACGCCGGGATCCCCGCGCGGGCCGTCCGGACCCCCGGGGGTCTGCGCGCCGGCATCCGGCACGTCGACGTCGACGGCGGGATCCACCACTGCGACAGCACCGTCGTCCTGCTGACGTCCACCGACGCGCAGGGCCGCGAGGTCGTCCGCCCGCTGGTCAACGTCCACGAGGTCACCCCGATCCACCACGCCACCGAGGCCGCCCTCGCCGAGGAGCGCCGGTTCCGCGCCCTGTTCGACTCCTCCCCCATCGGCATCGCCGTCAGCGACGGCCAGGACGTCGTCAGCGACCTCAACCCCGCCTGGGCCCGCATGCTGCGCGTCGACCCGGCCCTCGTGCTCGGCCGGGTGTTCCAGGAGGTCCACCCCCCGTTCGCCGAGGCGCTCGACCGCGAGGCGATCCGCGCCGGCCTCGCCGCCGACGGCCGGTACGAGTGGCAGGGGTGGATGCCCCGGTTCGACGGGACCCGGTTCTGGGCGCACCTCGTCGTGTCGTACTCCGTCGACGCGCTCGGCAACCCGGTCGTCGTCTCCCAGGTCCAGGACCACGACGAGGTGCACCGGGGCCGCGAGGCGCTCGCCCACGCCGCCCGGCACGACATCCTCACCGACCTGCCGAACCGGGCGAGCATCCTGGAGACGTTGCAGGGCATGCTGACCCGCACCGCGGACGGCCCCGAGCAGGTCGGTGTCCTGTTCTGCGACCTCGACCGCTTCAAGGTCGTCAACGACTCGCTCGGGCACGCCGCCGGGGACGAGCTGCTCGTCGCCGTGGCCGACCGGCTGCGGGCGGGCCTGCGCGAGGGCGACCACGTCGGCCGGCTCGGCGGCGACGAGTTCGTCGTCCTGCTCGACGAGCTCACCGGCCCCCAGGACGCCGTCCGCGTCGCGGAGCGGCTGCGCGCCTCGCTCGAGGAGGACGTCGACCTCGCCGGGCACCCGGTGCGCTGCGGCATCAGCATCGGCATCGCCCTGTCGGACCCGGACGGGCCGCCCGCGACCGCGGCCGCGCTGCTGCGCGACGCCGACACCGCCATGTACCGGGCCAAGAACCGCAGCCGGGGTGGTTTCCAGCTCTTCGCCCCCGCGATGCACGAGGAGGCCGTCGCCCGCCTCGAGCTCGAGGACGACCTGCGGCGCGCCGTCGAGCAGGACGAGTTCGTCGTGCACTACCAGCCGATCGCCCGCCTGGAGGACGGGGCGCGGATGGCGTTCGAGGCGCTCGTGCGCTGGCAGCACCCCGAGCGCGGCACCCTCGGACCCGAGACGTTCCTCGACGCCGCGGTGGAGTGCGGGCTGACCCCGGCGATCGACTCCTCCGTGCTGAACCAGGTGGCCACGTTCCTGGTGACCCACCCCACCGAGATCGTCGCCGTCAACGTCTCCGCGCAGCGCCTCGACGGGACGTTCGGCGACGCCGTCGCCCGCGCCCTGGCCCGGGTCGGCGCCGCCGGGTACCGCCTCATGGTGGAACTGCGCGAGTCGGCGCTGCTGACCGACGACACCCAGCTCGCCGCGGAACTGCACGACCTGGAGTCCCTGGGCGTCACGGTCATCGTCGACGACTTCGGCACGGGCAGCAGCGTCCTCACGTCGCTGCACGAGCTGCCGGTCCGCGGGCTGAAGATGGGCACCGCGTTCACGGCGGGCCTGCCCGGCAACCGCCGGATGGTCGCGAGCATCCTCGGCCTGGCCGACGGGCTGGACGTGGAGTGCATCGCGACGGGCGTCGAGACGGCCGAGCAGGCCCAGTTCCTGCGCGAGGCCGGGTGGCACGCCGCGCAGGGCTGGTTCTTCGGCGGGGTGGCCCCGGAGAGCCACTGGTTCCCCGTCGTCCTGCCGCTGGACTGACCCCGCCCGCCCCCACGGCCCGCTCAACGCAGGCGGGCACCGTCCTCGGGGTCGAAGAGGTACACCCGCGCCGGCGGGGCCGTCAGCCGCACCGCGTCCCCGCGCCGGTAGTCGACCTCGGGTGAGGTCTGCACGACGACGGAGGAGTCCAGGCCCTCGACGCTGACGGTGGCGAGCCCGAACTCCAGCAGGTTCTCGAACACGACCACCTCACCGGGCACCGACGCCTCGTCGGCCCGCGCGATGCGGGCGTCCTGCGGGCGGACCCCGACCGTCACGGCCGTCCCCGCCGCGGCCCGCGACGCCGTGGGCAGGACGCCGTCGCGGCCCACCCGCACCGAACCCGCACGGTCCACGACCCCCTCGACGAGGTTGATCTTCGGTTCGCCCACGAAGTCGGCGACGAACCGGTTCGCGGGGTCGTCGAAGATCTCGTCGGCCGTCCCGAACTGCTGGATGACCCCGCCGTCCATGACGGCGAGCCGGTCGGCCAGGCTGAGCGCCTCGAGCTGGTCGTGGGTCACGACGATCGTCGTGTAGCCGAACTCGCGCTGCAGGACCTTCAGCTCGCGACGGACCCGTTGCCGCTGCGCGGCGTCGAGGTGGGACAGGGGTTCGTCGAGCAGCAGCACGGGCGGGTTGCGGACCAGCGCCCGGGCCAGGGCGACGCGCTGCTTCTGGCCGCTGGACAACCCCGCCGGCCGCAGGGGCAGCAGGTCGGTCATCTCCAGGCGCTCGGCGATGGCCCGCACGCGGGCGTCGGCGTCCTTCACCCCGCGCGCCTTCAGGCCGTACGACAGGTTCCCCTCGACGTCCAGCGGCGGGTAGAGCGCGTAGCTCTCGAACCCGACGCCGATGTCGCGCCTGCCCGGCGGCAGGTGCGGGATGGACCGGTCGCCGATGCGGATGTCGCCGGAGGTGACGGTCTCCAGGCCCGCGATCATCCGCAGCGTCGTCGTCTTCCCGCACCCCGAGGGCCCCAGGAGAGCGACGAGCTCACCGGGCTCGATGTGCAGGTCGATGCCCTTGACGGCGTGGAACGCCTCCCGGCCCCGGCTCTCGTACCGCTTGTGCAGGTTCTCCAGGACGAGCGCCTTGGCCGTCGTCTGCGTCAGGACGCTCATCGCGCCACCCTCTCCTCGACGGCCGACCCCAGCCGCACCGAGTCCTCCGGACCGGCGGCGGGGGCGAAGACGTGGACGTTCTCCAGCGGCAGGTGCAGGTCGACGACGTCACCCTCGCGGGCGCCGGCGTCGGAGTCGGCGACGACGATGACGTGCTCCGAACCCCCCGCGGGGCCGACGTCGACGCTGAACTCCATGAGCCGGCCCAGGCGCTCGGCCAGCGACACCCGGCCGCGCAGGGACAGCGCCCCCGCCCCGCCCGCACCCAGCTGCAGGTCGCGGGGCCGGATCCCGAGGCGGGCCCGCCCGGCGGGCAGGTCCAGGTGGTGCGGCACCGGGACGCTGAGGTCCCCCCCGGCGCCGCGCAGCACCCCCTGCTCGGCCACCACGTCGAACAGGTTGATCTCGGGCTGGCCGAGGGCCTTGGCGACGAACGTGTCCACCGGCCGGCGCCAGATGTCCTCCGGGGTGCCCACCTGGACGACGCGGCCCGCGCGCAGGACCGCGATGCGGTTCCCGAGCGCCAGGGCCTCCTGGTAGTCGTGGGTGACGTACAGGGAGGTCGTGTTCGACATCTCCCCGAGCTGCTTGAGCTCGGCGCGCATCTGGGCGCGCAGCTTCGCGTCGAGGTGCGAGAGGGGTTCGTCCAGCAGGTACACGTCGGCGGGCCGGACCAGCACCCGCCCGAGGGCGACGCGCTGGCGCTGGCCGTTCGACAGCTCCCGCGGGAACCTCTTGAGCAGGTGGGCGATCCCCAGCGTCGTGGTGACGGCCTCGATGCGCTGGCGCTGCTGCTCGGCCGTGTACTTCCCCGTGCGCCCGGACCGCAGCGGCGACGCGAGGTTGTCGAACACGGTCTTCTGCGGGTAGAGCGCGTAGCTCTCGAACGCCATGGCGACGTTGCGGTGGTAGGGCTCGACGCCCTCCATGGAGACACCCGCGATCTCGACGTCGCCGGCCGCGGTGTCGACGAGCCCGGCGACGCTCTTGAGCATCGTCGTCTTGCCGGCCCCCGACGGGCCGAGCACGACGAAGAACTCGCCGTCTCCGATGTCGAGGTCCACGTCGGTCAGGGCCTCGACGACGTTCTTGCCCGTGCCGTAGGTCGTGGACAGGTTCTGGATGCGCACGGTGGCCATCAGGCCTTCACCGCCCCGAACGACAGGCCCCGCACCAGGTACCGCTGGATGGTCAGCGCGAGGACGAGCGGCGGCAGGGCGCCCAGGAGGGCCGCGGCTGCCGTGAGGTTGTAGTACGCCTGCCCGCCGCCGCCGAGGTACTTGGTCACCGCGACGGTGACGGTCGTGGCCGCCGAGTCGGTGAGGATCAGCGGGAACAGGTAGTTGTTCCAGGCGAAGATGAACGCCAGCAGCGCGGCGGCCGCGATGCCCGGGCGCACCAGCGGCAGCGCGACGGTGAGGAAGGCGCGGGTGCGGGTGTACCCGTCCAGCAGGGCCGCCTGCTCCAGCTCGGGGGCGAGGTCGGTGAAGTAGGACCGAAGGATCCACACGACCAGCGGCATCGTCACCAGCTGCAGCACCCACACCATGCCGAGCTTGGTGTCGAAGATGTGCAGCGTGTTGTAGATGACGAAGAGCGGGACGATGACCATCAGCTCCGGCGCGAACCGGAACGACAGCATCTGGAACATGAGGTCCTCGGAGCCGCGGAACTTCCAGCGGCCCGCGGCGTAGGCGGCCGGGATGCCGACGACGAGGGAGACGAGGACGGCGCCCGCGCAGTTCAGGACGCTCGTGAGCAGGGCGTGCCCGAAGTCGACGCTCGTGAGGTCCTGACCGCGCTGGGACAGGACCGTCCCGAAGTTCGCGAGCGTCGGGGAGAACTGGAAGTACGTCGACGTCTGCTGCGCGTCGTTCTTGAGCGCCAGCAGGACCATCCACACCAGGGGGAACAGGGAGAACACGAACCACGCGAGGATCCCGAGGTCGGCGACCACCGAGCCCGGGGTCACCCGCTTCTGCCCGGGGGTCAGTTCCCGGGCGAACCGCGACGCCATCAGGCCCCCGCTCCCGCAGCACGACGCTGCGCCTTGCCCAGCACGCTCACGAGGTAGCGCGCGGTGATGAACACGATGATCCACAGCAGGAACATGTAGGTGCTGCCGCGGGAGTAGTTCAGGTTGGTGATCGAGTCCTCGAACGCGCCGATCTGCAGCGTGGTCGTCGTCACGCCGGGACCGCCGGCGGTGAGGACGTACACCGCGTCGAAGACCTTCAGGCAGTCCATGAACCGGAAGATGACGGCGACGAGGATGTAGGGCCACATCATCGGCAGCATGAGCCGGCGGAACATGTAGAACCAGTTCGCGCCGTCGACGTCGGAGGCCTCGAAGGGCTCCTTGGGCAGGGACCGGATGCCGGCCAGGACGAGGATCGCGACGAACGGCGTGTAGATCCACACGTCGACGAGGATCGTCGAGGCCAGCGCCCGGTCCTTGCTCAGCCAGTCGAACGTCGAGCCCAGCCCGAGGACGTGGTTCAAGACCCCGAACTGGGGGTTGAACATCAGCTTCCAGATCACGCCCGCGATGACGGGCGCGATCATCAGCGGGAGGATCAGGAGCCGTTCGAACGTCTTGCCGATGAGCGTGGACCGGTTGAGCAGCAGGGCGATGGCGACGCCCAGCACGGTCTCCAGCCCGGTGGCGGCCACCGCGTACAGCAGGGTCGTCCCGGCGCTGCGCCAGAACAGCGTGTCGCCCAGGACGCTGCGGTAGTTGTCGACCCCGATGAACGTCGGGGTCGGGTTCGTCGCCGCGTAGTTCAGCACCGTGTAGTACACGCCGTAGAAGAACGCGTACAGGATGCCGATGATCAGCAGGACCGCCGGCACCGACAGCAGGTACGGGCGCAGCTTGCGCCGCCAGGTGGGGACCCGGCGGACCGCGCCGGGACCCCGATCGGTCTCCTGCGAGGGCGTGCGGCCCCCGACGGTGGTCGCCACCGCTCCTCCTCTCCGATCCGCGGACCCGTGGGGGTCAGGCGTTGATCTTGGTGGTGTTGGCCTTGGCGAGCTCGTCCAGGCGCGACTTGGCGTCCGCACCGGAGTAGATGTCCTGCAGCGCGACCGCCCAGTCCTCGGTGGTCTCGAAGAACTTCGTCTGCGGCGTGAACTGGATCTTCGTGGAGTCGATGACCTTCTCGAAGGTCTCCAGGTAGCCGGGGAACCCGCCGAGGGTCTGCTTGAAGGACCCGTCGAACACCGAGGCGCGGACCGGGTCGGCGAACGTCGAGGCGGTCGCCTTGTTCATGGCGTCCTTGCCCGTGGCCCACTGCATGAACAACCAGGCGGCCTGCTTCTTCTTCGACGCCGCGTTCATGGCCAGCGACCACGTCCACAGGTTGGTGGCGTAGCTGCCGTCGGGACCGGCCGGGCCCGGGTACCAGGCGAGGTTGCCGGCCTGGGCGCTGGCCCCGGCCTTCTGCTTCGGGTACGTCGCGCTGTCCGCGTCGTAGACCATCATGGCGTTGCCGTTGCCGAGGTCACCGGTGCACTGCGGGTAGTCGTAGGTGGTCCAGGACGTCGGTCCGGCGTTCTTGGCGAGGTCGACCCACTTCTTGGTGAACTCCACGGCCTTGTCGGAGTTCATCGCCGCCGTGTAGGTGGTGCCCTCGGCGGTGTAGTCCTTGCCGCCCTCGCGGGTGAACTGGGTCATGAAGCCGGGGTGGATCGTCGCCCACGACTTCGACCCGCGGAACGCCACGCCGTAGCGGTTCTGCGACCGGTCGGTGAGGTCGGTGGCGAGCTGGATGAAGTCGTCGAACGTCTCCGGCAGCGCGATGCCGCGGGCGTCGAACTCCTTCTTGTTGTAGGCGACGACGTTCGTCTCGAACCCCCACGGGATCGCCCACTGACCGCCGGTGCCGAGGGCGGACCCCTTCTCGAAGTCCCAGCGGGTCGACGTGCGCAGGCCCTCGTAGATGTCCTCGAAGTCGTACTCGTCGTTGGTGGCGGACGAGTTCTTGATCCACGGGGTGAGGTCCTCCATCCAGCCGGGAGGGCCGTACTGCCAGATGAAGTAGGCGCCGGTCATGAAGACGTCGTGCGCCCCGGTCTTGCCCGCGAGCTCGGTGTTCAGCTTGGTGAAGTAGTCGGCCTCGGCGACGAGGTCGGCCTGGACCTCGATGCCCGTCAGCTCGGTGAAGTCCTTCAGCAGCGGCTGGAACGCCTGCTGGTACGGGTGCGGCGTCTGGAGGATCTTGATGCTCTGGCCCTTCAGCGCCTTCCAGTCGAAGGAACCGGTAACGGCCGACGCCCCGTTCTCGGGCGCCTTGCCGGCGTCGCCGCCGCCACCGCCGGTGCCGACCCCGCAGCCGTAGAGCATCGGGACCGTGGCGGCCCCGCCCATGGCGGCCAGCAGCGACCGGCGGGTGACCTTCTTCGTCGGGACGTGCAGTCCGCTCTCGGACCGCGTGAACTCGTTCATGGCTGACGCTCCATCGCGTGGGAGGGTAGGGTCCACCGTCCCGACGACCCTTCCGGTCCCGGGTGGTGTGGTTCGAGGGTCAGGGGATCAGGGGATCAGGGAGACCTTGACGGAGTTCGCGGAGTCGGCCACGAGGTCGAGCCCCTTCTGGAACTCGGCCAGCGGCAGCTGGTGGGAGCAGATCTCGTCCAGGGGCAGCCGGCCGGACTCGATGAGCCGCAGGGCCGCGGGCCAGGTGTTCTGCCCCAGGTGCGCACCGAGGACGTTGAGTTCCTTGTCGTCGGAGATGATCGACCAGTCGACGGTCACCGGGTCCTTGAAGACCGAGTACTCGACGAAGGTGCCGAGCTTGCGCAGCAGGTTCAGCCCCTGGGCGACCGCGGACGGGTGGCCGGTGCCCTCGATGTAGACGTCGGCGCCGTAGCCGTCGGTGAGCTTCTTGACCTCCTCGACGACGTCGACCTCGGTGATGTTGAACACGGTGTCGGCGCCGCACTTCTTCGCCAGTTCCAGCTTCTGCGGCAGCGCGTCGAGGGCGATGATGCGCTTGGGGAACTTCGCGGCGGCGCCGGCGATCATGCCCAGGCCGATGGGTCCGCACCCGGCGACCACGACCGTGTCGTCGAAGCGGATGCCGGCGCGCTCGACGGCGTGCAGCGCGCACGACAGCGGTTCGGCGTAGGCGACCTGCCACGGCGGGACGTCCTCGGGCGCCTTGTGGACCAGGGCCTCCTTCGGCAGCACGAGGTACTCGGCCATCGCCCCCGGCGTGCGGCGCTTGAAGCCGAACATGTCGTGCGGCTGGCACATGTGGTAGTCGCCGCGGTTGCAGTACCGGCAGTTCCAGCAGGGCACGATCTGCTCGGCGACGATCCGGTCGCCGACCTGCACGCCCCAGCGCTTCGCCGCCTCGTCGTCGATGGCCGCGATGCGCCCGGTGAACTCGTGCCCGGGCACGGTGTCGGTCTCGGCCCACGCCGGGCGGTTCTCGTCGCCCCAGAACTTCGCGGCGCCGTGGTAGCACTTGAGGTCGCTGGCGCAGATGCCGACGGCCTCGACCTTCAGCAGGGCCTCACCGGGGCCGGCGACGGGCACGGGGACCTCTTCGAGCCGGTAGTCGTGCGGTCCGTGGACGATCACGGCCTTCATCGTGTCTGCCATGAACTGCTCCTTCGCAGCGCTCCGGACGGGGGCCGGGCGGGGTGTGGGTGGTTCGGCTGTGGTCGACGGCTCGTCGGCGGGTCGTCGTGGTCCGGGCTCCGGTGGGGGTACCGGGTCCTCCGGAACCCTCTTCCGTGGTCTTCCGAACGCTAGGACCTGTGCGGCACACTTGTCCAGCACATGCGTGCAACGATCTGGTGACCGGCGCGACGACGGAGCTGCGCCGGCCCACGAGGCGAGGAGGGCACGGGTGCCGAACACGGAGCGGTTCCCGCTGGCGCTGGCGCACACCGCGGCGACGCTCTACTACCTGCAGGACGCCACCCAGGCCGAGATCGCCGAGCGGATCGGCACCTCCCGCGCCACCGTCAGCCGCCTGCTGCGCGAGGCCCGCGAGCGGGGGCTGGTCCGCATCGAGGTGCTGCCGCTGCCGGTCGAGGACCCCGGCGACCTCGCCGACCGGCTGCGCGAGGCCCTGGGGCTGGAGCAGGTGCGCCTGTGCCCGCCGACGACGGCCGCCCACGTCGCCGAGGCCGTCTCGCCCACGGTTTCCACCGTGCTCACCGAGGTCGGGCTGAGCGCCGGGGACGTGCTGCTGGTCTCCTCGGGCCGGACGGTGTACGAGATCGCCCAGCGGGAACTGCCCGCGCTGCCGGGGGTGCTCGTGGCCCCCATGGTCGGCGGCCAGGACGAACCCGAAGCCTGGTACCAGACCAACGAGATCACCCGGCGGATCGCCGCCGGGGTCGGGGGGAGTCCCCGGTTCTGCTACGCCCCCGCGTTCCCGGCCCGCGCCCTGCGCAGCAGCCTGGCCGCCGATCCCGGTTTCCGGCGGTTCACGCAGTTGTGGAGCGACGCCCGGTGCGCCCTCATGGGCGTCGGGGCCCCTCCGCTGCAGCGGGAGTCGATCCCCGGTTTCGTCCCCACCGGGGAGGAACCCCTGCAGACGGCCGTCGGCGACGTGGCCTCGCGGTTCTACGACGCGAACGGCACCGAGGTCTCCTACGAGGGCGCCGACCGTCTCGTCGCGATCCCCCTGGAGGTGCTGCGCGAGGTTCCCGTGCGCATCGCCGTCGCGTACGGTGCGGTCAAGGTCCCCAGCGTCGTCGCGGGCGCCCGCGGCGGGTACTTCACCCACCTCGTCACCGACCCGTCGACGGCGTCGGGTCTGCTCGCGTCCCTGGAGGAGGAACCGTGACCCCCCGCTCGATCCCGGAGTCCTTCGACCTGACCGGCCGCAGGGCCCTGGTCACCGGTGCGACCCAGGGACTGGGCACGGACGTCGTGCGCACCCTCGCCGCGGCCGGGTGCGACCTCGTGCTCTCCGCCCGCACCCACGAGGCGCTGCAGGCCCTGGCCGCCGCGGTGCGCGGCGACCACGGCGTCCGCGTCGAGGTCGTCGCCGCCGACCTGTCCGACGCGGCCGACACCGAGTCCCTGGCGTCGCGGGCGCTGGCCGCCTTCGACGGCCTCGACGTCCTGGTGAACAACGCGGGCGTCTCCTTCCCGCAGCGGGTCGTCGACGTCGACGCCGGCACGTGGGACCGCACGCTCGCCGTGAACCTGCGCGCACCCGCGCTGCTGGGCTCGCGCGTCGGCCGGGCCATGGCCGCGGCGGGCCGCGGCAGCATCGTCAACGTCTCGTCGGTCGCGGGGTCGCTGGCGCTGGCCGAGCACTTCGCCTACTCCTCCAGCAAGGCCGCGCTCGTGATGGCCACCAAGGTGCTCGCCCTGGAACTCGGACCCTCGGGGGTCCGGGCGAACTCGGTGAGCCCGACGGTGGTGATGACCGAGATGGGGCAACGGGTCTGGGGCGAGCAGGCGAAGGCGGCCCCGATGCTGGTACGCATCCCGCTGGGCCGCTTCGCCCAGCCGGGCGACGTGAGCGGCGCCGTGCTGTTCCTGGCCTCCGACGCCTCGGCGATGGTGAACGGCGTGGACCTGACCGTCGACGGGGGTTTCTCGGCGGCCTGATCAGCCCCGGCCCACGAAGGGCATGGTCGTCGCCATGACCGTCATCGACAGGACGTTCGCCGACGGGGGCAGGGACGCCATGTACCGCACGGCCTCGGCCACCTCGGCCAGTCCCATCGTGGGTTCGACGGCGAGCGATCCGTCGGCCTGCGGGACACCGGCGTCCGGCATCGCCAGCAGGTCGGTGCGGACGTTGCCTATGTCGATCTGACCGCAGGCGATACCGAAGGGGCGGCCGTCGAGAGCGGTCTGCCGGGTCAGCCCCGTGACGGCCGTCTTCGTCGCGGTGTAGGGCGCGGAGTTCGGGCGGGGGGCCATCGACGAGATCGACCCGTTGTTGATGATGCGCCCGCCGCCGGGGTCCTGGCGCTTCATCTGCCGGAACGCCGCGCGGGTGCACAGGAACGTGCCCGTGAGGTTCACCGCGACGACGTCGTGCCAGCGCTGGACGTCGAGCTCGTCGATGGGCACCTGCGGCGCGGAGGTCCCCGCGTTGTTGACCAGCAGGTCCAGCCGGCCGAAGCGGTCCACGACGGCCGCGAACAGGGCGTCCACCTCGTGCTCGTCGGACACGTCGGCCCGGTGCACGGAGGTGGTCCCGCCGATCTGCGCCGCGGCCTCGCGCAGGACGTCCTCGCGGCGACCGGCCAGGGCCACCGCGAAACCCGACTGCACGAGGGCCGCGGCGACGGCGCGGCCGATGCCGGTGCCCGCACCCGTCACCAGGGCGATCTTCTCCACGAGAGCATGCTCCCACCTCCCCCGCACGGTCCCGGGGACGCAGGACGGCCGGGCACCCCGCGGGGTGCCCGGCCGGTGCGTCGCGACGGGTCAGCGGGTGGTCGAGGACCGGTCGCGGCTGTGGCTGCGCAGGTCGAGGTCCACGTCGTCGTCGCCTTCGACCTCCTTGGCCAGCAGGCCCGAGCCGACGGCCCACAGGGCGGCACCGACGATGCCGATGAAGACGCCGATCGAGGCGGCGAGGTCGTCACCGCGCTCCAGGCCCCCCATGGGGTTGAGCGCGAAGGCGACGCACTGGATGGTCGCAGCGATCGCCACGGCCATCGACACGAGCGTCAGGCCGCGGTGCTGGCCGCGACGGGCCCGCTTGGCGGCGTAGGCCATCGCGAGGAGCAGACCGATGCCCAGGTAGGCGACGAAAGGTACGAGGGAGTCGGTCTCGTAGCCGGTGCGGTCGGTCTCGGTGCCCTCGAGGTGCACCCAGTTGAAGAACGGGGCGACGTTGAAGACGACGACGCCGACGGCGGTCAGGCCCAGACCGCCCTTGCCTGCGGTGCGGACGCGGTCGTGGGGCGTGGGGGTGGCGTTCGGTTCGGCCGTAGCCATGGGAGTTCCTTCGTTGGAGTGAGGACGGCGGTGCGCGCCGACCGTGACGGGGCCGGCGGAGATCGGTCTCCGCCGGAGTGGGACCACCGGTGGGCGGCTTCTCCACCCGGTGCGGCCCGGAACAGGCCCGTCTGGTTGCAGGCTCAGGGAGGTCGCCGTGCGAGG